>NZ_QUIU01000058.1:2451-2747 GCF_003480225.1 Clostridium sp. AM34-9AC
ATAGGGTAGACTATCCCCCTATCAGATTGTCGTGTTTCGGTATCATTTCGGTATCAGTTCGCCAGTTCTCCCCGGTGTCGTTCCTCCCCTGAATCTCACAGCGGCGTATCGCTCCCTTTGGTACGCTCGTTTCGGTCAGGGTTCCTCCACATCCCTGCCAAAAGTCATGGCGCTACATCGCCGGGGAAGCATATCCCACACAGGCTGGTCATTCGATTGGAATAATCCATCGATGAACTACCTGTATCATAGAACATTTTTGTGCCCTGTGCCGTATGTCCACAAAGTAGGAATTA
>NZ_QUIU01000059.1:0-2743 GCF_003480225.1 Clostridium sp. AM34-9AC
GAACTGATCGAGTACTTAAACGATGTCAACCGTGAGCATGCCGCGGTACTGGTCGAGCAGAACATCAATGGCAGGACGGATACCTCTTATATCTACGGAGCGGAGATAAACGGCGGATTCGACCGGATCTCCCTTGACCGGTTCGATGGCAGCACCGGCTACTACCTCTACGATGCCAGAGGAAGTGTCTCCGGCATCACCAATGAAGAGGGACAGGTCTACCAGTCCTACCGTTACAGTGTCACCGGAGAGATCACCTTCGGTGCTCCGCAGTATGAGAACGAATATGCCTACAATGGGGAGTCCTACAACCCGAATATCGAGAGCCAGTATCTGAGGACAAGGTATTACTGTGTGGTAACGGCGGCCTTCCTCACCGAAGACAGCTACCTCGGCAGCCAGACAGAACCGCTGACGCTCAACCGGTATAATTACTGCGTGAGCAGCTATCTGAATTATACGGATCCGAGCGGAAACAGGGTCGAGGTCTATGAAAACCTGAAGGGCTGGATCCGTGATCCGGATGCACAGGCACAAAAGCCCCTGGAAGACTATGAAAAGAAACGCCTCGGCATAGAAGATGCCATAGAAAGCGGCCTGCTTGGCAATAAGGTAGGACAGATCTTCCTGGACTATGGGGATGTCATTATGGGGCCGCCGGTAACGCTGCCTTCGTCTTTGGTAGGTATAAGAGAAGCAATCAAGGGAAACTTTGACAGCAAAGAGATGCAGAGGACTGCAACCGCAGGATTTTATGCGGGTTTTGTGGGACAGGGGCTGGAATATGTCCAGATCATAAGCAAGGCAGACTACCAGTTAAGCCTGCTGATCGTAACGCAAAAGGGACTCAACGCAGCTGCCAATCCTCTTACATATGTGGAGTATTTCAGGAACTTCTCACCACAGGAGAAACTGGAAGCGGCAAAGAGAACCGCAAAGGGTGCATGGAACGGGGAATATGATTCTGCACTCGGCAGGAAAACCGGAGCGGCAACATTGGATTACCTTCTGGTGGCAATAGGCGGAGCCCTGATGAAGGGAGAGAGTGCTGCCTGTGAGGTGGCGGAGAGTGGTAGTAAGACTCATGTACCAAGTGTTAATACGCAAGTAGTGCGACATCCAGAAATAAAGTCACCTAATCAAGTGAAGACGAGTGATGTGACAAATTATTGGGACGATTATTTGGGTAGTAATCAAACCAATATACATCCAAGGACAGGATTATTGGATAATAATAGAATTTTTTCCGCAGATGGAACAAAGAGTATACGATTCGGTAATCATGAAATGGATAGTATGGGAACAACTAAGTTCCATTTTCACCTAGAAGAATGGAAATATGATCCAGTGAATGATGTTATGGACTACTTTAATACACTTGTTAGGATTAAGGAGTAGGTGGTAAAATGAAAATAGTTATTGACAAAGTATTAGATAAGAACATTTATTTTTCTACTGATTACGGTATGGCAAAGGGAATATGGAAAGGGACTAATAGACCAATCCAAAAGGAATATTGTGTTGAGTTGGATATTGACGGACTATACAGCTATGATAATGTATTTGTAAACAATACAAAAGAATATCAGATGAGAATATTCGATGGAAAAAATCAACTCACTTTATTATTGCTTGAATATGATGAAGATGGATGTGCCACTTTTCAATTAGGTGATTCAATTATAGAAATTGAAACTGCTTATGATGAGCGTTTTTATGCTTTAAAGAATTCCTATATAACGCTATTTGTAGAAAAATTAAATGTTTATGATGAAAACTTATAGGTAGATAATAATGCTTTAATTATGTATCCGTTTAAGGACATTAGAAATTAAACTGAATAGTAAGTATTTGAGCCAGCTGTCCATTGGTGGTATCAGCTGGCTCTTGTATTATGTAATATTCTCATTCGTATTTGTCCACTGGAATTGTACCTCGGAATTATAAAGTCGGTTGCTTACCATTAGCTTCGTATCGTTATCAAAGCGGACTTTCTGGAAATAGTAGTCTTTATTCATAAAATACTGCCCTAGTTTCATCTTCATCATATGCTCAGCATCTTCTTTATTGAAAGCACTATCGGATTTTGGTGGTGTACTTCTGCAATAGTAAAAAAATAGGTAGCATAGAAAAGTGATTTAGTAATACTGCCAAGACAAGTGAAATCTTTATAGATGATTGGAATGGTTAGCTGGATGCACCTAACCAGATGGACCGTTTTTAAAACAAATTTTTGTCGCGAAAGGGTGCGTTTTTTGAGGACAATTATGGTACCTACGTCTACACGTTCGAGTATGACCTCATGGGCAACCGTACCTACATGGAGAAAACCTTGCCTTGAACGGAACGGTTGTGGAGTGGCACAGATATGAGTATAATGAGAGTAACCAGCTGATCTCTGAAAAGCTCTACAATGGCAAGAAGACCACCAGCCTTGCCTATACCTATGATGCGGATGGCAACCGGATCAGTGAGACCGGGCGGATCGGCACGGACAAGGTGAACAGGACTTATGAATACTCCGTAGAGAATCGTCTGGCGGCAGTCCGTGACGGGGATGAACTGCTCCTTGCTGCGGCTTATGACGGTGACGGCAACCGGGTATTCTTATTGAACTATAATCTCCATACCGATGATGACTGGAAGGGTAATTCCGGCAACGGCAACGGGAACAACAAGGACAATTCCGGCAGCGGAAACAACGGAAAAGGAAATTCCGGCAATAACGGCAATGGAAACGGCA
>NZ_QUIU01000006.1:0-3888 GCF_003480225.1 Clostridium sp. AM34-9AC
AAAAAAACTAATTAGCCAAGGCGCAGGATTTGACGTTTACTAATATGCAGAGTACTTTATATTTATTTAATGGAAAAATAAAAATTACCGATATAGTAGGAAGATAGGAAGAAGGTGAGTAATATGCTGGAAATTGCTGTTTGTGATGACGATATAGCAGATCTTGAGTGTGCAGTGAATATGCTGCATAAGATTTTTACAAGTCAAAAGATTGCTTATCATATAGAGAAATTTATGTCTGCAAATCAAATGCTTGAAAATATCAGTCGTATTGATATCGGAATTTTAGATATTTCGATGGAAGAACTGAATGGTATTAAACTGGGGAGAAAATTGAAAGAAAAATTTCCAGATGTGAAATTAGTGTATATTACGAGTTATGAAGAATATTGTATGCAGGTCATTAACGAAGTTCATGCATTTTCATTTCTATGTAAACCATTGGAATATGATAAACTGGAATTGCAGATATTGGAACTTCTGAATCAACTGCCGGATGCCATAGTAGAAAAGAATTTTTATAAAGTGACTGACAGCAATGGAAAAGAGTATCTGTCGATCAAACTGAAACTGAGGGATATTTTATATTTTGAATACATAAAAAGATCCAGAAAAGTACTGATAGCATTGTCTGATATTACATATGAGTATGATTGTATCTTTGAAAAACTGGTTGAAGAACTGCAACCATATGATTTTGTTGTGAATTGTAGAGGAAATCTGGTTAATTTAAGGCATATTGAAAAAATAAAGGACTTTATTATTTATATGGATAATGGAAAAGAACTTCAGATTGCACAAAGGAGAAGCAACGATTTTAGAGAAGAAGTAAATAAATTTTTGCAGAGAAATTCATAGGAGAAACGATGAATACGATTTTACTGGTATTATGTAATGCACTTTCATGTTTTATAATAAGTACGATATTATTTCAGTTTATGAATGGAAAGTATAAAAAGAGTAGTCGAAATAGATATGTATATATTGTGATTGAGACTACCACAGTAATATTTACATTCTGTATAAATATGCTCAATCATTCCATATTAAATCTAGTAGTCTGGGGCGTTTTGACGGGGATTATAGTATATGTTCTGTATTATGAGGATATAGATAAACCCTTAAGACGTATTATTGAATGTGAAGCATTAGTATTTTGTATGTCTGTCTGTGAATCATTGGGAGTGATTCTTTTACAATGCATTTTGCAAGCCGCAGATATAAAAAATGTGAATGAAACGATGCTTTATTGCCTTGAGGTAACATTTTCAAAGGTGATACTTATTTTTTTGTATTACACATTCATAAACAGGTTTGTGAAAAAAAGTGATGTCCCTTATTCAAAGACACGGTACATCATGTATGGAATTATACTTCTATACAGTCTGATTAACATGAGTGTAATTGTAGAGAATTTTAAAAATGGAGAAGAAAATTATTTGTGTGCAGTCAACATGGGATGTATTGTTCTGGCAGATTTATACCTTTTATATTTTGTAAAAATGGCAGATGAAAAGAACTATTACGAAAAGCAGTTGATCGCATTAGAGCAGCAGGCAAAGGTACAATACGAATACTATTTGACCCAGGCAAAAAAGTATGATCAAACCATTCAGATATTACATGATGTAAATAAGCATATTAAAGCAATCGAAGGGTTATATGGTGCAGAGCAGGAAAAAACGGCAGGAGAATATGCAACAAAGATCAGAGAGTTGTTGAAGCCGCTTATTCCGGTTCAATACACAGAAAATCCGATCTTGAATATACTTCTTACAGATAAAGAATCTGTTATGAGAGAAAAGGGGATTTCAGTAACAATAAAGGTAGATAATGTGAATTTGAATTTCATTGAACCAATCGACATTACAACTATTTTTGGAAATTTATTAGATAATGCGATTGAAGCAACAGAAAAGCTGAAAGGCGAGAAATATATTTGCATTAAGATTGGTTCATATCATAAGATGATAGTTGTCAGCATTGAAAATAATTGTAATGAAGTAAAGTGGAGAAATGGTTTTCCAGTATCAAATAAAGGAAAAAATGGTGGAATAGGATTGCTGAATGTTCAGAGCAGTATAAAAAAATATGATGGAGATTTAACATTGAAGAATGATGGAAATAAATTTGCTGCTGAGTTATTCCTTAATTCATAAAAGAGCATTTTTGGCTATTTTTTTGTAAAGAGTCTTACTTCGTGCAAAAAAATCGTACTTGGTGCAGAAAAGGTAAAATATCAGAAGGGGTGTGTCGATAGAAAAAAATAAAGTGGATGATACATATAAAAAATTTAATGATGGGAGGTTTCGCTTATGTCAAGAATTACGGACTACGGTTTTTTATTTCAAACAACATTTGGAACATCAAAAACAAATTTGGTCAACAATATTCAGTTGTCCAAAATGAACAGCAGTTCTGTACAAAAACAATTAAAAGCAGCAGGGATTGACACAAACAGTAAAAAGTATAAAGCAGCACTGAGTGAGATGATGAAGAATGGAAACGGTGCAATGTTTACAAATGTTCAGGCAATTAAGAACCTGATGAGCCAGTATGACAAAAATGGAGACTGGATTGATCCGAATACCGGATTAACAGGACTTGCTGTAACGGATGAGAACAGAAACAGTTATAAACATATCATTTCTATTCCAGAGAGCAGCCGGGAAGAAATGTTTGAACTGGCAAAGAAAGAATTCTTAAATGAAAACGGTACTTTAAATGGTGATACTACCAAAAGAGAGAGCGTATATAACAATTTATATAGAAAAATGGATAAAGATGACCGCTTATCAGCAGGCTGGACAATGGAACAATATGAACATCAATACAGACAGGCATTTGCAGAAGCAGCAAAAGCCGCTGATCCTACATGGAAAGCGGGTAAACCAATACCGGCTGGTGCATTGGATGGTATTACAAGGGAGTCGGCGGAAAGTGGCAGGAAGTCAGTAGATATAAAGTTATAGATAGATTTATTTGTGAGCCACGAGGTGAAACTAAGATAATGGGTTTTAAGGAGGAAAAATAGGATATGAAAATATCTAATTACATGAATAATACGAATTCAATAATGGAAAAAAATACTGATAAAGTACAGAAAGGAAATAGTCAGACAAACGAAAAACATACAGTGGGGCAATCAGTGAAGCTTTCGATTTCTAATGAGGGATTGGAGTATTATCGTAATCGTATACAGCAGAGTGGACAGGAAAAATATGATGATGTGGTTCAAAGAAAGGAACTGTTAGCGAGTAAAAAAATCAGTGATATTGATTATAGTTATGAAATTCAAAAGAAGGCAGCACAGCAGAATCAAAATGTTGATACAGGAAAAAGTGCCTTAAATATTACTGACAAGGCAAATAATTATGTTAAAGCATACGCAGAATTATATGATGAAATTGTGAAGGGCTATGAAAATGGAACCAGAGAAATATATGTAGCTGATGAAAATGGACCTCGTAAGCTTACAAAGGATGAAGAGTTAAGCAATTTAGATGCTGCATATAAAAAAACAGTGGATGACTTTGTGACAATGGAGACAACCAATCAGCATGCCCGTGGAATTATTGGTGAAGAAATGAATAAAATTTCAAAAATTACCACAAGGTCAACTTTGGCATCGGCTTACATTGAGGAGCAAAAAACCAGGGGGAAGGACGAAATCCCAGAAAATTTAACTGAGAAAATGTATGGTGCAATTACCTCATTTAAGGAGAAATATACAATGATTCAGCCTAATAGAGAGCAGTTATTGATGAGCATTAAGATTTGATGATGTTAGTACTATGATTTACAAATAAAAATAGTAATTACATATCATATTGAGGCTGAGAGAAATTAAATATCCAAGTCGTTCAATATAATAGAAATTATTTTAAG
>NZ_QUIU01000006.1:3898-4590 GCF_003480225.1 Clostridium sp. AM34-9AC
GAAATTAAATATCCAAGTCGTTCAATATAATAGAAATTATTTTAAGTTTCAATAACAGGGAGGTAGGATTATGGCAATTACAGGTATCAATAACAGCAGTTGCACATCGTATTATGCTTCAAATTACAAGAATACTGTTAAAAAAACAGATAGTGAAAAGGATAGTACAAATACAAAAGACGGCAACGTGACAACAAGTACAGTTGAATTAAAAACATCACGTCCCGGTGTGACAAAAACAGAGCAGATTAAGACGGGGTATAGCAATGTAAATGATTATTCAAAATACTTGCAGGGAAAATACCATTATGTGAATACGGGAACGACTTCAATGCAAGGGGTTCCGACAACAGTATCCGTTTCAAGTGCATTTTTACAGAAGTGTATGAATGATCCGGAAAAAGCAAAGTATCTGGAGGAAAACTTAGCAGCCATTCCAGATTGTGCCAAAAGTGCGGTTAATGGATGTTTGGGCACTTTGACAAATCTGAGTTATAAGGTTGATGAAAACGGAAATATTTCGGTGGCAATATCTGGTACAAATGATCCAGATGGGAAAATAGCGAAAGAGAATGCTGAACGAAAAGCAAAAGAGAACAGAGAAAAAGAGGAAAAGGTAAAAGAGAAAAGAGCTGCTAAAAAAGCAGAGGAAGAAAAAGCTGCAAAGAAACGTGCAGAAAAATCGGCAGAAA
>NZ_QUIU01000006.1:4600-66687 GCF_003480225.1 Clostridium sp. AM34-9AC
AAGAAAAAGCTGCAAAGAAACGTGCAGAAAAATCGGCAGAAAGAAAGGAAACGGGTGATTATACCTTATCCGTAACTGGTACTGATGTAAAAAGTATGACACAAAGCCTTGTAGCAGGATCTGTGAGTATTTCTGTACCTGATAGATCGAGTTTTGATATTAAGGCATAAGAAGATTCGGTAAAAGGAAAATATCAAATCGGTACTTTGGTTGGAACTGCGATTTTGGCTAAAAGATTGTGAGTTGCCAATATAATCAATAGTTTCTTCTATGAAAAGATAAGATGACAGGGTGGAAGGCTATGGAGAGCTGACCGCCCTGTTTTTATCCAGAAAAATGCAGAAATAATCAAGAGAAAATCAAAATCTTTCTGCTATTCTGTTTCATGGGTTTTATATGTACGAAGATAGGCTTCTACAAGTGCAAGAATGGTGGTTATCTGATCGCTTGTACATTCTGAAAGATAGACCAGCAGTCTTTGGTAATCCAGATTATCAAATGAATAGCAGTTCTGTACAGAAACAATTAAAAGCAGCAGGGATCGACACAAACAGTAAAAAGTATAAAGCAGTACTGAGTGAGATGATGAAAAATGGAAACGGTGCAATGTTTACAAATGTTCAGGCAATTAAGAACCTGATGAGCCAGTATGACAAAAATGGAGACTGGATTGATCCGAATACCGGATTAACAGGACTTGCTGTAACGGATGAGAACAGAAACAGTTATAAACATATCATTTGAGGCGGTTTTTAATGCGAAAGCCTAATGAAAAAATGGAGGTATTATAAAATGTCTAGTGTGAACAATTATATGAATGGCATCTATGACAATAACATATCCTGTAGGAGTTGGAGGAAATTGAAGCCTGTATTGCAGACCAGAAAAACATTGAAGAAGAAATCGAGGTCAGAGAGTTAGCCTGTATCATTGAGTCTTTTTTAGACACGCTGACTATCGAAAACCGCGTTATCTTTATGCGCCGCTATTGGTTTTCCGACAGCTACAAGGACATAGCCGAGTTTGTAGGGCTTTCAGAAAAAAATATTTCTGTCCGGCTGACCCGTATCCGCGAGAAAATGAAGCAATACTTGATTGAAAGAGAGGTATTCGTATGAACGCAAAGAAATTTTCTGACGCTATGAGCGAGCTTGATACAAAATATGTTGATGAAGCACTCAACTACAAAACGAAAATGAAAAAGCCTATATGGATAAAGTGGGGAATTATGGCAGCCTGTCTTTGCCTTATAATTTGCGTAGTTACAATTCCGCGTTTACTTAATGGCTCTAATCCCCCTATTTCTGGAGATTTGGCTCCTATGGTTTATGTAAATAACAAGTTGTATCAATATACGGATAGTCAACTCGATTTTACAGATAAAGAAAGCCAGTTCACTTATTTAGGGGAAATCGAAAGCAAAGTTAGCTCATCGCAAGAGCCAAAAGAGAATTTCCAA
The DNA here is from genome assembly GCF_003480225.1 of Clostridium sp. AM34-9AC. NCBI lineage: Bacteria > Bacillati > Bacillota > Clostridia > Eubacteriales > Clostridiaceae > Clostridium > Clostridium sp. AM34-9AC. The sequence continues at coordinate 6,060 of NZ_QUIU01000006.1, forward strand.
GCCAATGACGATATTGTAGGTGCTAAAGTATATCAATATGAAAATAATATTGTGGTTTTAATTGATGGTAAATATTTCTTATATAGTCATATGGAAGATGCTGAAAATGAAACGGTTGAATTTGAAGGACAGTTATTTAACAAATCGGACTTATCCGAAGAAACCCTTGAATGGCTTGAGTGGTATAATTCGATACCGCTAGAAAAACAACTTGCTGTCAATTCAATTCCAGCCGAGCTATATACTGATGACGGTGCTGGAACGGTTGACGCAGACCAAGAAAAATAATTTTGATTGACACCCACAAGGGACAGCCGAGATTGAGGATGGAAAGAAGAAAATCCGCCAGTTTGAGAACTTGGAAAAGAGGTTGCGTCAAAAGTTATCCAAAGAGGAACGAAGAACACGCAACAACCACCTGTATAATCAAGAGGGCACTTAACAGTGAAACTTATTTCTTGGAGATTTATGACGATATATACTATATAGCATTGAGTTAATTCTAAACGGATTTAGAATGTATTTACACGGAGGTTTTATATGTCAATGAATATCAGCGGATTAGGCAATTAAAATAAGCGGGATGATGAAGAAGCCTAATACAGGTGGAGATTAAGGCGCAAATATGATAAAAACAAAAAATATTTCAGAAATGTTGACTTCTTTAATTGAGGAGTATCGTTTTAATAAAAATACTCTTTCAAAATATTTAGAAATAACTGAAGAAACAATAGATGGAGTAGTAATGGGCAATGTGGAATGTTTGCTAGATGATCCTGCATTGCGTCTTAAAATACTTAGTAAAGCAGGATTTCTGTATTTTGGAGCGATTGAAGATAAGGATAGGCAATTAAGCGGTTTTTTGGAAGTGCTTGTTTCCTATTATGGCATATCCAAGCTAACGATAGCAAAAATGGCTGGTGTTGAGGAAAATGATATTGACAGGCTTTTAGCCAATCCACCAGAAAAGATTGAAATCGAAGTAAAGTATAAAATTGCTGTGACGGTTATGGAACTGCGATTTTGGCTAAAAGATTGTGAATCACCGATATAATCGGGATTTGTGAGTAGAGGGCACTTATGAAAAATAAAAGTATCAATCAAGTTTCCATAATAAATGGTGAAGATGGTCCCACAAGTGTTTTTATATTTGGAGAAGCTCAAAAGCAATCTCTAAAGATTAGAATCCGAAATGCTATCTATCAATCCAGACGAAAAAGGATAGAAAAGAGAATAGCGGCCAACCCGCATACCCTTGCGGAAGTGGTGCAATACGCAAAGGATCATTATGATTTAGTGGAAATCAATCCTGCCGCAACAAATTGGATAGAACGACAGAAAAATCTAAAAGCTAGTTTGATTATGCAGCATAAACCAGAACTTTTGGGCCAAAGGAAGGATATTCCAAAACCAGATTTTCATAATGAAGAATCTGTTAAAAATTTTTTGAATGAAATGGAAATTAGAAATAAATTGATTGACCAAATGCCTGATAATGTAATTCCCATGGATTTTCATTTATATGAAATAAAAATTGGTGAGGATTTAATGGAAATAGAGGTAGATTATACCTGGAATATATTTGGAATATCTTACTCTGGAAATAAGTCGGTCATAAAAAGGTTTAAGAAAATAGCCAGAGATTTATATTGTTATTATGGTGTCAGTGAGGAGGATATAAAGAACCGGACAAAAAGATATTCTTCACTGGTAACGGAATTGAGTTCATAAATAAGCAGTTAATTTAGCAACAACTTGTTGCAGATTCTAAAGTTATCTTGCATAATTAAAATATAAAAGATGTATATAAGGTCGGAACAGAGACCTTAAACCTGTTCCAGTGGTCGGGATGGAGACCGAAAACCCATTCCCATTGCGGAATAAACTGCAAATACAGTGATCGCGTTGCAGAAACCTGTGAGGCCTGCGACCGGGGGAGAACCTGCGGGGACTCCTCTTTTCTATATTATGGAGATGGTGTATATGCAGAAGATGCTTGATTTTATAACATAGAAGAGAGTACGTGTAATGCGGAGTAAATAATGGTCAAAAAACAATCGACATCCGACCTCACACACGTTATAATATAGATAATCTAATAAGAAAACAGTGTTATCATTACCGCATATTCAGTGAGAATGGTAGCCATAAATATGAATTCGCAGGAACGGAATGGTTGAACCCTCAGGGTGACAGTGTCACTCATTTGTCAGCGAGAGGTGCTTAACTTGGATGATTTTCAGTTTTCTTATTTTGACATGGATTTACAGGAAAGTCAGTAAAATCAAGTTGTTGCTTGACTTATGTTGACCAAGAAAAACATAGATTTTCTGTAGTGACTTGAACTCCTAAGACTCTATTGTAGGTTCGATTCCTATAGGAGACGCTCATTTTTAGCGGTAATGAAGATAGTTTCATTGCCGCTTTTTTCATGCAGAATTGTAATTTCAGTGACAAATTTGTCAGCGAAACAGGGTTAAATATACTGATTTTGTCAGCGGGGATGGATGCTTGTCACTGATTCACATTTTCTAGCCGTCACCCAGAGGGATTAACTACAGTGTAGGATGAGTTTTAGGGTGTAAAATTAGGAAAAGCAGTGAAACAAAACACTATATTCAAGTCTTCTTGAGCGCTCCGGTTCTAAATCGTGAAGAGCACGATTGACACAGCGGCCTACAGTTTCCCAGTCCAGCCCCCTCCAAGTGGTTGGTCTGCTGGAATGTTTGTCATAAGCAGGACATGACTTGTGACAGAAAGGGCAGTCATTCTCATGCCATTTATTAGATCTGGCTTTGATACGGATGTGTTTCACACCATCCTCATCAGAGTAAAGATTAAAATTTTCTATCAAGAGAATAAAGAATTGACAAAATTTTGTGGGGTGGGGTAGAATAATGGTAAAAAATTCCAAAACATAACGCATTGGTGCCTTTCGCAGAAAGAAGAAAAATAAACATGAAAAAGAGAAAGAACTTGGGAAAAAAGTTAGTAACAATGTTAGTGTCTGTAGGCTTTTTTGCAGTTTTGATTACAGTCTTGAATTTAATGGCATTACAAGCTATTCGAGGAAAGAATAATGTACTTATAGAACAGTTTGAACAATATGAAGAAGCAGTGGAAAATAATGATACTGCGGTTTTTGAAACAGCAAAAGGAGAAGTGGTAGAAGCCATCAGACATAGCAACTACAGAATAAATGGAAGCATCATTTTTGATCTTGCACTTGTGGTAGCTGATATTATTGTAATCGTACTTCTTTCGATTGTTATTAATAAGTCCATTGTTCGTCCAGCAAAAAGAGCAAAGAATGATTTGGATGATATCATTTTAGGTATAGAATCAGGACAGGGTAATCTTACGTTAAGAGTATTTGATGAAACCAGTGATGAAATTGGTCAGCTTGCAAATGGTGTCAACCATTTTATTGAAACATTACAAAATCTTATGGTAAAGATTCAGAGTGTATCAAAAGATATGAAAAAATCTTCCTATCTTATACAAAATGAGGCGGAATCTTCAAATATGAGTGCATCCAATGTGAGTGCAACATCGGAAGAACTTGCAGCATCCATGGAAGAGGTATCTGCTTCTCTACATGATTTAGCCCAAGGATGTAATAATCTGCTAGAGAAAATGGCAGGCATGAATGAGGATGCTAAGAACTCTGCAATGAAGTTGCATGAAGTGAAGCTTACTGCAGAAAATAGCTATAAAGAAGCGATTGCATCAAAAGAAAAAACAGTAGAAACATTTGATGGCATTCAAAAGGATGTCGCGGAGGCAGTAGAAGCATCTAAGTCTGTAAATGAAATTGCAAAACTTACAGAAAATATCTTAAATATCGCAGCACAGACAAATCTTCTAGCACTTAATGCATCGATTGAAGCAGCAAGAGCAGGGGAAGCAGGCAGGGGCTTTGCCGTTGTTGCAGATGAAATCAGACAGCTTGCAGATAGTTCACGTGAGACAGCAAACAATATTCAGGAAATCAGTGGAAAAGTTATTGAGGCAGTAAACAATCTGTCTGGAAATGCAACGGAAATGATTCGTTTTGTAGATGAAAAGGTAGCACTTGATTATGACAACTTTGTAAAAATTATTGGAAATTATGATGCTGATTCTGATCAGGCAAGTAATACATTTAACGAGTTTGCAGTTAAGTCAAAAGATAGCTTAGGTACAATGAATGATATGAATGAAGGTATCAATAACATTTCTATAGCGATTGAAGAATCTGCAAAAGGTGTTACAAACGTAGCACAAGAGATATCACAACTTGTAACAGCAATTTCAGCAATTAAAGTGCAGGCGGACGAAAATAAGAACCTTTCGGAAGATTTATCGGATGAAGTAGCAAAATTTGAAATAGTTTAACTAACAGATTTTTATTATGAGAAAAACTGTATTAGGTAAATAACCCGCACTAACTAAAAATGAATGCCAGAATAAGCACAAAGGCATAGCCCCATTACGGGTTCTATGCCTTTGCGTTTTCCGGAAGCAGCATCCGGTCGTCGATATAGTAATCACAGGAAATCTTCCGGCTGTTGTGTCCATAGAATTCGATGACAGGCTTGTTACCGGCTTAAGGAAAAAGTCTGCAATCCTCATGGCGTATAGCAGAGAAGGAATATGCTGTTTTGACTCGATATTGGCAATAGTTTTCAGGCTGATGCCGGTTGCTGATACATGCTATACAAAGACAACTACAGACTACCGGCGGATGATAAGGAACTGAAAAGCAGCCGGCCAGAGTTCTTTCAAAAAGTAGCATTTCATCTGGCATTCGCAGCAACGGTCCGAATAGGAGAGCTGCTTGGGCTGACATGGGACTGTGTGGATATATCAGAAGAGGCTATTTCAGAGAACAGGGCATATGTCTTTATTAACAAACAGGTGGAGCGTGTATCAAAGGAAGCTGTTGAGGAGCTGGATTCAAAAGAAGTCATTCTGATCTTCCCCTCACAAAGGAAGAATAATAAGACGGTCAGGGTGCTGAAAACACCAAAGACCGATACCAGCGAGCGCAAAGTTTATATACCGGGATTTGTGGCACAGTGCCTTATTGATATAAAGAAGGAACAGGATGAGGTAAAGGAGGCACTTGGCAGTGAGTATACCGATTACAACCTGATAATGGCGACTACTTTTGGAATGCCGATCAATAGCAGCTATATTCGGGATCAGCTGCAGAAAGTAATTGATAGAGAAGGTCTTCCGGATGTGGTTTTTCATAGTCTGCGCCATACAAGTGTCACATACAAACTGAATGAGCAGAAAGAGGAAGAAAATAAGATTACCATACCGGAGGGAGTAGATCCCGAACTGCTGATGAAAGTACTTGGCAATCCGGAGATGGCGGCTTTGCTTACTTCTCTGGCGAAGACAATGAAAGTATAAATATAGAAGAACGATATTGTGTGGAGTAAGAAATCTATGCAGTATCGTTTTTTTCGTTTCTTGTGAAACTTTTTTGAAAAATTTTGCGTTTTGGGTGAGAGTATTTTCGATTTTTTGTACCTATATAAGCGAAGGGGTTTTTAAGCTGCATTTCAATAAATCCAGAGAGAAGGTTCAAACGAAATGTACGATACCGCAAAACGAGTCGCACTCGTCAAGCAGCGGGTGCGGGAAAACACCCGCCGGAGGCAGCGGCGCGGTATATATGGGCTGAGCGCAGCGTGTATGCTGCTGTTCGCGGTGATGATGCAGGCGGCGGATGTGTTTGCAGTGCAGGGGCAGACAGCCGCATGGGGCGTGTTCGGCGCGATGCTGCTGCGGGATGATACGGGCGGCTATGTGCTGGTAGGCGTTGTCTGCTTTGCAGCGGCGGTGGTCGTTACCGTGTTTTGCACACGATTGAGAAAAAACAATAAACAGCAGGAACAAACCAAGGAGGATGAGGAAACATGAAGAAAAGATTTTTAGCGGCGCTGCTGAGCCTGTGCATGACGCTCACGATGCTGCCAACTACGGCGTTTGCAGCGGTGAGCGATTCGCTGGGCAACACACCCGAGGAAAATCAGGCGATTTTGGAGCAGCTCTCCGCCTTGACCGGCGATAGCAGCGACCAGGTGCTTTCCATGCTGAACGCTTTGGGGCTGCTGGATGAAGACGGCAATTTCAAGGTGGATCAAACCATCACGCTGGACGGCCAGGTGTTGACACTGGCAGCTGTCATGGAGCTGCTGGAAAATCCCGCCACGGATCTCACCCGCATAGCCGACGTGGATGGGACTCCGGTGGCGCTGGGCGATTTGAAGACCATGATCCAAATCGAACAGGAGCTGCAGCGGATCAAGGACACCTATTTCTCCGGCAGGGAGTTTACCGGGGAAGCTCTGGAGAATCTCAATAGCCTGATGGAGCAGCTGGAGCTGCAGGGCATCAGTTTGCAGTATTCCGCCTCTGCCACAAAGCCTGAGGGCGTTGAGACGGTGGATATGAGCGGCATGATGAGCCAAACGCTGGAGGATCTCGCAAACAACAGCTGGAGCTCCGGGACTTTTACTGTATACGGCGGAAAACCGGTCGGCTTTTCCTACCGCATTCAAAAAGGCCAGCTCAGCGATTATATCACCGATGTGGAGGTCTCGATAGGCGAGACGAGTGGGGTCGCCCAAGGCGACGGGTCCTACAAGCTGACCTATGACGTAGGCTCGACTTTCAGTTTAGGTGGTTGTAAAATCACTGTCAAGGTTACAACCAAAGGAGTGAACCCAGACTGGCTCGAGAATTCTTATTCCTATGGCGACCTGCTAGGGATGATTGAATTTTACGATGCGGAAAATCTGGTGTTCTATGACGGTGCCGCTTATGCCGACCACTGTCAGCTCAAGCTAAAAAAGACGGTTGACGCCCCCACAATACAAACATCAATGACCGCGCCGAGTTATGTTGAAGAACTCAAAAATACAACCGTATTATATGATGATTTGTTTATTCCTTTGCTGGCAGAAAGCTACACTGGCGGCAGTGCCGACAATTCGGACTTTATTGCGCTAAGCAATACCATCGGAATTTTGGAGGGTGCCCGCAACTCGGTGTCTTCCAGCAACTCCACCAAATCTTATCAGCCATACCAAATCGACGCCAGCATCGAGTTTAGCTGGAGCGGAGACATAGCTGCCTATAATGGCTCTGCGCCGTATGGCAATTATATTTCTGCAAACCCGATACCCTATGCCCCGTTCTGTCTGACGGAGTACAAGCTCGATGGAACAGCTCTGACGCTCACCACCGACGGAAAGAAAACGGAGAACTGTACGATTAACAATGGCAGTACGGTCAGCATCTCCCTGCAGTCTACCACGCAAAACAGAGAGAATCATCAGTACTATCTGCCCTTCGAACTGTATCTGAAGAATGTAAATAATAATATCCCAAATTCCACCACCACCGCCAAGACCAGCGACGTCACCGCCAAGCTGTTGGACGCGGACGCCCCCACCATTCAAAGCGTCACGGCCCCGGCGGGAACCTATGCCAGCGGACAGCATGTGCCTATCACAGTTACCTTTAACGAGTTCGTGGATCTTAGCAACGCCAGCGTGACCATCAATGGCAAAGTGTATAGCGCCGCTGAGCTTTCCATGAACGACTACGGCGTCACGGCAATGCTCTGGTATCCAGTGCAGGATGCGGATGACACCACGGTCATCGTCAATGGTATGACCGGTGTGGAAGATGTTTTCGGCCATCCGTTGGATACCGCACTCTATCAAAGCAACTCGATTGCCGACGTTACGCTGAAGAGCGTCTTGATGCGTAACGCTCCCACCGCACTGACCGCCGACTACGACAACGGCAAGGCATCGTTCACGATGAACGCCAACATGGAGCAGGTCTACAAGACCGTATACAGCAATTATCACATCCCGGCAGGCACAGACCCGAAGGAAGCCCCGTTCCGCCTCGAGCTGAGGTACGACTCCGCGGTTGAACCAATCCATCTGCAGGTCTATCTGGACACAGAGAAGGAAGCATTCACCATTAGCGACTATGCAATCGCACCCTCTGCTTTCGACCGCACCTACACGGTGACGCTGCAGGCCAACGAGGACACGAAAGCCGATCCTGCCTGGGTGAATGTTCTTCCCCTGACCCGGCAGTTCACGGTGGCAAAGAAAGTTTCCGCGCACACGGTGAAGGTCGTCCCGGAAGCGGATTCCGCCGACTATACGATTTCCCTCGGCAAAACCGCCCGCCCCACGCTTAAGGCAGAGGTTTTTGGGGAAAACGATGAGCAGGCCAGCTACACCACCGGTAAATGGAGCAGCAGTGACACGCTCATTGCCACCATCAACGAGGATACCGGCGTTGTTGCCACCACAGGAACCAAGGTGGGAACCGTCACCTTTACCTTTACAGCGGACAACGGGACTGAGGACACTGCCGATGATGTGACGGGCAAGTCAAAGCCCTATAACGTGACGGCAGGCGATTCCCTGGCACTGGTGATTCCCGGCGGCGCGTCCATCGTGACGCGGGTAAATCAGCCCGCCACCGTGCTGTGGAGCTCCAACGCCACGCTGATGGCGCCGAACAAAGAGTTCAATTACAGGATTGACCTGTATGAGGGCAACTACGCGAATGAGGCGGCGCTGAGCGGCCGCAAGCCCGTTGCGACTTATACCGTCGGCAAGGATAAAAACAGCGTGCGGATCGAGGAGAATGTGCTCTCCAAGCTCTCCAACGGCAATACCCCTGCCTACACGGTATTGGTCTCCATGCCGCACCCCAACGCCGGCGGTGAGGACGTCCGCCTGTCGGCACTTGCCTGGATCATCGTGCAGGCACCACCTGCCACAGCCAAGCTGACACCGCCCAAGAGCATTTACCTCAAGGATACCGACGGTGCCGTCAATATCGACTGGTCGGTGGAAAACACCACTGACGGCGCCCCTTTGCAGCCCACGCTGACCATCACCCGGGTCACAGAGGACAACACCACCAAAGTGGTGGACAGTGAGCGCCTATCCGGTACCTCCGGGAGCGTCTCCCTGTCATTACAGAGTGTGAAAGCCGGCAATCTGAAGGACACCTATCAAGTGGTTTTGAGCGTGGAGAATCCTGGTGAGGAATCTCCCAGCACCGACTCCTTCCCCCTGTATGTCTACGATGCCGACGCACTGAAGGTGCAGAACGACAAAGGAGAAACGATTTCTAAGCTGACCATGGACAATACCTCCAAGGTCAGCGGCAGCCTGCCCACCGTTACAGCTGAAATTTTGCAGCTGCGCCAGGAGTTGGGGCTGATCGAGTACATAGGCATCAACTATGACGAGTACGGATGGAACTCCTTTAAAGACGGCATCCGGTGGCTCTCCAGCAACAACAATGCCATTTCCGTCAACTACAAGCAGGGCGGACTGTATGAGGACATCAGAAACTTCTCCTTTGATTCCTACCTTCCCGAAACCAAAATGGCGCTGTCCGGCTTGGCCAACGGCACCGCAACCGTTACGGCTACCCATGCCGCCACGGACATGAATGCCGCCGTACAGGTGACAGCGAAAACGCTGCAAAATAAGTTCTATCTCTTCCAGCTGACGCCTGCAGCGGAAACTACGCTGCAATACACCGACGGCAAAGGTGTGCCCAAAACGGTCACGACCAACAGTGAAGGCGTGCTGGCGCTTTACGAACCCAACGGAATCGCCAGTGAGGTGTCTCTGCGGTCCGGCTCCGGCGCGGATATTTATTTGGGCACCATCTATAAAGAAAATTTGCGTTCCGGCGAGCGGGACGCCACAAAACTGCAGCTTTATCCCTTGAATACCTTCAGCCTTCGGCGAGTCGCCCGGGCATCTGTGACGCTCATCACGTCGGGCGGCGATCCGCTGGCGAACAAGACGGTGACCGTTCGTGGCGGCGTTTATAAAAACGGAGGCTACTGCCAGACAGCTCTGCTTGGCTCCAGGGCAGGAGCACTTGTCAGCGGCATCACCGGCGACACCTATACCACGGATGCGGCGGGAAATATAACCGTCTATCTGGATTCCACCCAGTTCTGGTCGGCCGAAAAGGGCGAGAGCAACACCACGGCGCTTTCTGCTCTGGATCAGCTGGAGTACATTCTGGAGATCAGCGCAATTGACGGCGACAAGTACTATCCGCTGCTGCTGACCGTCAACGGCAAGCTGGGCGTAGACGATGTAATGCGCACCGCAGAGGGCGTTGTCTCTCTGGAGCGCGTGCCGGCGGGGGAGGAAAACAAACCCTTCATTGTGGCGCAAAGCGTTGATTACGGTCTTGCCAACGGTCAGAAGGTGGATGTCCGCAGCTCGACTGGGAAGATTGGCCCTAACAGCAGCTTTAAAACAGCAAGCCTGCACACCACCATGTTCCTCTGGGGCGAGGATATTGCCAACGCGCGGAATTACAGTCTCAAGCTGGCGGACGAATACGGCGTTCTTCCTGCCGCCCAGAGCAGCAGTACCAAGCAGTATCCCTTCTCATCCATCCCCGTAGCGGAAAACGATCTGACCCTCACCGAGGCCACCATGACCACCTCTGGATGGATCGCCGACGGCAAGGATGTGGGTATGAAAACGCAGCTGAGCCTGAACGGCAGCCTGCTACAGGAGAAAATAATGCCCTTCCGGGTCGTTGATCTGACCCGAGTGCCCAAGGTGACAGAGGATGACCGCGTCACCGGTATTCTGGCGACGATGGGATCCTCCAGTGGAGTGAATCAAGTCGACTTTGGCGGAGTGGGCGATAGTAACATTCTCAAGGTGCTGACCGGACGGCTGGATGATCTGAGCGGTCCGGTGGACACTTCCGTGTTCAAAATGATTATCACCCCCAGCGAAGATCCCTCCGTGTTCCGTGCCATGATTTGGGCCGGGTATAATACGCTGGAGATGGAGGAGATGGATTATTCTGAGGACGGCGTGGCGTTGGGTGCGAATGTGCTGACGCAGAACCTGGAAGTGGGTGTGCCCGAGACCGGGGATCTGAGCCAGATGGCCCAGGGCACCTATGATCCCAAGGGGGACTACAAAACCAACTCCATAGCCGACAATGTCACCAGCACGGATCTCAACTTGCAGTTGGAGGGCTTTTACGAAGCGGAAATCCGCTATAACACCGAAAAAAAGGAGTGGGAGGTTTTCACCGTAGGTGGCGGATTTACCGCCGGCGTTGGTGTGGGCTTCTCCTTCAGCGTGAACGCCATGGCTGGCCCCGTGCCGTTGACAGCAACCTTTGAGCTGGGTGGTGCCATTCAGCTGGATTTCCGTACCGCAGTGCGCTACGGCCGGCAGGGCGATGGTACAGAGCTTGCCTGGAGCAATCCCACGGCCACGGCAGTGAATGACTTTTTGACCACGCTGCGTATCAACGCCTATGTCCACGCGTTTGGCGGTATTGGCTTTGACTATTCGGTCGTGGCGCTGAAGATCGGTCTATTCGGCAATTTGGATGTGGACAGTCAGAATAAGTTCCTTTCCCGCACCTATCTTGCCGACGAGACAAAGCGTCAGATCAACGGTCAGGCTTTGGGGATCACAAGCGAAGTGGGAATCAAATTTGTGGCCCAATTCCTGTTTATCTCCTATGAGGCGGTCATCGCCTCCGGAACCCTTGGAGCCACCAAGACTTTTAATGACTGGGCAACAATCGACGACTACTGGAATAGCGCTACCAGCGGGCTGAGCCTTGCCTCGCTGCGGATGGCGGCAGCCCAGAGTGGAATGCAGGTGGCTTCTGGCAGTGCAACGCTCCAAAGCCGGGACTATCTGGAGCAATATGCCCGTACTTGGAGCCAGCCCCAGCAGCGGATGATGCTGTTCTCTCTGAACTCCCCCAGTGGGCTGGAAAACATCCAGACCAATGCCAACCCCACATCCTATCCACAGCTCAGCGATGACGGGAAGGTATTGGCCTACATCAACGACGGCAACAGCAGCAGTATTTACGACAGCCGGGCACATTTCTCCACCCTCAATGGCAGCGACTATTCTATCTCCCGTGAAATTGACGCTCCCACAGGGTTCTCCGGCTACGGCGACACGAGCGTTTCTTTGTCCGGCACTGGCAGCTTCGCGGCGGCGGCTTGGGTTCGCATGGGCACCGACCTGCCGGGTAAAAATGCCAGTGATGCCGTGACATTGGAAGAGCAAAACCTGCTGATGAACAGCACGGAGATCGTAGTGTCCGTCTATAACGGCTCAACCTGGACATCCACCCGCCTAACCAACGACGGCACGCCGGATCTGGCCCCAGCCACGGCAGTGGGCGGCGACGGCAAAGCCATCGTGTTCTGGCGCAACGTCTACACCCCTGATCCCGGTACGCAGGGCAGCAACAACCTGCTGAACTTCACGACCAGAGATTGTATCATGTACAGCTGCTATGACAGCACTAACGGCACCTGGAGCAAGGCAAAAATGCTTTATAACGGTGCTACTGGCAGCGTGAAGGCGTTGCAGGCGGCCATGCTGCCCGACGGAACCGCTATGGCGGTTTACTCGCTGGACCGTAGCGGAACCGGAGATACCTCCGCCTACGAGATCGCCTATTGTACCGTGGCTGCTGACGGAACTCCCGGTACAGCCATGCTGGCGACCTGTGACAGCAATCTTGACGAAAACCCCCAGGTCGTTGCAGCCAACTTCGGCAGCGGGGATGACCGATTTGTCATCGGTTGGCACAGTGTCCGAGACGGCAGCAGCGATATTCAGCTGTTGGCTGTGGACGGCAGCGGCACCATGTCCAACAGTTTTCCTGGCTCTTTGTCTGCCCTGACCAGCAGCGGCAACGCCGTCGTGGGCGCAGACTTCCGCTTCGCTTCCCTCAGCGGGGATCATCGCAGCTGCAATGATCTTACCATCGTCTGGAATGAGACTGTCAATAACGCCGACGGCGCGGTAGATCACGGCATTTTGAAGGCGGCCAAGCTGCGCTATGCCACAAATACCTACACGCTCTCCGCACCATTGGAACTGGCAGAGCTGCCGGATCGCACGCTGGCTGACCACTTTGATGCCTATGTCAGCGGCACCAATCAGATGCAGGCTGCCATTCAGGCCACCCGGTATGACGATGAAAACCAGAAGGTAATCGGCGGCGTGACCGTTCCGGGTGAGGAAACGATCCTCTATACCGCTACCTCTGATTTTGTCACCGATGCGGTGGCAGTGGAACAGATCGGTGTGGATTATGCAACGCTGGCATTGAACAGCCTGACACCCATTCGCTTTACCATCCGCAACACCGGGCTGAACGATGTGACAAACCTGACGGTCAAGCTTGGCAGCGGGGAAACCGCCACCCTTACGGAAAAATTGCTGCCCAATGAAAGCACCACCCTTACCGTCTGGCACCATGTGAAGGACCGCGTGACCGACCAAAGCTATACCATCACCGCCGGCGGCATCAACGAAAATGGCACAGTGTATCTGGATTATCCTGACATTGGCATCTCGCAAATGGAAGTGATTGCGGAGAGTGCCGGCAAGCGCACGGTGCGCATGACCCTCTATAATTCCTCTGCCGCCACGCTGACCGGCGGAAAGAGCCGCGAGGTGAAGCTTGCGTTCTATGCGGATGATCTGCATACCGAACCTGCAGAGGTAGCCTGCACCACAAACGGCGTATCGGTTAGCGGTAATGAAATCACCATTTCCGAAGACAGCGCCCTCGCCCGCATTGATCAGGGAACCTTTACACTGGACCTGACCTATGATCTGGGCGAGTATATGACATCCATTGGCAAAACCGAGATCCCCAATGTGGGTACCTATCTGTACGCCGAGGCGTGGGCGGAAGGCCAGATTGGTGGAACGGGAAGCAATCAGCGCCTGCCGGAGTATAACGGCAGTGACAGCGAGGCCAGCGTCCATATGACCGGCGCACTGGCCCGCACCGGAGAGCAGCTGACGATGGATGTGACACAGGGGAACGACGGCAACGGTCACAGCACCGCCGCCATTACCCTGCGCAACAACTGCCTGCAGTCTCAGACTGGCGCAGAGCTGGTGGCCACGCTGCTGGATGCTGCCGGGACCGTTCTGGAAACGAAAAAGACCAGTATTGGCGGTGCCATCTCCGGGGAAACCTTCCAGACAGAAACCGTCACCTTCTCCCGGCTTGGCACCCGCGTAGTGGTGCGAGCCGCAGTGCCCGGTAAAGACCTTCTGACCTTTGAAGGTCTGGCAGTGGGGCTCGGCGATTTTACCGCCAACGGAACGAACTATACCTATACGCTGCAAAATGATAGCGGAGCAACATCTACGCTAGTCACAGCGGTGTCTGGAAACGGCGAGCCCGTGAGCATCAACGGACAGGCTCTGTCCACCGGCGGCAGCGCAACCGTTGCCATCCCCAACAGCGGCACAACCGACATTGTCGTGAGAATCGGTGCTAAAACCTACACGCTGACGATTCTGCGCAATAGCGGCACAGGCGGTAATGAAGGCGGTGGCGGAAGCGGTAATGAAGGCGGTGGCGGAAGCGGCTACAGCTACTACACCATCAAGGCAACTGCCGGGGCTGGCGGCTCCATTTCTCCATCCGGCAATGTCAGCGTCCGTGAGGGCAGAGATCAGACCTTCACCATCACTCCGGATAAGGGCTATGCTGTCGCCAACGTCAAGATTGACGGCAAGAGCATTGGCGCGGCGAAGTCTTATACCTTTGAGAATGTCAGCAGAACCCATACCATCAAGGTCATCTTTATGAAAGCCAACGGCAACCCCCAGACCGGCGTGTTTGTGGATGTAGCCACCGGCAGCTATTATGAGGACGCTGTGGATTGTGCTGTTCTCTTTTCACTACAAGAAACAAATTAATGACATTTTGAGCTGCGCCGCTATCCAAGCGCGGCAAGGAGACAGCATTATGAAAAGAATCACAAGAATCATTCGTCCGATCATCTGCATAGTTGTCCTTCTCGTTGCTATGACCACGGCAGTCAGGGGCTGCTATCAGAGAGAGACAGAGCCTATCGACATTCCCGGCACATCTGCGCCTCAGCCATCAGCGCCTCTCGCGGGTGAAGTTATCCCCTCGGTGGACAGGCAGACAGAGTTGGCGGAAGCCAGAGCGAAGAATCCCGACACCGTGGCATGGCTGTATATCCCCGGTGCGGAGGTGGACGACCCTGTGATGCAGGCGGAGGACAACGGCTATTACCTAAAGCTGGATGAAAACGGTGAGTACGCCATGTGGGGCTGCTATTATGCCCATTGTGAAAACAAAATCGGCGGCAGGGATAAGCTGGACAAAAACACCACCATTTTCGGCCACTCCGCCAGCAACTGCGACCCGGACGGTGTGCGGTTCACCAAGCTCTACCGTTATATGGACGTAGACTTTGTAAAGGAGCATCCGTATATCTATCTCTCTGTGGATGGTGAGGACATGATTTTCCAGATCACCGCGCTGTTCGTCACGGATATTGGCTTTGACTATATTGAGCCTGATCCCACGGGAGATGATCTGACCAGCTTCTTTGAGACAATCGCGCGGAAAAACTGGCTTGACTTTGATGGCGTGACTTTCTCCGAGGAAGATACTGTTCTGACCCTCTCCACCTGCTGCCGGAAGTATGACAAGGCTAACAGCGGCAATCAGCGGCTGGTGGTCATGGCAAAGCTGCTGCCGGAGGGCGCAACCGCACAGGAGTTCAGCGTATCCCTTGTGGATAGTCCTGAAATGCCCTAAAAGAAATCAGAATACGACGATAACAGGACACCCATCCTTGCGGTACTGAAAAGCAGCGTATGATATAGGGAAAACGGCGGCCGCCCCGTACAGAGCAGCCGTGGTTTTTGCTGTCCCTACATTTAATAGGTTGCCAAAATAATTTGGTCAAAAAACATCGACATCCCTTGCTCTACACGCTATAATATAGATAATCTAATAAGAAAACAGTGTTATCATTACTGCTACAGATGGAATGGTAGCCATATTTATGAAAAAATCATTGGAACGGAATGGCTGAACCCTCAGGGTGACAATGTCAGCGATTTGACAGCGAAAACCATTTTTCTCAGGTGATTTTCCGTTTTCTTATTTTGACAGAGATTTACAAAATAGTCAGGAAAATCAAGGCTTTCCTTGACTCATATTTACTTAAAATAATCGCTGTTCCCAGTGTGGACTCGAGCTCCTAAGCACTAGTTGAGGGTTCGATTCCCCCTGGGAACAGTCAAATTTTGCAACAATGATGACCACAATTCATTGTTGCTTTTTTTTATTTATAGGTGCTTACGAGCACCGAATGCCGCGACAACGAGCGTGTAACGCGAGTGAGTTCAGGGAAAAGGAGAGAATGCCTATGGCAGAAAAAAACAGACGAACGAGTTACGGATGAAAAAGTGGTAGAAATTGAAATGGAAATTTTCTAAATATGTGCCACAAATCTTGAAAAAATCTTGATTTGTGGCATAATAAATATATATTTTGATTTGGAGATGATGTTATGTATATAAAGCGTGAAAGATATCTAAGCAAAATAAGACCATTTTATGATGTGGATTTAATTAAGGTTCTGACAGGTGTTAGAAGATGTGGAAAATCTATATTGTTAGAGCAGATTAAAGAAGAATTTATTGAAAATGGGTTTGATAGAGCGCATATTATTACCATTAATTTTGAAGATTTGCAATTTGAAAAAATAAGAACTGCAGAAAAACTTAATTCCTATGTGAATGAGCAAATCAAGGATCATGACAAATACTTGATTTTTTTAGATGAGATTCAGCATGTCAGGAGCTTTGAAAAGGTTTTAGCTTCCTTTCGGGCAACATTAAATTGCTCAATTTTTATTACTGGAAGTAATTCGAAATTGCTATCCGGCAAGATGGCAACATTGTTGGTTGGAAGATGTGTTGAATTTAGAATAATGCCATTTTCCTTTGCCGAAAGCTACGAATATGCTACAGCTATAGGAAGAAATATGTCTCCGGATGAGTTTATGATTGATTATATCAATTGGGGTGGCTTCCCTTTGCGTTTTTCGTTTACAAAAGAAAGTGATATTAAGAGATATTTGGAGCAGACATATGAAGGTATCTTAGATAAGGATATTATTACTGACAGATCAAAGGTTAATAGACAAAACTTTGAAAGAGTAGCAACATATATTATGGCAAATGCAGGAAAGGATTTTTCCAGTAAAAACATAGAGAACTATTTTATACATCAAAATGCAGATACTTTGGATAAAAAGACGATATACAGATATCTTGATAAAATGGAAAAGGCTTGTCTGATTGATCGTGTAAAAAGATTTAATATTGTAGGAAAACAGGCAATGTCGTATATAGAGAAGCAATATGCGGTAGATACTGGTTTTCGCATGATAAATACAAACTTAATAAATTTTGAGGATACCTTTTTTCTTGAAAATATAATTTATAACGAGCTAAAAGCAAGAGATTATGAAGTCTTTACAGGAAAAACATATAAGGGTGAAATTGATTTTGTTGCAATAAATGGAAGAAAGAAATGTTTTATTCAGGTGGCATATTATTTGGCTGGCAAGGAAACGATTGAAAGAGAGTTTGGTGCTTTTAAGCCAATTAGTGATGCATCACCGAAATATGTGTTTTCATTAGATAGATTTGATTATTCAAGAAATGGAATTGCACATATCAATATTGTTGATTTTCTTTTGGGTAAGAAGGATATTAATTTATCATAACGCCACAAATTAAGAAAAAATTTAAAATTGTGGCTTCTGGAAAAAATCATATAAAAGGGCCAAAGAAACGGACGCCAGAAGATGATGAACATTTCAGCGAGTCATTTGAGAGGATGATACACATGGCAATTCAGAACAGAGAAGGAGAAAACAATGGCAAAGAATGTCTGAGTACTCTGATTGAGTTTTTGAAAGCGACGTCTTGCACATACTATTAGCAGACAGTATAATAAATACATCGAAGCAGTTTCAAAAAATGAAAAATATTCGACTTTTGAAAGCGGGTGACGATATGAAAACAATTACAAGAGCAAAGTATCTCGACAGAATCATTGAACTGAATGGTACTCCTGACATCAAGATTATCACGGGCATTCGTCGATCCGGTAAGTCCAAGCTGATGCAGGCGTATATTGAGTATCTGAAAAGCCATTTTGAAAATATCAATATTATCTTCATTGACTTCATGGATTTGGCGTATGAAGAAATCAAGGAATACCATGCCTTACACGCTTATGTGGAAGAACATTATCAGGAAAGTAAAACGAACTACCTGTTTGTAGACGAGGTTCAGATGTGTCCCAAGTTTGAGTTGGCAATCAACAGCCTGTACTCTAAGGGAAAATACGACATCTATGTAACCGGCTCCAACGCTTTCCTGTTGAGTGCGGATCTGGCAACTCTGTTTACCGGACGCTATATTGAAATTCATGTGTTTCCTTTCAGCTTCCGGGAATATTGCCAATATTATGATGATGTTAGTGATAAAGATAAGCTCTTTGATGATTACGCTATCAAGGGCGGTTTAGCAGGTTCTTACGCTTACAGAACCGAAAAAGACAGAACAAACTATATCAAAGAGGTCTACGAAACGATTGTTACAAGGGATTTGGTGCAGAAATATGCGCTCCCGGACACTTTGGTTTTACAGCGTCTGAGTGAGTTCCTTATGGATAATATCAGCAACCTGACTTCTCCGAATAAGGTCAGTCAGCTGCTGACAGCAAATGAGACTCCGACCAATCACGTAACCGTCGGCAAGTACATTAAGTATTTGTGCAATGCTTTTGTATTTTATGATATTAAGAGATACGACATCCGAGGCAAGAAATACCTTGAAAGCTCTGAAAAGTTCTATCTTTGTGACAGTGGTATTCGATATGCAATACTGGGAAGCAGAAATATGGATTACGGCAGAGTATATGAAAACATCGTTTGCATCGAGCTTCTTCGCCGTGGATATGATGTCTATGTCGGCAAGCTCTATCAAAAGGAGATCGACTTTGTTGCTCAGAGAGGCAGCGAGAAGATTTATATTCAGGTCAGCGACAACATTTCCGGGCAGGAAACATTTGAGAGAGAATGCTCTCCTCTGCTTCAGATCCGAGATGCTTATCCGAAAATGATTATTGCCAGAACCAAACATCCAAAATATAGCTATGAAGGAATCGAAATCCATGATATAGCCGATTGGCTGCTACAAGAATAAACAAGGCGAAATATCTCCGTCATTCTCTTTTGAAATGATGGAGATATTTTTATGTTGATGGAGATTCAGGGCCAGGAAACTGTGTCAGATTGCAAAAATCCTTTCCGAACTTTTTACATAGCAGTCATGCACTTCGGTGTGTGGCTGCTTATTTGCATCTATGCTATCAAAATCAAACAAAAATGATCTGCATAGCAGTTTGCTATGCAGCGTGTCTCATCCTTTGGGATGATTTACATTTCGAAACAGACTCGTATAATATAATTCGAGACAGATTACGAAAGACTTATGGCAATCTCGCTCTGTATCAAAGGGAGGAAAGAAATGACCAAAAATATTATCATAAAGACCTCCGTTCAGAAACGGTTTGACAGCTTCATGGCGCATGGCAGAGTCCTTTTTTTCAGCGCACCCTGCGGCTTTGGAAAGACAGTACTGGCGGACGCACTGCTGCGCGGTCGGAACGTGCTGCGGCAAAGTGCAGCAGACCCAGACTGCGCAATCCCACCGTCAGCGCAGGATTGGGACATTCTGCTGATTGACGATCTTCAGTTCATGCAGGAGGAAGCCGGGCAGCAGGCTCTTTGCGAACTGATTCGCTCAAGTCCGGAGCGCCGTTTTGTGCTGCTCTCGCGCGGTGTGCCGCCCGGCTGCCTGACGGCGTTTCAGTATACGGGGCTGATGACAGTGCTGGAGGCCGACGACCTGCTTTTTGATGAGGGCGATGTGCGGCGGCTGTTTCAGCTTTCGGGAGTAAACGTAACAGATAGCGAGATTGATGGAATTTTGAAAGAATCCGTGGGCTATCCGTTGGGTGTGGCCATCACGGCGCGGTGCATGTCCCCGGACAAGCCGTGGACGCCGGAGCTGGTGGCGCGGGTGTTCTACGAGGTGTTCCTCTACTTTGAGACCGCCATCTACCGGCGCTTTGACCTGCCGGTGCGGCGCTTCTTGTTGGAGCTAGCCCCCTTTGAAAGTTTTGACCTGGAAATGGCGCGGATGGTCAGCGGTGATCCCCGTGCCGGCGAACGGCTGGACTGGATTTTTCGATACACTACTATGCTGCGCTACGACGACTGCCAGCGCTTCCACTTCTGGTCGGGTTTCCGGGCTTTTCTCCTTTGGGAGATGGAACGGGAGTATACCGAGGAAAAGCGCAAAGCGCTCATCGGCCGGGGCGGGCTGTACTATGAGCTGAAGGAAGACTACGCCCACGCCCTGGAATGCTACACCAGCGGCGGTGACCATTCCAAGGTTTCCGAGCTGCTAGTGCGTAATGCAGAACTTCACCCCGGCATGGGGCACTATGCCGAGATGGAAAAATACTACCGCAGCCTGCCGGAGGCGGAAATTCTCGCATCCCCCTCTCTGATGCAGGGCATGAGCATGCTCTGCGCGCTGGTCATGGATTACGAAGGCTCGGAGCGCTGGTATGGCGAACTGCAAAAGTTTGTCGAACACTGCGGCAGGCAGGACGCCGCCGGAAAGCAGGCGCGCGGCCGCCTTGCATGGCTGGACATCTCCCTGCCCCAGCGGGGCGTGAAGGGTCTGACGGAAACCATCCCCGCCGTGTTCCGGCTTCTGACGAACAAAGAGGTGGCGCTGCCGTCCTTCTCCGTCACGAGCGCGCTGCCGAGCATCATGAACGGTGGCAAGGACTTTTCCGAATGGAGCAAAAAGGACGACCTGCTCTACAAAACCCTCCGTCTCCCCGTGGAGGCAGTACTGGGGCGGGACAGTGTGTGTCTTGCCGACTGCGCCATTGCCGAGAGCAAGTTTGAAAAGGGCGAGGACGTCGCCGGCCGGATGCTGTCCCTTCTCCCGCAGATGAACGAGGTCCGCAACCACGGCACGTCGGACATGGAGTTCGCCGTCAGCGGATTGCTGGCCCGCAGCCAGCTGGCAAACGGGCAGCCCACCGACGCGCGGCGCACCATCGAGGTGCTCCATGAATGCTTTGTCGAGCGCGGTTTGACTCGCTTTCTGCCCAATATGGACGCCATGCTCTGCCGTATTGACATGCACACCGGCGACCTTGATGCGGCGGATGCGTGGTACCGGGAAAAAGCCCCTTGCGAACCAACGCACCTGAATGTCATGCGGCGCTACCAGTATCTCACGCAGGCAATGGTGGAAATTATGCAGAACCGCCCGGACGCCGCTTTGCTGACGCTCTCACCCATGGAGCCGTACATTCAAAACTGCGCCCGCATCATCGACGGCATTCACCTGAATGTCCTGACTGCCATCGCCCTGCGCCGCAAGAAGGATGAGCGGTGGCGCGAGCGATTGACGGCGGCGCTGGGCGCGGCGGCAGAGTACCGATTCATCCGCACCGTCAGCGTATACGGCACGGCAGTGCTGCCGCTGCTGGGGGCACTGGAATGGGATGGCGACAAAAAGTGGTATAAGCAGTTAATGGCGGCGGTGCGGATGCAGGCGGCGTTCTACCCGCATTTCCTCGAACCCCGCCTTGCCCCCGGCGAGGAGCTGACGCCCACGGAGCTACAAATTCTGCATCTCATCTGCGCGGACAAGTCCAACGCCGAGATTGCGCAGATCATGGACGTGAAGCTGCCCACGGTGAAGACCCACGTCAGCCACATTCTCGACAAGCTGGACGTGAAGCGCCGGGCGGAAGCCAGGACAGCCGCAAAAAAGCTGTGGCTCATTCCGGATGATCTATAAAAGCTGAGCCTGTGCTTGAACGGGCTGAATATAAACCTTATACATATATCCTAAAGGAGAATCTTATGAAAAAACGAGTATTGAGTATGTTCATGGCGCTGGCGCTGTGTCTGACGCTCCTGCCCGCACCCGTGCGAGCGGCGGAGGATACGCCGGAGAGCGGCGAGGATGAAAACGCCGGGAACAATGCGGACGCGGCGGTATCCGCTGTGCAGACGATGATCGATGCGCTGCCCATCGTGAGTGAGTTGGACGGCATGACCGCCGACGAGCTGGACGCAGCTTATGACGACATTCAGGCGGCGTATGATGCTTATGAAGCACTGAACGCAGAGCAGCAGGCGCAGATCACCGGCGCAGACTTCGAGGCGCTGCTCGGCTGGTTCAACAGCCAGACCGCGCTGTTGGCGGACGCACAGTCCGGCGAGCATACCCACTGTGTCTGCGGCAAGGACAGCGGTACAACGGTCATACCCATAACAACAGCACAGCATGGACGGCAGCCGATTCCCTGCCTAATTCTGCGGGCAGCTATTATCTGACGCGGTCTGTGTCGGGGAGCTGGGCTGTGCCAGAAGGCGAGGTCAACCTCTGCCTGAACGGGCAGACGATCAACGGCAAAATCACCATCGGCAGCGGCAGGGTTCAAGGCGAAGTGACCGTCAACGGCGGCAAATTTGAACTGTACAGCGGCACGATCACCGGCGGCGTGCAGGTCGGTATAAAGGGCAGCGCCTATCAGACCGGCTCGTCCTTTACCATGTATGGTGGAGAGATTACCGGTAATAAAGCAGGCAGCGGCGGCGGCGGTGTGTTCCTTGTCGGCACGACGAATCAGACCGACCCGCCAAGATTCACCATGCATGGCGGAACCATTTCCGATAACACTGCGGGTGCGTCTGACGGCGGTGGCGGCGGCGTATATGTGGGTGAGAAGTGCAGCTTCACCATGGACGGCGGAGCCATCACCGGCAACAAGGCGACCGCCGGCAACGGCGGCGGGATCTATATCCACTTTAACGCCGGCACAGTTTCGATCTCCAACGCCACGATCACCGGCAACAAGGCGTCCGCCACGGGGAATACAAGTTATGGCCACGGGGGCGGCATTTATTCGGAGAGAGGGGTAACCGTCGAGAATGTGACGATCACCGGAAACAACAGTACCTTTGAGGGCGGCGGCATCTATGGAAAGGGCGCTATTACCCTCACCGATGCTACCGTTACCGACAACTCTCAATATGACGTTTACTACGACGGAAGGGAAAGCAACACTCCTGAGCTCACTATTTCCGGCTCGGTGAAGGCCGGTTATTACGCCAATGAAGCTTGGAAGCTGCCCATTCTTGTATCAGGCGCATTGAGAGAGGATTCGGTCATCCGTGTGGGCGTGCGTGAAGGCATAAATCTTGGGGCCATCGCCGAACCGGCAAGCGGCGTGACGCTCAGCGCCGAGAACTTCAAGGCGGACGCCGCCGACTGCGTGACCAGCCTGGGCGATGACGGCAAGGTCTATCTTGTGCCCTGCACGCACGAGATGGACGATACCGGCTACACCTGCAAGAAGTGCCATACGCAATTCGACGCGCGCGTGGGCGATAGCGCCTATTATCAGACGCTGACGAAGGCGTTTGATGCAGCCAGAGGCAACACCGTGACGCTGCTGCGGGATGTGACACTCGCAGGAAATTGCTCTTCTTCTTACACCTACTCAGCGACGCTGGATCTGAATGGCAAAACTGTCAGCAGCGAGCGTTATTACATTAGCGTCGGAGGTGGGAACAAACCCAGGACTCTGACGGTCAAGGATTCCGGAACAGGCGGCGGAACGCAGGCGCTCGATGTCACGTTTTACGTTTCCTCCAACGGAACGCTTGCAGTCGGCGACTCCTACACCGGCAAGATTTCGCGCGTGGAGCTGCAGGCCGGCGGCGCATTGGAGCGCTTTGGCGGCGAAATCGGCGAGTTGGTATTAAGCAATGCTGCGGCTGGCTCCACAAGTACGGGCTACAATCTGAAGCTGTGGAATGGCAATACAAACGCCTGCACCATCGGCAAGATCACGGACAGCACGAAGAGCAAGAGCCTCACCGTTCAAGACCTGCTGAAAACCAACCATGCAAAGTGCGAGCTGTACGGCGAAAAGGACGGTACATGGAGCATCGTTGATAAGAGCGCTAAAATTGTGGACTTGACCGGCTATACAACGTACAAGGTGCAGTTCCCGGAGTGCGTCCATCAGTGCGCCGATGACAGCAACCCCGTGTGCTCTGTGTGCCACAAGGACCTGTATACGAAAATTACCGCCCAGAGCACCGACGGCACGACCAAGACTGCCTACTTCACGGAAGACAGTGCGCTGGAACACGGCTATGTAGAGGCCATCCAGACCTTGAACGGCTGGAGCAATAAGGGCTGCACCGAGCCGACGCTGACCCTGCTGCGGGATATGTATGCTTTCGGCACCTCCATGCCGCTGACCGGCACGCTGACGCTGAAGGGCGGAACGCACACCGCCAAGAATGTGACGGTCGCTAAAAACGCGGACGTGACCTTTGCCAGCGGCAGCTATAAAGGTGCGACCATCGACGGCACGGCGACGGTGAAGGAGGGCGTCACATTTACCGACGCCTCCGTCGAGGTGAACGGTACGCTGAACGCCAAGGGCGGTACCTTCACTGGTAATGTCAAATTCAACGGCAGCAGCATCGCGAACATCAGCGGCGGCAGCTTTAATAATGAAAAGAAATATGGCGGCGTTACGTTTGACTACAATGTCACGGGGACGATCACCGGCGGCACGTTTACCTTCGCGGATTTTTACACCACCAAAGTCAAGCTCTCCGGCGGCACATTTACGATGATCAAAACCAACGGCGACCGCAAACTCGCCGACCTGCTGGCGGAGGGCGCGGCGTATTACGGAGCAAGTGATAATCAGGCTGTGACCAATGATAGAGTGAATACGCTGGAAAATGTCAAGGTCGTGTCGCATACGCACAACGGCGGCACGGACGGCAAGGGCATTTGCAGTGTCTGTAAGAAGCAGATGGCGGCGTCGCTGACCATCGGCGACAAGACGAGCTGGTACACGGCCTTTGCCACTGCCATTGAGGCGGCGAACGCGGCGGACGGTGCAAAGACCATCACGCTGTATCAGAATGTGGATGACACTGTCAACGGGAAGCGGACCACCTATGAGCTGACCCGCGGGCCGGTGACGCTGGCGACCGGCGGGAAAACGGTCGATGGTGTGGACCTCATCGCCAAGGGCATTTCTCTGACGGTCACGGGCAGCAACGGAGGCTTCTATGTGACGGTGGACGGCAAAGACGCGGAATTGACCGTCAAGGACAAGGATACGAAGCTCGCCATTGTCACGGCGAAGAACGGCGGAAAGCTTTCGCTGAGCAACGGCACCTTCAGCCGTGTGGCTGTAAAGGACGACGGCAGCAGCGCCAGCCTCAGCGGCGGCAGCTACGGCGCGATCACGAGCGATGCCGGCTATGTCAAGCCCTACGCGCTGCTGGCGAAGGGGTACGCTTACAAAAAAACAACGGATAATGAATGGCTCCCCAACGCCAATTCAATCCCGTCAAAAGTCACCGTTGAAAAAGCCCCCTTCGCGGTCGAAAAGATCTATCCGAATAGCGATACGAACTACACCGGAAGCTCGGCGTTTGCGACGGACGGCAATATCACGCTGACTGCGGTAATCGCGTCCGAGCCCGAAACGGAGAACGTCACCTACTACTACTGGTGGGAGCTGTTTAACGAATCAGAAAACGACTGGACCACGAGTTTCAAAAAAGTTAATACTGCAACGCATACCGGCGAGAAGAGCAAGACGCTCACAATCTCCGGGCTGCCCGTAGACAAGAGCTATCAGTACCACATTTACGTCCAGTGCAGCAACGGCTACAATTGCTACAGCGAGCCGTTCACCGTGACCCAGCATCAGCATAGCTGGACGTACACGGCAAGCGGCGCGACCATCACCGCGAAGTGTACGGCAGAGGGCTGCTATCTGACCGACGGAAACGGCGGCAGCGTGACCATTGCGGCCCCCGCCGAGCTGACCTACAGCGGGGAAGGCAAACCCGCCACGGTGACTGCAAGCAGCGATTGGCAGGGTCCGGCGGCGAGTGGGATCACCATCAGCTACATAAAGACGGGCACGTATGGTCAACAGATGTTGGAAAACGGCGCGCTCCCCACCGACGCGGGCGAGTACACCGCCAGCATCACGGTGGGCGAGGGTAACAAGGCTGCCACTGCCAGCGTGGAGTATACCATTCAGAAGGCTAATCCGGTGGTGACCGAATGGCCGACGCTTTCTGCATCGGTTTATGTCAACAGTGAAGCGACCCTCACCGGCGGCAGCGGCGAAGGCACCTTCGCTTTCAAGGCAGGTGCTGCGAAATCTTGGGACAGCGCAGGCAGCAAGACCACCACGATTGTGTTTACTCCCACAGATACCAATAATTACAAGGAGCTGACTCAGGACTATAACGTAACGGTTGTCAAGCGTACGGTAAAGAGCTGCCATACGCTGACTGGCATTACGGACAAGCCCTACGGAACGGCGCTGGAAGAGCTGGGACTACCCGAAACCGTGACGATCACCACGGAGGACGGCAAAACATTTGATAAGATCCCCGTCACATGGAGCGGTTATAATCCGAATACGCTGGAGGAGCAGACGCTCACCGGAACATTAGATCTTACTTCGATTGCTAACGAGGTGGAGCAGCCCGGCATGCCTGTGACGGCGCAGATCAAGGTCAAACTCACGCAGAAGAACTTCAGCGGCATTTCGCCTGAGGCTTATGATGGTGTGTATGACGGTAAGGCGCACGGAATCACCCTCACCGGCGTGCCCAGTGGCGCAACCGTAAAATACGGCGAAAGCGCAGATAGCTGCACACAGGACAGCCTGACCTACACCAACTTCACGAATGGTCCAAAGATCGTATTTTATAAGGTCTCCCAGTTCGGCTATGCGGATGCTTCCGGCTCCGCCTGGGTAAATATTACCAAACGCCCACTCACCGTTTCCAGCATCACGGAAAATAAGACCTATGCGTATGCTTCCGGTTCAGACGGTAAGGCAATCGGTGTGAATATTGCAGGAAAGCTTCCGACGGATAGGGGAACTACAGCATATGCGGTTGCAAAGACAGATACAGAGAAGCTTTTAAGTGAGGTAACAGTCGATACAGCCGGAAATCTGACCTATAAAGTAAATCAGGTAGATGCGTCCAAGGTTGGAAAGACAGCAATTATCACGGTAACAGCTTCGATGGAGAACTATGCGAATGCTGGATACACGCTGACGATTAGTATTACAGATAAGAAGACGGTAGAGATTAAGAGCGGAAACACCGTATCTGTAGATGGAAGCAATGCGCTGACCTATGGGGAAAAGGTTTCAAAGCTGACACTTGGAAATACCGTTTTTGTGGAAGCCGGTACAGATGATGTGATAGAAGGTATTCTTTCATGGAGCAATCCGGACGAGATACCGGCAGCCGGAACCACACAGGCGGGCTGGGTATTCAAGCCGGCAGACAGTACGTATTACGCGGAACTTACCGGAACAGCAGCCATCACAGTAGCCAAGGCAACTCCGATAGTTGTAACAGTACCAACCGTTGCAGAGCGTGGATACAATCCGGATGCTGCGCTTACCGGTTCAGATATAACAGGCGGAAGTGTGACAGGGGCAGATGGCAATTCACTTGCCGGAACATGGAGCTTTACAGGAACGAACATCATTCCGACTGTAAACAACAAAGGCTATCAGGCAGTATTTACACCTGATGACACAAACAACTACAATACAGTAACTAGAACAATAACAGTTACGGTCAATAAGGCAGCGAAAGCTCCAAACATGCCGGAAGCTGCAATGACACCGGCACACAGCACAAAGAAGGTTGGCAATATTACACTTCAGGAAGGATGGAGCTGGCAGGAGGCAGATAAGGACACGGTGCTTGCAGATGGTGTGGCTGTGACGGCGACTGCGGTTTATATAGGAGCTGACAAGGGAAATTATGAGACAGAAAGTGTAAGCATTACGATTACAAGAAGAGAATGTGATCACACGCACACTGAAATACGGAATCAGCGGGAAGCGACCTGCACGCAGACCGGATACGCAGGAGATACCTATTGTACGGACTGCGATAAACTTATGAGTACCGGAAAAGAGCTGGCAGCATTGGGACATGATTATAAAGCAACCGTAACAAAGCAGCCGACGACAACCGAGGAAGGAGTCAGAACCTACACCTGCACCAGATGCAGCAGTAGCTACACAGAGAGCATTGCGAAGCTGCCGGAGGAACAGCACACTCACAACTATACGGGAAGCATTACGAAGGAGGCAACCTGTACAGAGGCAGGGGTAAGGACATACACCTGTTCCTGTGGAGACAGCTACACGGAGAATATTCCGGCAACAGGACACAGCTATGTATCAAAGGTGACGAAGGCTGCAACGACAACAGAGGAAGGCATCATGACCTATACCTGCTCCAAGTGCGGACACAGTTACACACAGCCGATCGCTAAGATCAAGTCCGATGACAGCAGCAAGGATAATGGCAGTCAGAACCGGAAACCGCAGACTGGCACAGACAATGGTAATCAGAATCAGAAGCCACAGCCTGATACGGATAATGGTAAGGACAACGGCACTTCAATTAAGCCATACATCAAGGACGACAGCGGCAAGGAAGGCTGGGATGTTATCAAGCCACAGCTTGAAGAAGCTAAGTCAGGCGATACGGTAACAGTTGCCATGAACGGAACGACTGTAGTACCGAAGGATGTAATTGACAGTATCAAGGGCAAGGATACAACACTTGTTCTGGATATGGGAAATGGTCTTTCCTGGAAGATTTTTGGAAAGGATATTACTGATGCAGCTGGAGATATTGATTTTGATGTGACAGTCGGAGCCGACGCCGGAAAATCCATTCCTGTGGATGTGATCAATAACGTGACCGGGGAACATTCTTCCTTGAATCTGACTCTTGCTTATGACGGAGAGTTTGGATTTACAGCCACACTGACCGTCAACATGGAATCAAAGAATGCAGGACTGTATGCGAACCTGTTCTACTACAATGAACAGACCGGAGAACTGGAATTTATCAGTGCCGGACAGATTGATCCGGATGGAAATGTGGAACTTGTATTTACCCATGCATCAGATTACACGATTGTTGTTGATACCAAGATTATGAGTGATAACGGTCAGGCAGACAACAAAGCTGATGAAACCATTCCTGCGTCTAAGACAGATGACAGCACTTCAAAATATACATGGAATAATACGATAATCATTATTATAGGTATCTGTATTATGCTGATTGTTATTGGAGCCGTATTCTATGTAAGGAAAAAGAGTGGTTCAGAAGAAAAATAATGATGATTTCATAGGAGTAATAAAAAGAGCAAAATCAACAAAAAACAGCTAAAAGAATGTATTTAATATTTGGTGCTCGCTTTTTAACATGATATCCATAAAAAGAGCCGATGTAAAACAAAAAACTGGTTTACATAGGCTCTTTTTAGTATATAATGATTATTGAAAGGCGGTGGAAGTATGCTCATAAGATATATGTTTGACAATTTTTGTTCGTTCAAGGAAGAGTGCGAGTTTTCATTAGAAGCACCAGGCGGGAAAGTAAAAAAGCGCTTTCCGGATAACTATACTACAACAGAAACAGGATATGACCTGCTGAAAACAGCAGTTATCGTAGGTGA
Organism: Clostridium sp. AM34-9AC; assembly: GCF_003480225.1. Taxonomy (NCBI): domain Bacteria; kingdom Bacillati; phylum Bacillota; class Clostridia; order Eubacteriales; family Clostridiaceae; genus Clostridium; species Clostridium sp. AM34-9AC. The sequence continues at coordinate 35,675 of NZ_QUIU01000006.1, forward strand.
GAACGCAGGTGGTAAGTCCAACTTTATAAATGGATTAAAATATCTGAAATCATTGTTTGATACAAACATGAAAGTGCAGTCTGTTAATTCATATATTAACACAGATACTTTGATGGAGTGTAATAATCCCAAACAGAAATTTAATGTAGTATTCTTAGCGGGGAATCATTATATTTATGAGTATGAAACTATTGTTGATACAAAAGGAATCTATAGCGAAAAACTTATCAGAAGCAGCCAGCGGAAATCAGCTGAGCATGTAGTGTTTGATATTTTACGGGATCAGGAGGATATATATACATTACGAAGAGGAACAGCCAGGGAAGTGACAGCTGCTCTTAAGAATAGCAATAATAGTAACGGATTATTTGTAGTTAAACTGGCTCTTCTCGGAAATAAGGATGCGTCAGCAACTGTTGAATGGATGTTAAATGTCCTATATCCGGGTAATATCCCCTCTGACAATATAGACAGCATTGTCAGGCAGGAACGGGATCTTGAAATTATGAAAGATCCAAGATATGTAGAAATTTTTAAGATGGTAGATTACAGCATTTGCGGAATTGAAGTGGATGATGAGAAGCCTTATTCTAAAACTCTGGTAATTCGTAAGAATGCACAGGGAAAGCAGTTTAAGAGAGAATTATCACAGGATTCAACCGGTGTCAGAGAATTTTTTGCATGGGCTGTACAGATATTTCGCGTGGTATATGAAAATAAAGTGGTATTTGCAGATGAGATGGACCGGGTTCTTAATCCAATCTTGTCAGACCGTGTTATTGCGTATATTAACGGTATGGAGCACAGAGGGCAGTTTGTATTTTCTACACATAATGTATTACACCTAAATTTGAAGACATACATGAAAGAGCAGATTTATTTCATTACAAAAAGTAAAGATGAATTGACATCAGAATTGTATTCTCTAGCAGATTTTCCGGAAGTGAGGTATGAAAACACTAAGATATATGAGTTTTATATGAAGGGAATATTGGGAGGTACGGCATTTGAGTAGAAAAACAAGAGTCCTCCAGAAGAGGTTTGCAGTATTCTGTGAGGGAGATACAGAATATAATTATATAGACAAGATGAGAAAGAATCAGGGCGTATCTGTATTATGCTGATTGTTATTGGAGCCATATTCTATGTAAGGAAAAAGAGTGGTTCAGAAGAATAAGTATCTGACATAGTAATTGAATAAAAGTGTGAAGGTGGGAGCGTAAGCGCCCACCTTTTACAGTTGAAGAAGAAAAAATCTATTACAGCTCCGTTGCCCCAACAGAACAGGCAGAAACGGTGACCTTTTTATCGTTTTGTGACTTGTGCAGCATAATAAAAAGGAATTATAATCAAGAAGGAAAAAACGCTTTTTTCGAGCTATAGAAAGGAAAAAATTATGGAATATTCAGCAATTCTTCATGATATGGATAAAAGATTCTGCTATGCAATCGATAAGGATTTATTTGTGATACGTGTGCAGGTAAAAAAAGATGATATAAAAGAGATCATTCTTCATTATGAGGATAAGTACATACCACTGGAATGGAAGGATACGCGAAAGACCATACCGATGAAGAAGGTTGCCACATCACAGTTTCATGACTATTATGAAGCACAGCTTCAGATGCATTTGATATGTCTCCGCTATTATTTTAAATTTACGGATATGCAGGGAGAAAAGGTATATTATGGCAACTATGAGTTTAGCAGGGAATGTATTACAAACAGGGACAGAATGTTCGATTGTCCGCAAAACCTTCGTGAGGAAGAAATGTTCGAGGTGCCGGAGTGGGCAGCAAACAAGGTCGTGTATCAGATTTTTCCATCTCGCTTTGCAGCGTCACAGCCAATAGACAAGGAACTGTGGTATAAAGCACCCATTACATCTAAGGATAATCTGCATGGCGATCTCAGAGGAATTATTGATCATTTGGATGATATTCAGAAGCTGGGAATAGATGTTGTGTATTTAACACCTATTTTTAAATCGGATTCCAGCCATAAATATGATACCACTGATTATTATCAGATAGATCCTTCCTTCGGAACAACAGAGGATCTTAAGAAACTGGTGCAAAAAGCGCATGCGTATGGAATGAAAGTAGTGATGGATGCAGTATTCAACCATACAGGAAGGGATTTTTTTGCATTTAAGGATATCATGGAAAAAGAAGAAAAATCCAGATATCTGGACTGGTATTTTATCGAGAGATTTCCGCTGAAGGGTGAAAAGGGAGAAGTTCCTCACTACAAATGTTTTGGATATTATGGCGGAATGCCTAAGTTAAATCTGAAAAATCCGGAGGTTGAAAAATTCGTTACAGATGTTGCATGTTATTGGATTAAGGAATGTGATATCGATGGATGGAGAATGGATGTTGGTGACGAAATCAGTCATTTTTTCTGGAAGCGTTTTAGAAAGGCTGTTAAGACAGTAAAAAAGAATCTGCTGATCATTGGGGAAATCTGGCATTATGCAGGAGATTTTCTTGAGGGAGATGAATGGGATACGGTCATGAATTATCCGTTTTACCTGAATCTCATAGATCTGCTTGCAGATGAAAAAATCAATGTCAGCCAGTTTATACAGAATCTTGGATATTTGAAGGGGCGCTTAAACAAAAAATGCTATCCTTTAATGTGGAATCTGATCGACAGCCATGATACGGCAAGATTTTTACATCTATGTAAGGATAATAAGAAAAAGCAGCATCTGGCAGCAGCTTTTCAATTGTTATTACCGGGAATGCCTATGATTTATTACGGAGATGAATTTGCGATGCCCGGAGCAAATGATCCGGATTGCAGACGTGGCATGTACTGGGATGAAGAATACCAGGATAAAGAGATGTTTGAATGGTACAAGCAGCTGCTGAAGGTGCGAAAAAACCATGCATGTATCGTAGAGGGTGAACCGTTGGAAATAGCTGCAAGGGACGGGGAAGAGACGATCGTCCTGACCAGAAAAAATGACGAAGAGACACTTGCTTTGATCTTCAACTGCAGCAGCAGCGCAAGAGTGTTTCATGAGTATGCACAAAAATATGATTTACTTAGAGAGAAACCCTTTGATGGAAAAATAGAGGGACTTGAAGCCGCTGTAATAGTACTTTAAGCTGTAATGCAGAAGAGGCCATTCGGGCATATGCGGGAGTGATGCTTTTCATTTGCAAAAAAGATGAGGTGTGATAAGATGAGAAAAGTATAGAAACAAATTAAAATATATCACTGGAGAAAATATTATCATGAAGAAAAAAATAAATTATGCAGGAATTCTGAAAGAGACAGGGATCCTGACTGTGGCGGTAGCCATCATCGCGGCAGCAGTCTACTTTTTCCTGGTGCCGAGTCATGCGTCGGTCAGCAGTATTTCCGGTCTCGGCATTGTGCTGTCTAACTTTATACCACTTCCACTGTCGGTCATTACGATGATCATGAATGTAGTGCTTCTGCTCATCGGCTTTGCCACCTGCGGGAAAGAATTCGGGGTAAAGACGGTGTACACCAGTGTGATGCTGCCGGTATTCTTAGGACTTTTCGAGATGCTGTTTCCGAATTTCGGATCCCTGACAGACAGTCAGGAGTTGGACGTGCTCTGCTATATTCTGGTGGTCAGCGTGGGACTGAGCATTCTGTTTAACCGGAATGCGTCTTCCGGAGGATTGGATATTGTGGCGAAGATCATGAACAAATATCTGCATATGGAACTGGGCAAGGCCATGTCCCTGTCCGGGATGTGTGTGGCGTTGTCCGCAGCGTTGGTATATGATAAGAAGACAGTGGTGCTGAGTATTCTGGGTACCTATTTCAACGGAATCATTCTGGATCATTTTATTTTTAACAATAATATCAAGCGGCGTGTCTGCATTATCACGAAGAAAGAGGAAGAACTGCGTCAGTTTATTACAAGAGACCTGCACAGCGGTGCCACGATCTATGAAGCCACCGGTGCCTATCATTTTGAAAAACACAACGAGATCATTACCATTGTGGACAAAAGTGAGTACCAGAAATTAATGAAATTCATCAATGAACTGGACCCCAAGGCGTTTATTACCGTATATAATGTATCGAGTATGAAGTATCAGCCGAAGATTGGGGCCTTTTGACCTTGGCTTTGATGCCTACGGATTGTTCCGTGCTACGTACTCTCACAATCCTCCCCTCTATTCGCATATCGTGGGATTATCATCCCACTTTTATGCTCATATCGGGGCGGGTCCTAAGGTCTTTCACCCACTTATGAGCAAGCTCATGTGGGCTTAGACCTTTTGACCCTGGCATCTTTATAATAATATTATGGAGAAATGCGAAATGAAAAAGGTGCGGAATATCGTAGTGATCGTGTTATCTGTCATATGTGTTGGAATTCTGGTTTTTTTGTTGTGGAATTTAAGAAGTACAGAGGAGTCTGCACAGGAAATAATACCGGAAGTTCAGCCGGAGCCTATGTCGGAACAGAGTGTATCGGATTCTGATGTGAGCGGCAACGGTGCGGAGAACAGTGCAGATCCTACGGAATTGCCGGAGACAGAAGAAAGCGAACCGGTGAAAACGGAAGATCCTGTAGAGCAGAGGGCAGAAGAACTCCTGGCAGGAATGACCTTAGAGGAAAAAGTCGGACAGATGTTCATCGCCCGGTGCCCGGAGACGGATGCAGCATCCAAGGTGACGCAGTATCATCTCGGTGGATATATCTTATTTGCCCGGGATTTTACCGGTAAAACAAAAGAGGAAGTAACGGCATCCATTCAAAGTTACCAGAATGCTGCGGAAATACCTCTGCTGATCGGTGTGGATGAGGAAGGCGGCACGGTAAACCGTGTCAGCAAAAATGCGAACCTGAGGGAAACGCCTTTTGCCTCTCCTCAGGAACTGTATGCTCAGGGAGGATGGGACCTTATTCGGAGTGACACACAGGAAAAATGTCAATTACTGCAGAGCCTGGGAATTAATCTGAATTTTGCTCCGGTATGCGATGTATCACAGGATCCGCAGGATTTTATTTATCCCCGCAGTTTCGGGCAGGATGCGGAACAGACGGCGGTCTATGTGCAAACGGTGGTCGGTGTCATGTCCGAAGAGCACATGGGGAGTGTATTAAAACATTTTCCGGGATATGGCAACAACTCTGATACGCACACCGGTGTTGCTTATGATGAACGTCCTTATGAAACATTTGTAAATTCTGACTTTCTGCCGTTTCAGGCAGGAATCGATGCCGGAGCCGATATGGTACTGGTATCCCACAATGTTGTCTCCTGCATGGATGATCAGGTACCGGCATCTATTTCTCTACCGGTACATAATATTTTGCGTAATGAATTAGGGTTTGACGGCGTGATCATTACCGATGATCTGGTCATGGAAGGAGTACGGCAGTTCGCCGGGGATGCGGAGATTGCCGTAAGGGCGGTACAGGCGGGAAACGATATGCTGTGCTGCACCGATTTTGAAGTACAGGTACCCGCAGTCATCAAGGCGGTCGAAACCGGTGAGATTACCGAGGAACGCCTCAACGAATCGGTCCTGCGTATTTTGAAAATGAAAATAAAGCTGAGCATCATTGCGGACACTGCGGATGCTCAGGACTAGAGAAGGCTCCGCAGTACATCCTCGGGCCGGGGAGTGTGCTGCGGATATTTTTCTCTCAACGGACCGGCAGCTCCGTCCATAATATAGGGATGTCCCACGATATCCAGCATGGATACATCGTTATAATTGTCACCGAAGGCCATGACATCCGCGAGGTCAAAGCCAAGAATTTTACAAATGGATTGCACACCGATGCCTTTGTTGGCAAGGGTGGTATCGATCCAGTAAGGTCCCGCCACTGCACAGTTCGCCTGCTCCCAGCGGGGGACGAAGCGGTCAGCATAAGCTGCTACGCCTTCATGGAGATATACGGAGACCTTTACGATGTCCTCCGGAATTTCGGAAGGATCCTGAATGACCTGATAGTTGTTGCCAATAAACTTTATTCTGTCCAGCATTCCCAGCCCACGTTCCATCAGATAAGCCGTATTCTGTCCGGAGAGCATGACTTCGCCCTGCCCGTCACTCCGGCTCCACAGATCTTCTGCAATCTCTTCCGCCAGGGCACGGGGCATGGGATTTTTCGCAATGCACAGCTCGTCCTTGTAGATCACGCCACCGTTTTCACATAAGAAAATACAGCAATCCGCCACCGGAGCGAACAGCTTCCGCAGACTGGTATACTGTCTTCCAGACGCCGGGCAAAACAGGATCCCCCGGTCATGAAGTGCCCGGATCTGGTCAAAAATCTCGCCTTCCAATTCTTTTTTTCCATATTGTAAAAGTGTACCATCGAGGTCACTGCAGACTAATCTGATTCCCATAGTCGGAATTCCTTTCTCTCAGAATGATAATTTTAAATAGTATCTCAAACTTCGCACATTAAAATGTGCCTATGCACCTTGAAAATTCAATAATAACTGGCATAAAAATAGCATGAAACCAATGGTTTTGGTATAATTGAGTTGTTAAAAAACAATACAAACCGGAGGCTCATGCTATGAATAAAAGTATAACACAAGCGATTCAAAATGATAAGCAGATTTCTAAATCTATCTTAAGGTCAGAACATTGACAACTGAATAACTGCCAGGTATTGAATTTTCAAGGTGCATAGCTAAAATCTATGTGCGAAGTTTGAGAAATCTATTTTTTATAACAAAATGTTGTCCAAGCTTCCACATCATGATATAATTATTTTGTTTCAGAATGACTCGTATTTACCATATTACAGAAAGTATACCAGAGGGAAATATACATGGGATGGCATGACGCTGCGTTTCAGTCGAAAAACTACGACACCGAAACATATAAGAAAGTACAGAATAATAGTTATAAGATTGCAAGAAGATCAATTATATTGCTGCAGGTTGGTGTTGGGTTTCTCATTCCGTTTGCATTAACGATTGTTATGGGATTTATATATACAATAGCAACATTTCAGATATTGGATCCAACAGAATATCTATCAGAATGGCTCTATTCAATGGGAATTACATTTGTGTTATGTTTCGTTCCACTATTCTGGGGTGCCATTGCATATGCGAGACTACAGATTGTATGCCAGCATTTAGGATTCTGGTTAAAGGGAGCCAAAGAGTTATCAGATCGCGGAAGATCTGTGAATCTTGGACGAAGTGTCGCACATGCCGTAGGCGCGGAAACAGCAGAAGCAGCATACGCTGCGGAAACGGCAGGTCTGGCAATGGAAAGTGTTAATATCTGTAACCAATATTTGAGAGACAATGGACAGAAACCGATAAGAATAAACATCTTCAAAATAACAGTATTTGTTGCGAGCATTGTAATCATTGCAGTATATGTAACGGCAATCGTAAGTGCTTACAGATAAGTGTTTCGTAATGATAAAGAAGGAACCTGAAAAATCATATCTTTCAGGTTCTTTTCTTGCGCATCCATAAATGCATTCGCCAATTCATCGATTTTTTCGTCTGAAAGTTCAGTGTTATCTGAAAGCATTGTTCTGAACATTTGGAGCAGCATTTGAAAAGCCTGTATCCATGTGATATCAGACATTTCGTCAGAAAAGTATAAAAAAAGCTCCCCAAGTGACCGGTTATCATTGGATTCCTAGCTTTCCTGCAGTTTACAGTGCCCAACGGTCTCAATTTTGTTTTAGAACGGCCGCTTTCCAAAGCCAACGGCCGCCCATTTTTAGTTAAAAGATCACCACTTATCGTGTGTTGATCTTGATAGTATAGTGCTTTGTGGCTCTCTTCATAATGGAATTAGCAGATTTATATTATTAGATCACCTAATATAATCTTGAGCTACACACAAAAAATAAAAAGATTGCTAATGATATCCAAAACGAGTAAGATAGTAAGCAAGATAATAAGCAAGATGGAGTGACATAAATGGGAAAATATGAACCGCCATATACGATCTCAAATAAAATGTTGGAGCTTGTTTCTTCTATATCTGAAAAAGTAGGTAAAATAAGCAGTCACGGAGAATTAGAGGCAAGGCCGCATTTAAGGAAAAACAACCGGATCCGATCCATTCATTCTTCCTTAAAAATAGAAGCAAATTCCTTGTCTCTGGCTGAAGTGAGAGATGTCATCAATGGTCATCTTGTATTGGGAGATCAAAAGGAAATACAAGAGGTGAAAAATGCATATGCTGCATATGAAAAAATCTCGGAAATAAATCCCAAAAGCATGTCAGATCTGAAAAAAATCCATGGAATAATGACCTATAGAACAGTAGAGGAATCCGGCGTATTCAGAAAAGGGGAAGAGGGTGTCTTTTCCGGAGATCAGTGTATTTTTGTGGCACCGCCGCCAAATATGGTAAATGAACTGATGAAGGATTTATTTTCATGGGTTAAAAACAGTGAAGGGACAATACATCCGCTTATTGTGTCAGCTGTTTTTCATTACGAATTTGTGTTTATACATCCTTTTGCAGACGGAAATGGAAGAATGGCCAGATTATGGCATACGGTAATGCTATACCGTTGGAGAAATGTGTTTGAATATATTCCGTTGGAAAGCCAGATTGAAAGATTCCAGGCAGAATATTATGATGCAATAGCAAAATGCCATGTGAATGGAAATTCAGATGTTTTTATAGAATTTATGTTAAGTATGATAGATCAGGTATTAGATGAAGTTATCATACAGGTAAATAAGACAAATGAAAATATGTCAGAATATGTAAAACGGATGTTGGAAGTAATGGAGTACGACGTTCCCTATACCGCTAATGCGATCATGGAGGCACTGCATTTGAAATCCAAGGAAACATTTCGAAAAAATTATATCAAGCCTGCCATAGAGTTGGGACTAATAAAAATGACATTGCCGGAAAAGCCAAATAGTAAAAATCAGAGATATGTAAAACAATAATTCTTGACCTAAAGCTGGCTTTAGGTGTTACAATGTCTTCAGAGTGACTTTCAGCATTTTAAAAAGAAAAGGTGCCGATACCGAAAAGCATGGTGTCGGCACTTTTTGGGCTTTTTTTGGCTTTACTTTGCCAGATTCGTTAGATATGATAAAGATAGAAAATGCATTTACCGGCTATAGGGGGAGGGCGTATGTACAAAAGAAAGCTTCACAAAGAAATAAGCAGCGGATTATTGGTATTGATCGTGGCATTTTCTCTGACAGGCTGCGGCAGCAGTAGGGACGCTTTGGAAATCTCTGATACCGAATCTGCTCAGGCAGAGGAAGTCGGTCAGGAAACTGCTACAGCCACCTCACAGACAATCCCGGAGACGACAACGGAACCTGAGCCGGAGAAACTTACCTGCCAGACCGGACTATATCAGGAGAAAACCCGGGCAGATCAAGTCTCGGTGGATGCTGCCCGGGAGCTGCCGGAAGGAGAGTATGGTGTGCTGTCATACTCTTATGATGAGACAGTCAGTGTTTGGGGCAACGGTGCAGAAGACTGTCTGGTGATCCACGACGGAGACGAGGAATATCGGGTGGAGATCCCCTGGCGAAACATGTATTCGGCACCACCTGCGATAGAAGCCGCAGATTATGATGGGGATGGCGACAAGGAGTACTACATTTCTACCATACAGGGGACAGGAACCGGTATTTATGTGGAAGGACTGTATTATGTAGATGTACAGAAAGGAACCCCGAAGGTCTCCGAATATACAAATGTGGTTGAAGATTTTGACAGACGGATCCTTGCGGCGGATACGCTGGATGAACAGTTCCATACACTTCATGTGGATTTTCTGGATAAAAACGGAAAGATAGATGCTCAGAAGAGTATTGATCTGGATCAGACCCGTCTGTTGCAGAAACTGGAAGGATACACTTATAAAAGCATCGGTGTGGGAGCGCAGATCCGGTATGATTTTCGTGGAGGACAGCCCTTTGCAAATGTAGGGGTTGGCATAAATATGAACGAGATGGCGGACCTGGTTTATGAGACTGGCTTTAATATAACGGCACCGGTATCCATGCAAAAAGATGGTAATTTTTCTCTGGGAGATTTTTCGGTACAAAAAACATATTCTCGTTATTTGGAAGAGGAGAATATCGACAAAGAAGAACCGGATATGACAGAAGTCTATACCGGATATTATGATCTGACCCATAACGGTTACAAGGAAAAGATTGTAACGAAGGTTCATTTGGAGGAAGAAAACGAAAATCTCACAGAAGCATTGCGGAAGGCCGGAAACTGGGGAACGGTAGCGGTCTACGAATATCTGGGAGACGGACAATATGGAATCATTCCTCTGTGGTCGCAGGAATTCGCCATTGCCCATGCGGGGAACGTACAGATATTCCTTACAGAAAAAGACGGCTACGATTATCTTGTGGTGACAAGCTTTTGGGCGGGGCAGGGCATCTGCTATTATGACTATAATGTATTGTCTCCCGTGGACTATTCTTTTGACAGATATCATAACGAGCTGAAAGGCGCAGAGCATTACGATCCGCGGTTTTTCACAGGGCTGGAAAGCTGGCTGAAGGAGGATTCCCTCCTGCTTGTGGCAACAGATATTGATATGCCGCAGGGGCAGGAGGTCATTCTGACGACCGACGAAGAGACACATTATGCAGAAGAATATCTGAAGGTAAAAAAGGAAAGATTGCAGTCTGTGGAAGATATTGATTAAATCAATTATTTATATCTGATGATTTTCATTATCTGTATCAGCACGGTCGGCATGAGGGCGAGCCCCACGATCTGACCGAGTGCTGTCATAGGCAGATCGGCTATGCTGAATACACTGTGCAGTCCCGGAATGAAGATTACCAGTGCCAGTAAAGAGACTCCTGCGATGAAAGCATAGAGGCTGTAGCGGTTCGAGGTCAGTCCCAGCCAGAAGATGGATTCGCTGCCACGACAGTTAAAACCATGGAACAATCTGGCCAGTGTCAGTGTGGCAAAAGCCATAGTGGAGGCCATAGCCGAACTGACGGTCAGTCCGATGTGATAAGCTGTCATGGAGGCTGCTGCGATCAGCAGACCCTGTGTTATCATCGTAATCATAAAGCCTCTGGTGAGGATTCCTTCCCGTGGATTCCTGGGCTTTTCCTTCAGAAGGTCGTCATCTGCCGGTTCCATGCCGATTGCCAGGGCCGGAAGAGAATCGGTCAGCAGGTTGATGAACAGCAGATGTACAGGTGTAAAAGGTACAGGAAGTCCCATCAGGGATGTGTATAATACGGCTAAGATACCGGCGGTATTGCCGGACAGCAGGAACAAAATGGCATTTTTGATATTTCTGTATACATTACGCCCGTTTGCCACTGCCTTGATGATCGTTGCGAAATTATCATCTGACAGAATCATGTCTGCGGCATCCTTGGATACCTCGGTTCCGGTAATTCCCATAGCGACACCGATGTCTGCCTTTTTCAATGCAGGAGCATCATTCACACCGTCTCCTGTCATAGAGACAATATTACCTCTGCGCTGCCATGCCTCGACAATCCGGATTTTGTTCTCGGGAGATACTCTGGCATAGACGGAGATTTGTGCGATCTGTTCCTCCAGTTCGCTGTCGCTCATGGCATCCAGCTCCGCACCTGTCAGTGCAAGGTCTCCTTCTTCGTATATTCCGATCCGGCGGGCAATTGCCACTGCTGTTACCTTATGATCACCGGTGATCATGACCGGACGGATGCCGGCTCTCTTGGAAGCTGCAACGGCAGCCGCAGATTCCTCTCTGGGAGGATCTACCATAGAGATCAGACCCAGGAAGGTATAGCCATACTCCGCATGGATGTCGAGATTTTCCTCCGATTCCTTGTAAGCAAAAGACAATACACGCAGGCCATTTTCTGAAAAAAGCTGATTCTGCATACGGATCTTGTCTTTTTCAGCTTCCGTCATAGGACGGATACCGTCGCTGCAGCGCACATAGTCACAGCGGTCTAAGAGAACATCCACAGCACCTTTGGTGAGGATCGTGGGTACACCATGCAGCATATATTTCGTACTCATCAGCTTTCTGTCGGAATCAAAAGGCACTTCCTCAAGGCGTTGCATGTTCTGCCTGAGGATATCTTCATGCATATTTGCTTCTTTCAAAATAGAAGATGTATCCGCTTCAATCCTTCGGAACATTTCTAAAAGCGCGTATTCTGTAGGGTCACCGATGCCCTTGTCATCGACGATGCTCGAATCATTGTTGAGGACAGCGTCGTAGAGCAGATAACGATGAGTCTGATTCAAAAGGTCAAGCTGGTCCGGCTCGTATAACCGGTCTTCTATATAAATCTGCTGCACCGTCATTTTATTCTGTGTCAGTGTTCCGGTCTTATCAGAGCAGATAACAGAGACACAGCCCAGACTTTCCACAGCCTTAAGATTCTTGATAATTGCATTTTCCTTTGCCATTTTCTGTGTACCAAAGGCTTGCACTATGGTCACAATGGAGCTCAGTGCCTCAGGGATTGCAGCAACAGCCAGTGCCACAGCAAACATCATGGAGTCCAACAGTGTCATACGGCGATAGATACACAGGCAGAATACGACAGCACATATGATCAGGATCAGTATGGCAAGTCTGCTGCTGAACTTGTCCAAGCTCTCCTGCAGCGGTGTCTTGCGCTCTTTGGCTGCATTCATCAGCCCTGCAATCTTACCCAGCTCCGTCTCCATGCCGGTAGCGGTCACCAGCATTTCAGCGCGTCCGTAGGTGACCAGACTTCCGGAATAGACCATATTTGCCCGGTCAGCAAGTGCCACATCACCCTCTATAATGGCATCTGTTTTCTCTACATTGGCAGACTCGCCTGTCAGAGAGCTTTCATTGACCTGCAGCGAATAGCTGTGCAGGATACGGCCATCAGCCACGATCATGTCTCCCGCTTCCAATATGACAATGTCACCCGGCACAATATCCTTCGATGGAATTTCCCGTTTCACACCGTCTCGAATGACTTTTGCACCGGGCGAAGATAACTGCCTGAGACTATCCAGAGAACGCTGGGCCTTTACATGCTGCAGGGTTCCCAGGATGGCGTTGATCACCAGTACCAGCAGGATTACAATGGTACTCTCCGTATTGCCGGAAAACATGGAGATCGCAGCTGCAATGATCAGGATTACTACCAGCAGATCAGCAAACTGACTGATAAATACTTCCGGTATACTTTTGCGCCTGCTCTCTTGCAGGATATTTTCACCCTTTTCCAGGCGAAGCTCCTCCGCGCGGGCAGTAGTAAGCCCCTGTTCTGTCACCTGATATTTTTCCATGAGTTCTTTTACAGAAATATTCCAGATGTTTTTTTGTGTCATATACAAATCCTCCTTCTTAAATAATGTACCCGGATCCTTTGTTTATCACGCAAAAAAAGACTTTTAATGCATGATAAACATACAATAAAAGTCTCGTTCCATTTCTGTAGAAGTGTACTGCCCGGTTAGCGACTGCCTGTGGCTTCACTAACGTGATGACGACCAACACAACACCGGTTACCCGATGTGAACTACTCCCTAATATTGGAAATATCCTAGCATATGCGAAAAGTATTGTCAAATATAAAATGGTTGCTATACACAGAATTATTTTTTTGATAAAATAGGGTCAAAAAGAGTCTGGTTTTCAGGAATAAAATTTGCAGATTACGGAAAGGCAGGAAGGTTAAGAGATGAACGAAATGATCAGAAAAAGAAATGAACAGCTGGCCAAAACAGTGATCAAGGGATTACAGTCCCGTAACATGTCAGGTTATTATGCAGAGGATAAAGAAGCTGCACTAAAACAGGCACTGGAGCTGATCCCGGAGGGAAGCACTATCGCCATGGGAGGATGCATGAGCGCCGGAGAGATCGGACTGATCTCTGCTCTGGAAGCAGGCAATTACCACTATATCGACCGCTCTAAGATGGATGCCAGAGCCGGACTTATGGCAGCTTACGATGCGGATATCTTCCTCTCCAGTGCCAATGCCATCACCAGCGACGGTGTCATGGTCAATATCGACGGCAATTCCAACCGTGTCTCCTGCATAGCCCAGGGGCCGAGGAAAGTAATCTTTATCGTCGGCATGAACAAGGTCTGCGCAGACTTAGACAGCGCCATGAAGCGTGCGAGAAACGTGGCTGCACCTATCAACGCCCAGAGATTCGACATCAAGACTCCCTGCAAAGAAACCGGAAAATGCTTCGATTGTAAGTCTCCGGATACCATCTGCTGCCAGTTCCTGATCACGAGATATTCCAGACATACGGACCGGATCCATGTGATCCTCGTAAACGACACCATCGGTTACTAGACAACAAAGGGGAAAAGACAATGACATTAGTATTGCAAAAAGGAAGACCTGCCGATACCACCGGCAGACTGGACAAAGAGATACGCACCTATGACCTGCTGGATGGCTTAGGCGTGGAATATGACCGCGTGGATCACGCGCCCGCGATGACCATGGAGGATTGCAAGGAAGTCGATGAAATCTTACAGTCCATGGTCTGCAAGAATCTGTTCCTGTGCAACCGTCAGGAGACCGCATTCTATCTGCTGATGATCCCGGATACCAAGGTGTTCCATACCAAGGATCTGTCGGCGCAGATCGGCTCGGCGAGGCTTTCTTTTGCCAAGCCGGAATACATGGAGAAATTCCTGGATATCACCCCCGGCTCTGTCAGTGTACTCGGTCTGATGAACGATAAGGAACATCAGGTGAAGCTGCTGATCGATGAGGAGGTGCTGGACAGCGAATATTTCGGATGCCATCCCTGCATCAATACCTCCAGCCTCCGCATGCGGACGGCGGATCTGATCGAAAAGGTGCTTCCCGCCATGGGACATGATTTTGTAAAAGTAAAGCTGTAAAAAGTAATAATATAAGCAGATCTGCCCGCCGCCGGAATCCCGGCAGCGAGGATCTGTAAGCCTGGTTTTGCATGGCTCTGAATAGTTACAAGATATTAAAATACCTGTTCGCACTCTTCACACATCAGCAGGAAGGCGCCGACCCCGTGCAGATCGTTGGCGGATACGGGGCGGTGAATGTAGTGCTCATAGTCACCGACACCGGTTCCGATGCAGACATTACCGATAATGAGGTCATCGCCTTCCCAGGTCAGGGAGCGGATCACACCCTCATAACCCTTGTGGGCATATTCCAGATAAGATGCATCTAGCAGACCTTTGCGGATCGCTTTGCACAGAGCCGCTACATACAGGCAGCTGCAGGAATTCTCCAGCCAGTTGGCAGGATCATCGCCCCGGTTGACTACCTGATACCATCTGCCATCCTCAGACTGGAATGCAAGCAGAGATTTTAACAGATCTACCGCCATTTTTTCCGATTTTGCTCTGTCCGGATGATCGGCGGGAATGAAATCCAGTTCGTCCAGGAGGGCTACAGGCACCCATCCCATGGCTCTGCCCCAGAATTCGGGGGAGCAGCCGGTCTCTTTGTCAGCCCATTCTACTTTCCTGTCATAAGACCATGCATGATACAGCAGACCGGTCTTGGGGTCACGGGTATGTTTCTGCATGGTCAGAGCCTGGAAGATAACCTCATCAAAATATTCGGGGTGATGGAATTCTGCGCCATACTGCGCGCGCAGCGGACCTTCCATGTACAGACCGTCCAGCCACATTTCTTCCGGCAGATCAGCCTTGTGGAAATAGCCGCCCTCGGGAGTGGTGGGATAACAATCAATGGCAGCCATCAGAGAGTCCAGGGCTTTCTTATATCTGGCATCACCGGTACAATGATAGAGGGGATATAACAGAATACCCGGCTGCATATCGTCGAACTGCCCCATATCAGCCTGTTTGATCACACCGTCTTCGGTGATGACGGCATCCACCCAGGATTTGATGTAATCAAAATATTTTTCCTCTTTGCAAAGTTCATAGCTTTTGTACATTCCGGACAGGAATACTCCCTGATGATAATGGAATCTTCCTTCGGGCGGAAGCTTGGGGGCTTCCCATTTGCGCATCATGGTATCCATGGATGCTTTTGCATAGTCTAAAGGTCTTTTCTCCATAAGTTATCTCCTTCCAATATACTTCACATGGCACAAGATTTATTATATAATCCCATTATAATCTTTTATTTTTAAGATTGTTTAACATATCTTGCGGTAATAAAAAGCAATCGAATGAATCTTGCCGGAATGATTCCGGGAAAGGAAAACTATGCTTCGTACGATTTTTGACCCTTATTCCGATCTGTTTCTGGAATACATAGAGACAACCAAAAAAAATGATATGCAGACCAATCATTATCACGATACTTACGAACTTTTTTTTGTGGTGAAGGGGATACGATACATCTTCCTGGATGGTGTCTGTCATGTGCTGAATCCGGGAGACATCATCCTGATCAAACCCTACCAGACGCATTATATGCAGAGTCTGTCCTCGGATTTCTATGCCCGGTATGTCTTGAATTTTGCACCGGATTATCTGGATGGAATGTTGAAACCTGTGGAGAAGCAGCGGTTCCTGGAGGTTCTGCAGAATGATATTCTGCATCTGACAACGGAACAGTCCGGAGAACTGGTAGAGGTCTTCGAACGGCTGCGGAAATATTATAACCGCCACGATGCTGTGGCCGAGAAATTAAAGCAAAACTATTGTCTGGAACTGCTGCTACTGTGCAGAGACTACTATACGAGGCAGGAGCGGACACAGATGCCGGAGCTCTCCGCAGCTCCCAGACAGGAGATTCTGGATGCCATCGCCTATATCAATGCCCATTATGCGGAAAAAATAGATCTGGAGACCATCGCATCCCAGATCCATTTAAGTAAATACTATTTTTGCCGTATTTTCCGCGAGGTGACCGGAGCCACCGTTCTGGAATACCTTACCAATGTCCGGCTGACCAGAGCCGGAAGACTTCTGGTGGAGTCTTCTCTGGCGATCCAGGAGATCGCGCAGAAGACCGGATTTGCGTCATTGGTGCATTTTTCCAGAACCTACCGCAATGCTTATGGTGTCAGTCCCAGTGATACCAGACGCCGGCGAAAGGCGTAGAAGCTACTGAATCCCACAGGCGAGACATGCTGACATTTGTGACGCAAAAAGTCAAATCATCCACAAATTGATTTCTCGTTGAGAGTCTTATATAATAAAGTCGAGGTCAAAGGCCCCCGGCTTTGATGCCTACGTGCTACGCACTCCCACAATCCTACCCTCTATTCGCATATCGGGGTGGGTCATATAACAGAAATGGTTTATACCGTAAAAAATGTATGGTAAGAATACGAAAGAGAGAAGAAAATGGTACTACAGATATTAACATATACACATCATACAACGACAATGCTGTTTGGAATCTTCCTGTCGGCATTTTTTCTGGGAGTGAAGCAGGATAAGAAAAATATATTGCAATTGTTGTCATTGGCGGTTGTTTCAGGAATTCTATATGTTCTGTGTGTACTTCTCTTTGGAACAGAAACAGTAGATCAGATTTATCCACTGATCGTGCATGCCCCATTGTTATTTGTACTGGTTTTGCATTATAAATTCCGTATTCTTCCTTCCCTGATTTCTATTTTCACGGCATATCTATGTTGTCAGTGCAGTAACTGGATGGGACTGTTTGCTTTGGCTCTGACAGGACAGGAATGGTGCTATTATGTCTGTCGTATTCTGGTGACGGTGGGAGCTTTCATCCTTTTATGCCGGTATGTATGCCAGACCACAGCCATGCTGTTTGCCAAAACGGACCGGGAACTTCTGATCATTGGAAGCCTGCCGATCATTTATTACATTTTTGACTATGCCACGACCAAATTTTCCAGTCTGTTGTATTCCGGCAATAAGGCGGTGCCGGAGTTCCTGGGCTTTGCCATGTGCCTGACGTATCTGCTCTTTTTACTGGTATATTTCCGGGAGTACGAGATGAAGAACAAGGCAGAGCAGTACAATGAACTGATCCAGATGCAGCTGAATTCATTCCAGACAGAAATGACCAATACGAGAAAAAGCGAGAAAAAGATGTCCATTTTGCGGCATGATACGAGGCATCATCTGTCGGTGCTGCGAACACTGATCCAACAGGGAGAAACCGACAAGGCGCTGGAATATCTGAATGAGGTCAGCCAGACTTATGATGATACAGTGATCAAGACCTATTGTAGAAATGAGATGGTGAATTCCGTACTGTCCATCTATAATATGCGGTTTGAGGAGCAGAGGATCCGATGGGAGATACAGGTCAGCATTGGAGAGAAACTTCCCTGCTCTGAAATGATGTTCTGTGCGATCCTGTCAAACGTACTGGAAAATGCCATGCATGCCGTACAGGAACTGCCGGAGGATAAACGATACATAGAATTGTCTCTGTCGGAAAAGGCGGGGCATCTTCTTCTGATGGAGAAAAATACAGTGCGTAGTGTTCCCACATTTGCGGATGGCGTTCCGGTGACAGAACGTTCGGGACACGGGCTGGGAGCCAGAAGCATCGTATATTATGTAGAAAAACTTAGCGGACAATATCAGTTTTTTATGGAGGATGGGGATTTTGTGGTTCGGATCATCTTGTAAAATCAATAAAATGTTTTTGAGGCTCTTTCTGTCAGAGAAAGAGCTTTTCTTGTGGATGTATTGGGAAATTAATGCTATTATTAGGATAAAAGATACAGAAATATAGATATAACAGGAAGGGAGCAGACAGATATATGAAATATACATTGGATTATGAGAAATATGCGGAACTGGCAAGACGTGTGGCGGCGGAGGGAAGCGTACTGCTTCGAAATGAAGACGGTGTGCTGCCTCTGCAAAAAGGGCAGAAAGTGTCGATCTTCGGCAGAACCCAGTTCGAGCATTATAAGAGCGGTACGGGTTCCGGAGGTATGGTCAATGCTCCATATGTGACCAATATTACAGACAGTCTCAAGGAAGACGGCACCGTACAGGTGAATGAGGTACTGGAGGCACAGTACCGGGAATGGCTGAAGGATCATCCTTTTGATATAGGAGAGGGATGGGCCATGGAGCCCTGGAACCAGGAAGAAATGCCCGTCAGCGAAGAACTGGCGAGACAGGCGGCGGAACAGTCGGATCTGGCGATTGTGGTTCTCGGCCGAACCGCAGGAGAAGACAAGGATAATAGTGCTGCGGAAGGCAGTTATCTGCTGACAGCTGCGGAGGAAGAAATTCTTCGTAATGTCTGCAATGCATTTGCCAGGACGATCGTTGTGCTGAATGTGGGTAATATCATGGATATGAAGTGGGTCGACCGGTATCAGCCACAGGCTGTGCTCTATGTATGGCAGGGCGGCCAGGAGGGCGGCAGAGCTACAGTAGATGTCCTGACAGGAAAAGTGAATCCCGGTGGTAAGCTCAGCGATACTATTGCGGAAGATATTGAGGATTATCCTTCCACGGAGAATTTCGGGGATCCGGTGGAGAATTTTTATACCGAGGACATCTATGTAGGTTATCGCTATTTTGAGACCTTTGCCAGAGACAAGGTAAAATATCCCTTTGGCTTTGGACTGTCCTATACCCGGTTCCAGACAGAGAGCATGGGACTGGCAGTGCAGGGTACCGAGGCAACTGTCATTGAGAAAGTGACAAATGTTGGCAGTATGTCCGGCAGAGAGACCATACAGGTCTATGTGGAGGCTCCTCAGGGAAAGCTGGGAAAGCCGCTGCGTCAGCTGGCAGCTTATGCCAAGACGGAAGAACTGAAGCCCGGAGCAAGTGAAGAACTGATCCTGAAAGCAGAACTGACGGAGCTTGCGTCCTATGATGACAGTGGTGTCACTGGACATAAATCCTGCTATGTATTGGAAGCAGGAGACTATATCTTCTATGTCGGTACCGATGTGCGGAGTGCAAGAGAAGTCGGAAGAGTGACATTAGCGGAGCTGCAGGTCGTACAAACCGTTACGGAAGCACTGGCTCCGGTGCAGGCATTTAAACGCTTACGACCGTTCTTCTTCGGAGAAAACAAGCATGCCATCGCCAACTGGGAGGATGTGCCCTTACGGACCATAGATCTGGCGGAACGTATTTTGCGGGAAAGACCCACCCGGAGCGAATACATGGGAGATCAGGGATGGAAGCTGGCAGATGTCTATGACAAAAAGATTACGTTGGAACAGTTCCTGACACAGCTGTCAGACGAAGATCTGATCTGCATGACCAGAGGAGAAGGCATGTGTTCCCCGAAAGTTACCCCCGGAACAGCAGCAGCTTTCGGCGGTGTGACGGATGGACTGCAGCAATTCGGTATTCCGGTGGCCTGCTGTTCCGATGGTCCTTCCGGCATCCGTATGGACTGCGGTACCATGGCCTATGCACTGCCGAACGGTACGTTGCTGGCATGTACCTTTGATCCGGAGTTGGTGGAAGAACTGTATGAGATGGAGGGCATGGAGCTTCGCAAGAACAAGATTGATTCCCTCTTAGGCCCCGGCATCAATATTCACAGAAATCCGTTGAATGGACGTAACTTTGAGTATTTTTCCGAGGATCCGTACCTCACCGGTACCATGGCGGCGGCACAGCTGAAAGGCATGGGAAAATATGGAGTTACCGGAACCATCAAGCATTTTGCATGTAATAATCAGGAATTCAAACGGCATGATGCCAATGCTATTGTATCCGAGAGGGCATTGCGGGAGATCTATCTGAAAGGATTTGAGATCGCCGTAAAACAGGGCGGAGCCTACAGCATCATGTCCACCTATGGCCCGGTGAACGGACTGTGGACCGCAGGCAGCTATGATCTTCTGACAACCATTCTCCGTAAGGAATGGGGCTATCAGGGTATTGTCATGACCGACTGGTGGGCAAAGATCAATGAGGAAGGCGAATCCGGTTCCAAGAGTCAGACGGTACCTATGGTCCGGGCGCAGAATGATATTTACATGGTGACCGCAGACGCAGCATCCAATTCTAATAAGGACAACACTGCGGAAGGACTGGCAGACGGCAGGCTGACCAGAGCGCAGCTTATGCGGAATGCTGCAAACATCTGCTGCTTCCTGTTACGTTCCGTTGCCATGGAGAGGCTGCTTGGCAGAGAGGAAGAGGAGTGTACGGAGCTTCACAGTCCGGTAAGCACCGAAGGAGCCGGAGACAGCGGACAGGTGCTGGCCCGGCTGGAACTGCCGGAGCCGAAGACCGGCGAAGAGATGGAACTTCCGCTGGAGAAGCTGTCCACGAAGAAAGGTACTGGTGCGGTATACCAGCTGCGTTTCACGAAGATCGGACGGTACGAACTGGTATTCCGGATGAGTTCCACGTTGGGCCCGCTGGCGCAGCTGCCTATTTCCGTGTTCCTGAATAATACATTACAGCAGACCGTGACGATTAACGGCACGGAGGGCAAAGTGGTGGAACAGTCCGTCACGCTGGCAATCCGGCAGGACGGTGAGAAGTACATGAAATTGTATTTCGGAGAAAGCGGTATTGATATGCACCGGATGTTCTTGCGGTATGTGGGAAAGAACGATATCGAAAGCTTCCGGAATGAATAAAACAATATAAGCAATAAAAAGGCTCCGAAAGATCGGTATGCAGGCAGGATCTTCCGGAGTTTTTTATGCGTCGCAATTTGTAAAAAACCTTAACGGAATATTTATGCATAGAAACCAAAAGAAGAATTGACTTATGCCGATATTTCGGATAGAATCTACTCTTGTATGTTCTAAAGAAAAATTAGCAAGGAGGCAGGGAAAGTGGTAGCACAAATACTTGCAGTAATCATATTTCTGGCGATGTTTGTACTGATCGTCCTGGAAGTATGGGAGAGACACATTATCACATTGGGCTGCGGTCTGCTGACACTGGTACTGGTATTCGGACTGGGAATGCACAGTATGAGCGCAGTGCTGGAGACTTTGAACTTAGGCAGCTTTTTCACAAGTCATTTCTGGTACACGGCGGGACAGTCCGCAGAGGCTTCCAGTGGTATCAACTGGGAGACCATCGTGTTCGTAGCAGGAATGATGATCATGGTAGAGGGAATGGCCCGGGTGGGATTCTTCCGCTGGCTGTGCATGCGCCTTGCCAAGATGGTCAAGTATAAGGTTGTACCGCTGTTTGTCACCTTTATGGTATTATCCGGTATTCTGGCAATGTTCATTGACAGTATTACCGTAATCCTGTTCCTGGCAGCCGTTACCATTGAATTGTCACAACTGTTGAAATTCAATCCGGTGCCTATGATTCTGGCAGAAGTGTTCTGTGCGAATCTGGGAGGATCCGCTACCATGTGCGGAGATCCCCCCAATATCATCATCGGTACTTCCCTGGGATATTCCTTCACGGATTTCCTGACCAATACCGGTGTGATCGCAGGCGTTTCCCTGGTTGTGGTCGTACTGTATTTCTATCTGGTATTCCACAAGGAACTGCGTGCCAGTGAGGCAGCTGCAGCAGGCAGCAACCAGACCTACCCGGATCCTTCCGAAGCCATTACCGATAAAAAAGGATTTATTATCAGCACTATTATTTTCCTGTGTGCGGTAGTTCTGCTGGTGACCCACGCACAGACTGGACTGACCGTATCCTGCATCGGTGTATTCATCTCCATCGTGACATTGATCGCTGCAGGCAAAGATGCGCTGAAGCTGATCAGACAGATTGATTACAAGACGCTGCTGTTCTTCATCGGACTGTTTATGGTCGTAGGTGGTCTGGAGCAGACAGGTATCCTGAAAGTCATGGCGAACTTCATCGGAGATATCAGTAACGGCAATCTGATGCTGATGATCGCCATTATCCTGTGGATCTCCGCCATCGCCAGCGCATTTGTGGATAATATTCCTTTTGCAGCGACCATGATCCCGATTATCAGCAGTCTGTCTGCTGCCCAGAGCGTGGATCTGTCCATTCTGGCATGGGCATTGGCTATGGGAACCGATATTGGAGGAAGCGCAACTCCCATCGGAGCTTCTGCCAACGTAGTAGGTATCGCCACCGCAGCGAAAGCCGGTCATATGATTAAGTGGGGAAAATATTGCAAAGTTATGGCACCTGCGACTATAATAGTAGTAGGGATCTCTATGCTGATGATCTATGCAAGATATCTGTAAGATGTATTTGCAGAATACGAGTTTAAAAAATTTTGGAAATATATCCAGCCATAAGGAGGGCAGATCCATGAGTGAACAACTGATTATCTCCGTCAGTCGTGAATACGGCAGCGGCGGACATGAGATCGCACAGAAGCTGGCAGAGTATTATAAGCTGCCGATGTACGATCACAACCTGTTAGACGAGGTAGCTGCAAGCATGAACGTAAGCAGCCAGGAGCTGGCAGAGTTCGATGAAACGAGACGTAACAAATTCCTGTACCGCAGTGTAATGGGAATGAACAGCTCTCCGGCAGACAATGTGGCCAGAATGCAGTTCGATTATATTAAGAAAAAGGCGGAAGCAGGGGAATCCTTTGTGATCGTAGGACGCTGTTCCGAGATTGTGCTGAAGGACAATCCGCACCTGATCTCCATCTTCGTATTGGGAGACCGGGAGGCCAAGATCAAACGTGTCATGGAGATCTATGAGCTGGATGCCCGTCATGCGGAAGAGCGTATGATCGAGAAGGACCGTCGCAGAAAGTCTTACCACAATAGTCATTGTAAGGTAAAATGGGGCGATTCCCGTAATTACGATCTGTCTATCAACAGCAGCAAGCTGGGTGTAGAAGAGACGGTGGAATCTCTGAAAAATTACATAGACGCAAGGCTTGCTCATAAATAAAGCAGACATAAGTCAACAAAAATGCAGAGACCATCTGAGGAAAGCATACGAAAGAAAATCGTGTAGCTGCCGCAGATGGTCTTTCTTGTTGGCGTTTCTTAAGAAATACCGGATAACATTTAAACAAATTTTAAGGATTTCTGTCGTGACGAATACAGCAGATTATGGTATTATCCTAGAAGATGAATAGGAATAAAAGAGTGCAAAATCAGGTATGTGGAAGTGAGGTACAGGATGAGCGATAAGGAAAGAGACTCCATTCAGGAGATGGAAGATATACAAAAGGGTCTGGAAGCCTTTTTACAACAGGAGATGCAGGAAATGCAGGCATCCGGGGCGGGAGCCCGCCGCAGTACGGGGCGCCCGGCGGCGAATGCGGGGACACACTCTGCGGAGCGTGAGGCAGCCCGCCCGGCTCCGCAGATGTATGATATGAGGGAAGATGACGAGGAAGAGGAGGAACTGGATGTGATCGGATCCGACAGAAGAGCAGGATCCCGTGAGGACTATGTAGAGGACTGGGATGATCCCACATACCGCAGGAGACAGGCCGCCCGCAGAGAGACGGCACGTAAGACTTCAGAGAGTCGTAACGGTGGCGGCCGTAGCAGTAACGCTGATCACCGCAGACAGGAGACCTCAGGCAGAACCCGCCGCAGCAGACGGGATGACTATGTAGAGGACTATGAGGACGATTATAACGATAGAAAACGCTCCGGAAGAAGATTCGGGAAGCGTGAGGAGATAGACACGAAAGCGGATAAAAGGAACAGAAAAGGAAATAAAAAGGGAGCCGGGAGCGGCAGAAAGAAGAAAAAGTCAGGACTCAAGCGTTTCCTGATCGCAGTGGCGCTGATCCTTGTATTCCTGGCAGCAGGATTGTATGTGCTGGTAGGAAAAGTCTACGGAGAGATGAACTATGAGAAGATCGAGTCGGTAGCGTCCTCTCCCATGAAAGAAGAAGGCGTGACCAATATTCTGCTGATCGGTAACGATTCCCGTGAAAACGGTGAAGACGGCAGATCAGATGCCATGATCCTGCTGTCCATCAGCAACAAGACGAAGAAGATCTACATGACATCCCTGCTCCGTGATATGTATGTGGACATTCCGGGACATAAGGGGAATCGTCTGAATGCGGCATATTCCTATGGCGGCGCAGAACTGCTGATGGAGACTATTGAGCAGAATTTCGATATTCATATCAGCCGCTATGTACTGGTGAACTTTGAAGCATTTGCCAATCTGGTGGATGCAGTGGGCGGTGTGGATCTTGAGCTGACCAGCAAGGAAGTGGAATATGTCAATGGTTATCTGGTGGAATACAACATTCTGCTGGGAAGACCGGAAGGTACCGACTATTTTGAAGATACTTCCGGCGGTATGGTACACCTGAACGGACCGCAGGCACTGGCGTATTGCAGAAACCGTTATATCGGTACGGATTTCGGCAGAACCGAGAGGCAGAGAAAGGTATTGGCAGAGGTGATCCACAAGCTTCCGCAGGGAATGCTGACCAATCCCCAGGAGCTGATCGATGGTCTGATGCCGAATCTGACCACGAATCTGACCCAGACAGAATGCTATCGGCTGAGCCTTATGGCACCTAAGGCCGTGACTTACGATATTATCCAGAACAGCATTCCACTGGAGGGCACCTATAAGGATGCGACCATCCGTAAGATGGCAGTGCTGGAAGTGGATTTCGAAGCCAACAAGAAATTCCTGCAGGAGAATCTGTACGGAGACGGAGACATTACTTCCACATCGGAGGCTTCTGCGGAATGATATTATAATTGACGTATGAGAGTCAATGTGCCAGCAGGATTGACGAACGGCGAATGGGATCATGATAGTTGCGAAGCAACGGTAAGCACCAAAGGTGCGGATCATGCTACGATAATGAGGGAGCAGCTTATGGGGTATCGAAAACAAAGGTTTGCAGCACTGTTCTGTGCAGCGGCAGTCATAATACTTGGTGGATGTGGCGATGACCTGACACAGCAGATCTACATTCCGGGAAGGGAAGATCTGGCGCAGCCTATCGGCGGTTACAATGCAACTACGCAGGCTGGGCAGACGGCAGAAGATTCTGCTACGGGGGCACAGACAGGGACGGCTTCCGGTGGAGAGAACGCAACAACATCGGGATCTTGCCATGACTCCGGTGATTTGACGGGTGAACGTTATACGATCACCATCTCCGCAGCAGGGGATGTAACGTTGGGAAATCATCAGGAACAAGACTACAGTGCCTCCTTCCGTCAGGCCTATGATCAGGCGGAGGACGAAGGTTATTTCTTTGAAAATGTGAGAGACATCTTTGCGGCGGACGATATGACCATCGTGAATCTGGAAGGGCCTCTGACCACATCGGAACAGATGCGGGAGGGACAGACCTACTGCATCAAAGGGGATCCAGCCTATGCTCATCTGCTGACGCTGGGGAGCATTGAGGCCGTCAGCTTCGCCAACAATCACCGCCTGGATTATGGCGAACAGGGAAGCCGGGATACTGTGGTGGCATTAGAGCAGGAAGGGATCATTTATGCTTATGATAAAAATGTGGGTATCTATGAGATCCCGGACAGTGCGGCAGCCCACGGCGGAGAACGGAACCTGAAAATAGGAATCATCTCTGTCAATGAGGTAGAGTGGGGCGCACAGGCGGAAAAGCTGATCCAGAACAATATCGAGACCCTGCGGGAACAGAATGTGGACCTGATCCTGGCCTGTTGTCACTGGGGGATCGAGAAAGATACTTATCCGGAGAATTACCAACAGGTACTTGGCAGAAAATGCATTGACTGGGGTGTGGATCTGGTCATTGGTCATCATCCCCATGTCCTCCAGGGAATCGAAGAATATAAGGGCAGATATATTATCTATAGCCTGGCGAATTTCTGTTTCGGGGCCAACCGGAACCCAGCAGATAAAGACACCATGATCTTCCAGCAGACCTTTACATTCGAAAACGGACAAAAGGTGGAGGACCGGAATGCCAGGATCATTCCCTGCATGGTGAGTTCTGTGTCCACCCGGAATGATTTTAAGCCTACTCCGGCAGCAGGTGAGGATAAGAAGAGAATTTTGCAGCGTATGAATGAATACAGCCGGGATTTCGGTGTCGAATTTGATGAAAACGGCGGGATTCTCGTGAATTAGATGAGAGAGCGGCAACGCAGAAGGGAAACGGTCCGATCATGGAAAAAGCATTTAAACTGGATTTTGTCAATGATAAAACAGGAAGTCTGTATGTGAACTGCTGCGGATGCTCCCAGACGGCACCGCTGCACAGCTTCGGACCGGCCTCCAAGCCACATTACCTGATCCACTATGTCCTGAGTGGCAAGGGACATTTCCGGTTTCACGACAAGGAATACCGGCTGGAGGCGGGTTACGGTTTCCTGATCCAGCCCAATGAACTGGCTTTTTATCAGGCGGATGCGAAGGATCCCTGGAGCTATCTGTGGGTGGGCTTTGCTGGAAGCCGCGCCGAAGAATACTTACACAGCATGGGACTGTCGGACCGGCATCCTATTTTTTCCTGTGATAAATCGGAGGAACTGTATTCCATTGTCCGGGATATGATGGAGCATAATACCTTTGGCATTGCGGATGATCTGCGGCGGAACGGACTGCTGGGAGTATTTCTGTCGGTGATCGCCGACAGCGCCGGTGTGGTGGCAAGGGAGGAAGAGGATAAGGGGAACCAGTATGTGAAAAAAGCGGTCTCCTTTATCCAGAGCAACTACTGTAACCCCATCAAGGTCACGGATGTGGCGGACTATGTGTGTATCAACCGCAGCTATTTATATACGCTGTTCCAGAACTATCTGGGGATGTCTCCCCAGCAGTTCCTTACTACCTTCCGTATTACCAAGGCGAGAGAGCTTCTGGACTCCACGAATTATCCTATCGAGAGTATTGCATTGTCCTGCGGATACAGCGATGCCCTGGTATTTACCAAGGCCTTTCACGCTATGAAGGGAATGTCCCCTTCGAAATACCGCAAGGAAAGCCACAAGGAGAGCACAAAAGAACAGCTCCAGGAGGTCGAGGGTCTGATCGCCCGGCTCCTGAAGCCATAGATGAAACTATAAAACCAAACAAGAAAGGGTGCCGCTGTGCGACACCCTTTTGTATTTGACTATTTCTTGCTTTCCAGATTTTTCTCTACATACTCCAGGATATAGAAGTTATCCTCCGGCATCTGGCAGCCTACGATGAACAGACCGTTATCATCGGAGCAGCGGATGATACGTCCTTCCAGCACATTGTGATCCGGGAGAGCGAAATCATGGATAGTGACAGTGACCGAGGCATTCTTGCTCTGGGTGAAGATATTGTCTGTCGCCAGAAAAGCAAAGCCGTTGGCACTGATATTATCCATGGTGGCCGCATATTCCGTATCAGAATTTTTGAACTTGATGGTGCAGGCATTGTTCAGATCCATACGGGGGTATTTACGGCGGTTATTGATCCTGGGTCTGGTATTAATGATGATTTTGAAGGCATGAGCACCCTTTTCAGGAGCGGGAGAGATGACTGCCTTGTCCCAACAATACAGGATGTTGCCTGCGGTGATCTGTAAGGTACAGGAAGCGGTATCTGTGAGTGCTAGCTCCTTCTGACAGGATACCAGCAGACCCTCCGGAATCTGTTCGATCAGTTCTCCAAGGTATTCCGTATCTCCCTGGCCGGCTACTTTCAGATCGATCTTCATACCTGGCTGAATATCTTCGATACCCATGAAGCCGCCGATACCCAGATCACACATCATGTTCTCCATGACATCCTCGATGGTGTTGATATTGGAAGCGGTTTCTTCGTATTTACTGAGCATACGCTCACTGGTCTGGCTGGAGTGTGCAATACAGCCGGTGATAGTCTCCACGATGTTGGATACCTGTTCCATATTGGATACCAGCTGGGTATTGGAGCTTTCCACCTCTTTAATTGCATTATCAACTACCTGAATATGTCTGCCAAGTTGTGCGGAATCAGATGCGATCTGATTTACATTTTCACCGGTATGTGTTACCTTTTCCAGGGTAACCTGGATCAGCTTCAAGGTCTCTTCAATGGAAGCGGTCATCTTAGCGGAAGTAGCATCCAGACGGGACAGAGCTTCTCTGATCTGTCCGGAGGAAGCGTGGGTTTCAGTACTTAAGGTACGGATCTGATCAGCTACCACTGCGAAGCCCTTGCCTGCTTCACCGGCTCTGGCAGCTTCAATGGAAGCGTTTAAGGCCAGCAGGTTCGTCTGATTTGTAATTTTTTCGATGGTACCGGTCTCCTGCTTCACCATGCCAAATTCCTGCTGGAAATTCTGCAGGACATTTTCCAGCTCCGTAGAAAGCTCTGACATCGTGGTGGCAGTGCTTACCAAACTTTGCAGATCTTTTGCACTGACACTGGAATGGGATTCGGTTTTCCCGACCAGAGATACCATTTCGCTGATGAGTGCCACAACATTTTCCACCTGGGCACGGATGTCGGAAGTCATCTGTGTGGAAGAGGTCGTCCGATCCTGTAGCATATGGTTATTATCCGTCAATTCATTCATACCCAGCATGACCATATCGGAACCGTGCTTGTTCTCAGAAGCCAGTTCTCTGACAACGGTAATGCCGTCCAGAATGGTATTGCTGGATGTCTTGACCTGTTCTACGGTGGTCACCACTCTGTGAAGGTCGGCTTTGATACTGTCGGTCATGGCACCGTCGGACTCGTTCAGATGGCGGATGGACATGACATAACAGATGTAACACAGGATGATACAGGACAGCTGCAGCTGGTAATTCTTCATATCGGAAGCACTGTTAAAGCCCAGCATGTAGCGGTAGACGGCAGCGCCCACAATGATCAGAGAGTTGACGATACCGCAGTTGATCATGAATTTCCGGTTCTTATACAGGACCAGTAAGCTTGTCACCGGAAGGATGTAAGTGAATGCGATGGGTGACGCTGTGGTACAGATTACAAAGGTATAGAAGATGCCGTAACCGATGACCAGATCGTAGCGGTAGAGCTCCGTTGCCCAGCCCTTTACACGTAACAGCACTTCGCCGAAGATCAGAGGCAGCCAGCACAATGCCAGGAAAATAAGGTAAGAAGTGGTGGGGTATAACCCGCCGGACGCATCGGAGCCATAGTTGGCACTCAGTAAAACAGCAAAAACGATCCAGATCTTGCGGGCTTTCCGATTAGCTTTTTCTTTGAAAACATTTTCGTCGTATGTCATGATACACATCCTCCTTTACATTCTTCCCCGGTATGTTCAAAAAAGTGAATCAAATGGTGGATCACTTCCCTGCTTTCCGGAAGCTCTGGGTAAAAAGCGCTGAACGCATGGGTCAGGCGGGGATCCTTCGGGTAGTTGATCAGTTTATGGGGCATCTGATGTCTGCGCAGAGCCTTTTCAAAATTCAGAGTATAGCTCTGAAGATTATCGTTGTCACTGGTGATCAGGAGACTAGGTGGCAGGCTGGTCACGATGTCCGGGTGCTCCGGAGATACATAGGGGGCAAAAGCACTTTTTTTATAATGCCGGCCGTAGAGATATCTGGGGAGGAAAAGTCCGATCTGATCCAGGCGGTTCGTATAGAACATACCGCTGACCAGACCAAGTGCCCGGACTGGCAGGTCAGAAGGGGTTACTCCGGCAGCCTGTGCCAGTGCAGTGCTTCGCTGCATGGCGATTCCATAAGTCAGCAGACAGGCACCGCCGCTGTCGCCGCAGGCATATATGTGGGAAATGTCACCGCCGTATTCCGTCAGATGATCCCGGATAAAATCCAGTGCCAGATGCAGGTCAGCCAGCTGGTCATAGAAGAGACAGTCCGGTATCAGCCGGTACTCAATGCTGAATACCAGATACCCCGCCTCACAAAGGGAGGCACAAAAGGGACGGTTGAATTCCTTGTTCCCTATGAGGAGGCCTCCGCCATGTACGTTGACGATGACCGGGAGAATCTCTCCGTCCCGTCCCCTGGGACGGTAGACATCCAGACGATGTGCCGGAACATGCTTCTCGTCATAGAAAATATCCGATTGTAGGAAAACGTCTTCCGGAAGAGGATATTCTTTGCCCCTGGAAGCGCAGCTTTGCTCGAATGCCGCCCGCTGCTTATAGAACATTTCACATATAAAGCTTTTCATGTGTACTCCTGATTCTGACTGTATATGTTTCAATAAAAGAGAAATATTTGTCGAAAAATAGCAATATGCAGTCTTTAAAAGAATACCACAGAAATGAAAGGATTAAAATAGAAAAATGCAACATTCTATTATGGAATGTTGCATTTTGTCTTGCACTACATATTTCGGCTGA
>NZ_QUIU01000006.1:66697-68027 GCF_003480225.1 Clostridium sp. AM34-9AC
TATTATGGAATGTTGCATTTTGTCTTGCACTACATATTTCGGCTGACCATGGGAAAACTTTAGCCTTTTTTGTAAAAATCGTTAATACGTTACTTTCATATCATAATAGCAATTATGCAAGCCGTATGTCATAGCTGTATGTCACGAAATACGGCATCTTTGTCATCCTGTTCAATCCCCAGATAATGTTTTGTGATCTGAAAAGAAGAATGATTGTAAATCTCCATCAGCAATGCGGGCGGAGTTCCCATTTTCCATGCATGGTAGCCGAAGGTCTTCCGCAGGGAATGGCACCGGATCACGTCTTCGATTCCTACGGCTTCAGCAGCCTTACGGACAATGCGGTAGGCCTGGTATCGGGAGAGTGGGGATTCGGCTTTTCTGGGGCTGGGGAAGAGGTAGTCTGTGTCGGCTATGGAAGGCTGTGTTTTCCGGTAGGACAGTAATGTTTTCTGAAGTTCTCTGTTGATCAGGATTCTGGTTTCTTTTTCCGTTTTTTTCTCCGTGATGAGGAGATGGGTGTAAAAGCGGCTGTGTCCTGTGCAATAGACATCTCCCCAGGTGAGATGAAGGATGTCGTTGATGCGGAGAGCAGTGTTCAGACCGATCAGGATGAGAGTGTAATTCCGGGAGTTGGGCTGTTTGGTAAGGTAGTAATCTTTGAAATCGTGTAAAAGCTGTTTGCTGCGGATAGGTTGTGTCGTGCTCATAATGGCCTCCTTGAAAGAATAAATGAATTAGGATAATGCAACATTCCATAATAAAATGTTGCATCAGTGCAAACCAGCAGGCAAGGAAGGCTGAATTAAAACAAGGAGGTTATCAATATGCTGCGTCTGACCGTTAGTCCGGAAGAATACCTGATGATCAATGACAATATTAAGATCGTCTTCCTGGGAGGAACCAAGAATCATCTCCGTATCATGATCGATGCACCGAGAGAGGTGAACATCGTGCGAAGCACGGTATTAGAAAACCAGATCACAGATCCGGAGGAGAGAGCGAAGCTTCCTAAATATTATGCGGAAGAAGAGCACCCGGAGAAGTACCGCAAGAAGTCAAATGTGATCATCACAAAGGGAAATGCGGACAAATAATTTCATATGGTAATAACCGGAGGAAGAGCGGCTCTGTCAGGGCCCGACAGGGAAGCTCCTACTCCGGTTACTATAAAAACTAACAACAAGTATCTGGGAGAAAAGGATTTCTCAATAACAATACAGATACGCACACTGCCGCAAAAGGAATTGGGCAGTAATACAAGGAGGTAAATTATTATGGTAGTACAACACAATCTTACAGCTATGAACTCTAACAGAATGTTAGGTCT
>NZ_QUIU01000006.1:68037-154627 GCF_003480225.1 Clostridium sp. AM34-9AC
CACAATCTTACAGCTATGAACTCTAACAGAATGTTAGGTCTGACCACCGCTTCTCAGGCAAAATCCACCGAGAAACTGTCTTCCGGTTACAAGATCAACCGTGCAGCTGATGACGCAGCAGGCCTGTCCATCAGTGAAAAGATGAGAAAGCAGATCAGAGGTCTGACACAGGCATCCCTGAACGCACAGGACGGTATCTCCGCAGTACAGACCGCTGAAGGCGCTCTGACCGAAGTACACGATATGCTACAGAGAATGAACGAACTGGCAGTTAAGGCTGGAAATGGTACTATGTCTGCTGATGACAGAAACTATGTACAGAATGAGATCGATCAGCTTGTAAATGAAATCGACCGTGTATCTGAAACCACGAAATTCAACGAGACTTATCTGTTAAAGGGTGACGCAACCGCAAATGGCAATCAGAAGACTTTTGCGGCAGGCGCCGTATTAGGAACGGTTGATGGAGTAACTGTAGCAGCAAAGGGTAACACGGAGGCTACATTGACGGATGGTGCTGAAATTACTATTGGAAAAGTAAAAGTAGTATCAAGTGATAATACTAATTTTAAAATTGCAGATGTTGCAGCACAGAAAAAGGCTAAAGATGTCACTAAAATTACATCTGATGGAACCAATGCTACAGTAACTTTAAAAGATGGTACAGAAGTTACAGATACAATTGCTAACATTACAACCACCTATGGTATAGAAGCAAAAGCTAATTTCAAAGGATCTGCTACAATTAGCAAACAATTAGAGAACGAGAATACTAATGCAGCGGTAACGGGTAATTATACCGGAAATTTGAATGATCTTGATCCGGAGGCTGAAGTTAAAGTGAAACTGGCAATTGGAGCATCCGGAAGCACTGCACTGAGTTCTTCTGAGAAAGCTTTGATCTTAAGCTTCCAGGTAGGCGCTGATACCACCGCTGAGAACAAGATTGAAGTATCCTTAGAGTCTATGAGCGCTAAGGGCATTGGTGTAAACGGACTGCAGGTAAATGGCACAGATTCCACGAATGCTGATGCGGCTGTTAAGACTATCGCAACTGCAATCCAGAAGGTATCCACTCAGCGTTCCGCACTTGGTGCTGTTCAGAACCGTCTGGAGCACACCATCAACAACCTGGATAACGTTGTAGAGAATACCACCAGCGCAGAGAGCCAGATCCGTGATACCAATATGGCTACTGAGATGGTTAAGTACTCCAACAACAACATCCTGGCTCAGGCAGGTCAGGCTATGCTGGCTCAGTCCAATCAGGCTAACCAGGGCGTACTGTCTCTGTTACAGTAAGCTTAAGCTGAGATCAGGTTGTTTCCTAAGAGGAACGAACCATATCTGTAAGAGTTATGTAAGAACCAAAGGGCAGTCCATGACGGGCTGCCCTTTTTGGGTTCTTATAAGACCTTTTGATCATCCAAAGATTTCCTTTCCAATTCCTTCGAAAAATTATCATAGTAATCCATGGCTGCCTGTGTAGAAATAGAAAGCTCAGCATCATATTCGAAAAAGTTCATATCAATGTGCCCCTTTTACATAATTTTTTGTGCTTTTGAGAATTCATTTTCAAATTCCTTTGAAAATTTTTCGTAATAGTCAATGGCAGATTGTGTAGGGATTGATAGTAGAGTCTCTAACTTGTGGATTGCATCCTCTTTTGACAAGTTAAAGTCCTTACATGACCGAACAATTTCTTTTGCTCTGCCTTCCTCTACGCCATCCTTATAAATAACTCTCTTTTCCGCCTCGGCATCATATTCGAAAAACACCATATCAATAACCTCCTTCTTATTCTCAAGCAAAAATTCCTTCAAAATATCCCTCCTGATACATACGTCCACGGCCTGAACGATGGCCTGCCGGTTTGGATACACCTTTGCCTGCTCACGGACTTCTGCGACAAACTGGGCATACTCTTTTAAAATCTGGCAGGCATCCATCAGCTCGGAGTTGAACCCGAGATTGATATTGATTACCTGTACCTGTAATTCAAGCTGAGGAGTCTCTTCCTTATTCCGGTAGGCGCTGGACAGCTTCAGGGTGCTGTATTCCGGGAGAGGATCCGTCCCGTTATAAAACACTACGAAATGCGGAGTATCCAGCATCTGTAACTTGTTGGAATAAAGCAGGTCATCTGAGTTCATCTTTGAATATTCACTTGCCAGATACAGCAAAAAGCGATACGGCATATTGGGATTCAGGGTGGACTGGTGCTCAAAAAACCATAGATCAAAATCCACCACAAATGACAGGTCGTTCTGCAAGCTTAGGTAAACCGCATTTTCCAAAGTTGTAATATGCAGTAGCTCCGGATCTTCATAATGCGAGTGATTCAGCGCATTGTACAGCGAGAGCAGCTTCTCCTTGTCATGAAATATTTTCCGGAACACCAGATCCTTATAATTCCGCTTTCCGGAAGCCGGTATTGACACAGCCACATTCCCCGGCGCAGCAGCTATCGCATTCCCATACGAAATTTCTTCCGCAACAAAATTTTTCCAGAATCTCGACACAGTATTCATCAAATACTCCTCCGAGAAATAGTTGCCGGTTATATTATTTTGTTTTAACTCCATAAATCTCCTTTCTGTTGCAAAATAAATGTAAAAATAAAACAAATATTTTCCATATAAAATAAATAATAAGGGAAACTTTGACCACTGACGGGTCTATAAGAATTTTTGAAAGAAGAAAAATTACTTCTAATACCACCATACCATAGGGATTCCTTATTGGCAAGTCTGAAAAATGTTACAAAAAGGCTACAAAAAATCCAGAAAAATGTTCCAGAACGCTTCTAAAGTTTTACTTTCCCGGCATTTTGGGGTAAGATAAGCAGTATAGGTTCCTAAGGACACAGAAAGAGAGGATTACTATAATTATGAGATTTCAGGACATGCCTTACGAGAGAATAGATTTTGCCAAAGTGCAGGAAGAGATGGGAGAACTGATCCGGGAGCTGGATGCGGCGAAGAGCGGGGAGGAACAGTTCGAGGTGCATAAGAAATATTATGCGCTGACGGATCGTGTTATGACGCTGATGACCATTGCGAATATCCGCTTCGACATCGATACTTCCGATAAATTCTACGAGGAAGAGCATAAATACTACGATGAGCAGGGACCGGTATTCAGCAATCTGGTGCTGGCTTATCAGAAGAAATTATATGAATCCCCCTACAGAGCTTATCTGGAGGAGAAGATCGGTCCGGTAGCGTTCAAGAATATGGAGCTGGCACAGAAGTCCATGAGCGAGGCGTTGATCCCGCTGATGCAGGAGGAGAATGCTCTGACCATGGAGTATGATAAACTCATTGCCAGTGCGAAGATCGACTTCGATGGCAAGGAACTGAACCTGTCCTTGTTACGGCCCTATCTGGTAAACTCTGACCGCAGCGTCCGCAGACAGGCCTGGGAGAAGATGAGCGCGTTTTTCTTGGGAAATGAGGAACAGCTGGATACCATCTACGATAAACTGGTGAAAAACCGTACCGCGCAGGCCAGAGCCATGGGATATGAAAATTATCTGGAACTGGGCTATTACCGTATGAATCGTAACTGCTATGGTAAGGACGAGGTAGAAGCTTTCCGCAGGCAGATCAAGGAGTATTTCGTACCCTTTGCAGAGAAGCTGCATGACCGCAGAAGACAACGTCTGGGTCTGGAGAAGCTCAGCTATATCGACGAGCAGGTATATTTCAAGGATGGCAACCCGGCACCCACCGGAACCCCCGAAGAGATCATGGCAGCCGGACAGAAGATGTACCGTGAGCTGTCCCCGGAGACTGCGGAATTTTTTGATTTCATGATGGAGAACCAGTTATTTGATGTCCTGGGGCGCAAGACGAAGAAGGCGGGAGGTTACATGACTTATCTGCCTCTGTACCATGCACCGTTTATCTTCGCTAACTTTAACGGTACCAGCGGTGATGTGGACGTCATCACGCATGAGTGTGGTCATGCGTTTCAGGGGTATCTCGCTGCACAGGATCCTATCAGAGAGCATGCGGATATCGGCATGGAGACTGCAGAGATCCATTCCATGTCCATGGAATTTTTCACGGAAAAGTGGATGAACCTGTTCTTCGGCAACAGAGCGCAGGATTACGTGGAAATGCATCTGGAGGATGCGGCTGCGTTTATTCCTTACGGCTGTATGGTGGATGAGTTCCAGCATATCGTCTATGAGCACCCGGAGCTGACCCCGGCCGAGAGAAAGCAGGCATGGAGCCGTCTGGAGCGGGAGTACAAGCCCCACCTGGATTACGAGGGAGATCCTTTCTTCGGACAGGGAGGCTTCTGGCAGAAGCAGCTGCACATTTACGACTACCCTCTGTATTATATCGATTATTGTCTGGCACAGACCTGCGCACTACAGTACAAGGTGAAGATGGATGCCGATTTTACAGAGGCGTGGAAGAGCTATCTGAAGCTGTGCAGGCTGTCCGCCAGTGATTTTTACACTAATATGATCAAAGAAGTCGGACTGGACAGTCCTTTTGAGCCCGGATGTGTGAAAAATATCGTGGAAAAACTTGAAAAAT
Source organism: Clostridium sp. AM34-9AC (assembly GCF_003480225.1). Classification (NCBI taxonomy): domain Bacteria; kingdom Bacillati; phylum Bacillota; class Clostridia; order Eubacteriales; family Clostridiaceae; genus Clostridium; species Clostridium sp. AM34-9AC. The sequence continues at coordinate 72,591 of NZ_QUIU01000006.1, forward strand.
ATGTGAAATAGCTTTCTTTTTCCGCAGAAATACGGTAAAATAAGGAGTCATTGGGACTTAAGACACCAGGAAGGAGACATGTAAGCAATGTCTAAGAATGAAAAAGTTACAGAAAATAAAGAACAAACAGAACAGAAGGTCATGACCAAATATGACCGTAAGGTACAGAAGCGTAAAGAGGAGAAGGAAAAGGAGAAAAAGGAAGAGCGCATCAGCACGGCCATCGGCATCGTAGTGCTTGTGGCTCTGGTATGTCTGGTAGCATCTTTCCCCATCCGTACCTATCTGGCAACTCATGAGACCTATGTGGTGGTCAATGGAGAAGCTGTAAACAAGGTAGAGTTCGATTACCAATACAACCTGACCAAGAACAATTATATCACCCAGTACGGCAGCTATCTGACATACTTCGGACTGGATACCAGCAAGGATCTGTCCACCCAGATGTATTCCGATACTCTGACCTGGCAGGACTATTTTGAGCAGAATGCTGTAGAGAGCCTGAAGCAGAATAAGGCGCTGATGGCAGAAGCCAAAGCAGCCGGCTTCACCTACGATACCACGGATGAGTACAACACTTTCAAGGAGACCATCAAAACCTCCGCTGCATCCGCAGGCATCTCCGAGAAGGAATATGTACGTTCCATCTACGGAAGCTATGCAACCATGGGCCGTATCGAAGAATATGTGAAGAACGACATGGTAATGAACGCTTATTATCAGAAGCTGCAGGAGGATAATGCTCCCAGTGATGATGAGATCCAGAGCTATTATGAGGAAAATAAGGCAACCTACGATTCCGTAGACTATCGCCTGACGACCATTGAGGCAGAATTGCCTACAGAACCTACCGAACTGGCAGATCCCGTAGAGGAGACTGCTGCAACCACCGATACCACTGCAACAGACGGAACGGCAGCTACAGATGCAACAGCTTCCGACAGCACCGATACCGCTTACCAGCCTTCCGATGCTGAGATCGCCAAGGCAATGGAAGATGCGAAGGTACTGGCAGATGATGCGGAGAAGACCGTGGCAAAAGACGGCGAAGCACACGAGAATGAGAAGAAGTCTTCCGTGAACTACCTGATCTCCGACTGGCTGTTTGATGATGCCAGAAAGGCAGGAGACACCACCGTCATTACTAACGACAACAGCCATTGCTACTATGCCGTGGCATTTGAGAAGAGATATCTGGATGAGACTCCTTCCGCAGATGTACGTGTGATTATTCCCACCGAGGATAAGACCGGTGAAGAGATCCTGGAGGAGTGGAAGAGCGGTGCAGCTACCGAGGACAGCTTCGCAGAATTGTGCAAGAAGTATACACAGGATACTTCTGCAGTAGAGAACGGCGGTCTGTTCGAGCAGGTGACCAAGACCGGTATGACAGAGGAGCTGAGCAACTGGATCTTCGACAACAGCCGTCAGGCAGGAGATACCGTAGCCATCACTGTCAGTGACACCACCTATGTACTTTACTACATCGGACAGGATCAGCCCGAGTGGAAGATCAACATCAAGAATACGCTGGTATCCGATACAATGAGTCAGCATATGCAGGATATTACCGCAGATGTAACAGTAGAGGATCCCAAGGGTAAACTGAATTACCTGAAGGTGCAGGCAGAGGAATCCGCAGCCGCTGAGACCGCGACCGCAGAGACCCAGGAGATCACCGAGGAGCAGACTGCTGCTACCGAAGAGACCGCAACACAGGCACAGTAAAGCTTGCTCAGGAACAGAACATAGACAACAGACAAGTACCTGTTTCACTGCACAAGCAGAAGAGACAGGTACTGTTAGGTTATGAGCAAAAATAGTCGCAAAAGGGCGGGAAACATGATAATGTGACTCTGCCAGTTACGTGAGCTGAACAGAGAATAACTTTGAGAAAGGTATGAATAAACATGCAGGAAAAAGTTCTGGTACTGGATATTGACGGAACATTGACCAATTCAAAAAAAGAGATCACGGAAGCTACCAAACAGGGAATCTGGAATATTTTACAGCATGGTCACAAGGTGATCCTGGCTTCGGGTCGTCCCACCCCCGGCATGCGGAAATGCGAAGAGGAGCTGGAACTGAAAAAATACGGCGGATACCTACTGTCATTTAACGGAGCCCGTATCGTGGAGTGTAAGACAGGAGAAGTGGTCTATCAGAGAACACTGCCCCTGTCCATTGTGCCCGGATTGTACGAATTCGCCAAAGCGAATGGCTGCGGACTGATCACTTATCAGGGTCCTGGCGTCATCTCTGCGTTCGAGCCGGATGACTATGTGCAGCTGGAAGCCAGAATCAACGGAATTCCTATAAAGGTCGTTGACAATTTCGTCGAATATGTGAATTTCGATATTAATAAATGCCTGATGACAGCACCGGAAGAGATCGCACCGGAGCTGGAGAAACAGCTGCAGGAAAAATACAGCGATGTGGCAAGCATCTACCGTTCCGAACCCTATTTCATCGAGATCATGCCGAAAGATGTGAACAAAGCCACCTCTTTGGATCATATGCTGGAAGGCATGGGACTGACCAGAGAGAATGCGATCTGCTGCGGGGACGGTTACAACGACATCTCCATGATCGAATATGCGGGAACCGGCGTAGCAATGGGGAATGCCCAGCCGGCGGTCAAGGATGCGGCGGACTATATCACCGGCACCAACGATGAAGACGGACTGGTGGAAGTCATCGATAAGTTCATCATGAACCCGGAGCAGGCATAGCCTTTCTTAGAAACAAACAATAGACACAAAGCAGTAACAAGCGAAAACTCACAGAGCAATGAGCGTATGTGATTTTTGCAAAAGAGGATATATATGATTCAGATACAAATACCTGAAAAAGCGAAATATATCATAGAAACCATACAGAATGCCGGATTTGAAGCCTATGTGGTAGGCGGCTGCGTGCGGGATTCCATTCTGGGCAGACCCCCGGAGGACTGGGATATCACCACCTCGGCGAGACCGGAGCAGGTAAAGCAGCTGTTTCGTCGCACCATCGACACCGGAATCCAGCATGGCACCGTAACCGTCATGCTGGACAAGGAAGGCTTTGAGGTTACGACCTACCGTGTGGATGGAAAATACGAGGACAGCCGACATCCCAAAGAAGTGACGTTTACTCCGAACCTGGAGGAGGACCTGAAACGCCGGGATTTTACCATCAATGCCATGGCTTATAATGAAACGGAAGGCCTGATCGACATTTTCGGCGGATTAAAAGACATCGAGGCGAAGATGATCCGCTGTGTGGGCAACCCGGAGGAACGATTCGGAGAAGATGCCCTGCGGATCATGCGGGCAATTCGTTTTTCAGCCCAGCTGGGCTACGAGATCCACGAAGATACTGAGGCGGCAATCCGGAAGCTGGCACCGACCCTGCAGAAGATCAGTGCGGAGCGGATTCAGGTGGAACTGACTAAACTGTTGGTGTCCCCTCATCCCGACACCCTCAGAGAAGCTTATGACATGGGTGTCACCAAGGTGATCCTACCGGAATTCGATGCCATGATGGAGACACCACAGAAGCACAAGCATCATAAATACAATGTGGGTGAGCATACATTACATGCACTTATGGAGATCGGGCCGGACAAGAATATGCGTTATGCCATGCTGCTCCATGACATCGGCAAGCCGGCCACACTTACTGTGGATGAAGCCGGAATCACTCATTTCTACGGACATCCGGCGGTGGGAGAAGAGATGGCGCGGAAGATTTTGCGGAGACTGCGATTTGATAATGATACCGTTGCGGTGGTCACCCGTCTGGTGAGATACCATGATTATGGCAATGATGTGATACCGGATCTGCGGATTGTCCGCCGGGCGGTGAATAAGATCGGGGAAGATATTTTCCCACTGTTGTTCCCGGTGAAACGGGCAGATATTCTGGCACAGAGCGATTACCTGAGAACAGAAAAACTGGAGAATCTCGAACTCTGGAAGAAACTGTATCAGGAAATGCTGGAAAAGAAGCAGTGCGTCTCCCTGAAAACACTGGCGGTCACCGGCAGGGATCTGATCGACACCGGTATGAAACCGGGCAGAGAGCTGGGAGAGATGCTGCAACAGCTGCTGGAACTGGTATTGGAACATCCCGAGCAGAATACCAGAGAACAGCTGCTGGAAAAGGTAAAGGAACTGTCGGCAGACAAAGATTGAGCATACTTTACAGGCTTTCCTCATAAGATAGCGTAGGAACCGGAAAACGGTTAAGGACGTATCTTAGGAGGGATTGTAAGTGAATGACAGAGCAGTGGCACTGCTGGAGCAGTATGAGATAGAAGTATTGCGTACCCGAAAAGGAAGGGGAGCGATTCTGTGCGATACACAGCAGGGCTGCCTGATCTTCAAGGAATATACAGGACGCGAGGAACAGCTGCGTCTGCAGGAGCAGGTCCTGAAGCACCTGGAGGAACGGGGAACCGTTCCTGCGGAGCGATTGCTTGCCACAAAGGAAGGTGCGTTATCGGTGACAGACCGGGACGGTGTCAGATATATTCTGAAGACCTGGTGGGAAGGCCGAGAATGTAATATCCGTGACAGGGAAGAATGTATGGAAGCCATGCGGCTTCTGGCGAGACTGCACGGTGATCTGGAATTTACACCTGTATTTCCGGAGACGGAGGAGGCTTCGGCACCGGTCATAGAGAGATATCTCCCCAGCCGGGACTATGAAAAGCATAACCGGGAGCTCAAGAGAGCCCGCAGGTTCTTGAAACAGCGCAGCCAGAAGACCTGGTTCGAGATCCGGTTGTCTGCAGTGATTGATCCTTTTTTAGAGGAAGCAAGACAACTGTGTGAAGAATGGAAAGAGATCGAGCTGGCTGCCTCCGACAGCGGAGAGGAAGTACCGCTGTGTTTCTGCCACGGAGATTACCAATATCATAATATTCTGCGGCAGGACCGTGGATTTTTCCTGGTAAACTTCGAAAAATGTCAGGCAGACGGGCCGGTGAGAGACCTGTATCTGCTGTTGCGAAAGCTTTTGGAAAAAAGTGAATGGGATGCCGAATGGGGCAGAGTGCTTCTGGCGGCTTATGAAAGTGTCAGACCGTTAAAGCCCTATGAGAGACAGGATCTGGTCTACCGCCTGTCCTATCCTGAGAAATTGTGGAAGATCGTAAACTTTTATTATAATTCCGGCAAGGCCTGGATCCCGGAGAAGAATCAGGAGAAACTGGACCGCCTGTTGGAACAGGAAGCGGCCAGAAAGAAATTCCTGAAACTGCTGCAAAGATAAAAGCCGGGCAATGAACGGCAGACAACGGAAGAGACGTTGCGGCAGGATCGCAGCGTCAGAAGACAAAGGAGAAGCAAAACGTTGAAAAGATTCGAAGACAAAAAGTATTCGAAAACGAAACAGACAGTGGTAATCCTTTTGCTTGTGACAGCAATGTCATTTGCTGGATGCGGGCAGACAGAATCCTCCGGGACGGCGGCAACACCTGCGCCAACGGCACAGGCAGAGCGGATAGATACCGGCTTTGTTGTCACCAATCCGGACAGCTATGATTCCGCAGATACGGCGGTACTGGTGGATATCAATAATGTTGACAACACTGTCACACTGTTAAATTTGGATTTAGGCAAACGTTACACGCTGTCCATGGACGGAACAACGCGGTTCGCAGATAAATATGGAAAGGCAATTTCCCTGAGTCAGCTGCAGGAGGGGGACATCGTGGATGTGACTTTTTTGAAAAGTCAGAAGCATCTGACCTCCATGCAGCTGGCGCAGACAGCATGGCAGTATGACGATGTAGAGCACTACGAGATGAATACCGTACGGAATGAGGTGGCCATCGGGGAAGAGGTGTTCCAGTTGTCCAGGGATACCCAGTATTTTTCCCAGGGACACAGCATTGAAAAAATGGATCTGAATCCGGCGGATATCCTGACATTTCACGGCATTGACAGCACAGTGCTCAGCGTAACAGTGGAAAAAGGCCATGGATACCTCAGACTGGTCAACGATGAGAACTTTGTGGGTGGCTGGCTGGAAATCGGCCAGACACAGATCGTGCGGATCACAGAGGACATGCTGGTGACGGTGTCAGAGGGAAGCTATCAGGTAGATATCAGCTATAACGGCGGTGGTGGCACGAAAAATGTCGTAATCAACCGCAACGAGGAAACAACACTGGATATCGGTGATCTGGAAGTGGCAGAGGCACAGTACGGTATGGTGCTGTTTTCGCTGAATCCTTCCGATGCAGAATTGTATATCGATGGAAGTCAGGTGGATGCTTCCCAGCCGATCACGTTGGAATACGGTATTCACCAGATTATAGCAAAGGCGGACGGCTATAAGTCGCTTACACAGTATCTCAGGGTGGGACAGGAATCCGCGGGAGTGGATGTCCAGCTGGATAAGGCGGACTCCGACAGTGAAGACAGTACGGAAAGCAGCAGTTCTTCCAGCTCTTCCGCAACGGAATCTACCTCCACCGCAGATACGACTACGACCTATTACCGCGTGCATATTGATGCTCCGGAAAATGTGGAGGTATATCTGGACGGCAACTATGTGGGAATTTCCCCCTGCAGTTTTAAGAAGACCGCAGGAAGTCATGTGATCACCCTGCGAAAATCCGGTTATGAAACCAGAAGTTATACGGTACAGGTGGATGAAGAAGAAAAGGATGTATCCTACTCATTCGTAGACCTGACGGCCAGTTCTTCATCGACAGAATGATCCTTTCCGGGAGGGGAAGAAATGCCGTAAATATGCGGAAAAACCTTGACAAAAGGGATAAAAACAGATATATATATGTATAGACGTTTCAAAAGAACTATTTTCGAGCGTAAAATTAATAACGAAAACTCATTACAGGAGGAGTTCAATATGAACAAAACAGAATTAGTTGCAGCTATGGCTGATCAGGCAGGTCTTTCCAAGAAGGACGCAGAGAAGGCATTAAAGGCATTCACCGATGTTGTTGCTGAAGAGTTAAAGAAGGATGGTAAGGTTCAGTTAGTTGGCTTCGGTACTTTCGAAGTATCCAGCAGAGCAGCTAGAGAGGGTAGAAATCCTCAGAGCGGCGCACCTATGAAGATCGCTGCTTCCAAGGCTCCTAAGTTCAAGGCTGGTAAGGCATTAAAGGATATGCTGAACGCATAATAGAAGCTGAATTTTCAGAGACTCGATAGGACAACCTTTCGGGTCTCTTTTGTTTTTCAGAAACGGATGATCGTGAGGTTAAAAGCATGAGATTAGACAAATATTTGAAGGTATCCCGACTGATCAAGCGCCGTACTGTGGCTAATGAAGCCTGCGACAGCGGCAGAGTGCTGATTAATGATAAGCCGGCAAAGGCGTCCGCCAATGTCAAAGAGGGAGATATCATTTCCATCTCTTTCGGCAACAAGGAAGTAAAAGTCGAGGTCCTGGATGTACAGGAGACCGTGAAAAAAGAAGAAGCCAAAGAACTTTTCCGTTATATATAATATCAGGTTCTCTATGTATAAATTTCCACATTTTCCCATACAATACATTGTAAGTCCGGTTCCGGAAGGAGCGGAGGATGGGAGGCTATGGAGAGAATGGAAGATTTAAACGCGACAGGACGTATGCATAAAGTGACCATGACCAACAGACGGACATGTACCGTGAATGGGGTAAATGACGTCCTTTCCTTTGATCTGCGGGAGATCCTGCTGGAGACGGAACAGGGGATGCTGATGATCCGTGGCAACGAGCTCCATGTGAACCGCCTGACATTAGACAAGGGGGAAGTGGATATTGACGGCCGGATCGACAGCCTTGTATATTCGGATACCGCAGCATCCGGAGAAAAACAGGAATCCTTCCTGGGCAGGCTGTTCCGCTGATGGATGAAAATGTTTTTCTGCTGCATTCCTTTCTGCTGGGTGTGGGGATCACTTTTCTGTATGATATTCTGCGGATCCTGCGAAGAGTGTTCGCTCACAGTACCAGCATGGTATCTCTGGAAGATCTGGCATTCTGGATCTACTGTGCGGGAAAGGTCTTTCTGCTGATGTTTCATGAAAGTAACGGGAACCTGCGATGGTTTGCCGTGCTGGGGGCATTGGCGGGAATGTACCTGTATCACAGGACAATCAGTCCCTTTTTTGTAAAGTATGTGGCACTGGGCCTGAATACTCTTCTGCACCCAATCCGGAAAGCCTTGCGGATAACGGGAAATTGGCTGAAAAAGCAGTTGACTATACTTAGGAAAATGCTTAAAATATTCATTAAAAGGAGATGCGCGTATGGCAAGAAGAAAAGCAGCCTACCGCAAGAGACACCAGAACCGGTTCAGTATGTTCCTGGTGACCCTGGTCGTGTTGATGATCATGGTGGTCGTTGCGGTGCGGAGCGTGGAATTACAACAGAAGATTGCGGGCTATGATACCCAGATCGCAAGCCTTGGCGCGCAGATCGAAGCAGAGCAGGCCAGAGCGGAACAGATCGAGGAATTCGGTAAGTACACTCAGACGAAAGCTTATGTGGAAGAGGTGGCGAAGGATAAGCTGGGACTGGTATACGAAGGTGAGATCCTTTTTCAGGAAGACAATTAAGCAGGGAAACTGTTTCTCAACAGTGAACCTGCTTTTTTTGTCGCAAAAAATGAAGTCTCTCCCTCCCTCGATTTGACAAAAGAAAGAGGAAAACTGCCCTATAATCGTGAAAACAGAAAGGGGAGGATGCCATGATCATAGGGAAAAAGGAGCAGGAACGGCTGGAGAGAGAACAGTGTGCACAGATCTCACTGCTGTGCAGACAGAAACTGATGGGATATGCGGAGAGTTTTGAGGAACTGGGGAAGAGCTTTCGGCAGGAGATACAGATTACAGGAGAGGACAGGCAGAATATTCTGGAAAAATGTATGCTGTGGCAGAGCAGACAGATCATGGGAGACCATCTGCAGGAAGTGGCCCGGATCATGGAACGGGTGGCAGGAGAGGAACTGGGGTATTGTCCGCTGGAAGAGAAAAAGAGGAAAAGCCTGGTACAGGCGCTCAAGAGTGAAGGGATCATCGCCAGAGACCTCTGCTATGTGGAGAAGGACGGCAGCAGCTCCGGGACAGAAGCAGGGATCAGTATGACACTGTCCACCGAAAAAAGGCACTATAAGGCGGCACAGGTGGCGGACATGCTGACGGTATTATTGGGAAAAAAGCTGCAGGTCTCTTCAGGAAGCCCTTATCTCGTGGAGCAGGAGCCGCATTGTTTTCTGTTCACAGAGGAACCGAAATACATAGCACTGACGGGGGTGAGCCGGGCGGTAAAAGAAGGGGAGAAAGTCTCGGGGGATCAGTATGCCACCATGGAATCGGAAAAAGGGAAGCTGATCCTGATGTTGTCTGATGGGACAGGCTCCGGGGAGGATGCCAGCCGGGGCAGCGGCAGAGTCATGGATCTCATGGAAAAAATGCTGGAGGCGGGCTTCGGGACCGAGGCATCTGTGAATCTCCTGAATTCCGCGTTGTATGCGCAAAATGAAGAGGACGATCATCCTACGATAGACCTTTGCAGCCTGGATCTGTATACCGGCGAATGTGAGATCTGCAAGGTGGGCGGTGTTGCCACGTTCTGGAAGACCTCCGGAAGGGTTCTCTGTGTCGGCGGCGAAAGCCTGCCGTTAGGTATTTTTCAAAAAGTGCAGATAGAACGACAGATGTGTCAGATCCGGCCGGGAGATCTGCTGGTCATGATGACGGACGGGGTTCTGGATATGATGGAAGACGGGGAAGAGCGCATGGCACAGGTGCTGGAAGGGTTGCAGGAACAGAACCCGCAGGAGATCGCAGAGAAAATATTGTCCTATGCCATCTGTGCCTCAGAGGGACGGATTCGGGACGATATGACGGTATTTGTGCTCTGCCTGTGGGAAAACACGTGATGCCGCCTTGATTTTTCCTCATAATTAGGATAGAGTAAAAACATGAATACATGGATGGATACGCAAGAAAAAGTATTTGCATATATCAGAGAGCATCACATGCTGCAGGCCGGCGACCGTGTGGTAGCCGGTGTTTCTGGAGGGGCAGACTCGGTTTGCCTCTTATTTTTGTTGCTGGAATGGCAGAAGGAAGTACCTACAGACATTGCCGTAGTGCATGTGGATCACGGCATTCGCGCGGAGGCCGGAGAAGATGCGCGGTATGTGGAGCAGCTCTGCGAGGAGAGAGGAATCCCTTTTTTCCTGACCAGGGCAGAGGTAAGGAACAGAGCCCGCATGGAGAAAATCTCTGAGGAAGAAGCCGGGCGCAGAACGAGATATGAGGCGTTTGAAAAGGCGGCAAAGGAGTGGGGAGCCACGAAGATCGCAGTGGCCCACAACAGCAATGACCGCAGCGAGACCCAGCTGTTCCATTTGTTCCGGGGCAGTGGAATCCGGGGACTGGCCAGCATTTTGCCTGTGAGAGATCGGATTATACGACCGCTCCTATGTCTGGAACGGTGGGAGATCGAGAAGTTTTTACAACAGCGAGGAATTGTCTATTGCAAGGATGCCACCAATGAGGAGGATGACTACACAAGAAATCGTATTCGGCATCATATTTTGCCTTATGCGGAGGAGAATATTGTAAAGGGCTGTGTAGCGCATATGAATCAGACGGCGGAGCTGCTGGCGGAGACGGAGGACTATCTGGAACTGCAGACAAAAGAAGCAGCTGGCCGATGTATCCGGGCAACGGACGGTGACGGAGAGTCCGCAGAGACGGGGGACAGCCGGAACGCGGTGATCTGTATTGCTGTGGAGTCTTTTCTGTCGTTGCATCCTGTGATCCGTAAGCGCCTCTTGTATGAAGAAGTGAAGCAATTGTCTCCCGGGCAGAAAGACATCACTTACCAGCATATTCAGGAGCTGCTGACCTTGTTTACCAGGGAAGGCAACCGACAGATCTGTCTTCCGTTCGGCATCCGGGGTAGACGGCAATATGAGGAAGTCCTGCTGACAGTAGAGAGGACAGACAGGGAGCTTTTGGAGAAGACGGAAGTGGCTGAGAAATATCAACCAACTCTGCAGCTTTCCCCCGGACAGACAGGGACAGTGGAATGTGAAGTGGGAACGGTGGAATACTGTGTGTGTGACCTGGCCGCTGCCCATGAAAAAAACCAAGAAGTTCCCACAAATCAGTATACGAAATGGTTTGATTATGATAAAATAAAAAAATGTCCGGTGATACGGACAAGAAAGCCGGGTGATTATCTGACCATTGCTGACGGCAGAGGCGGGATGATCCATAAATCGCTGAAAAGTTATCTGGTCGATCAAAAGATCCCACAGGCGGAACGCGACAGACTGCCGATCCTGGCAGAGGGAGAGCATGTACTGTGGGTCGTGGGATACCGTATCAGCGAATATTATAAAGTAAGGGAGAATACAAAACGTATTTTAAAGGTACAATTAATAAGAAAGGAGTTCGCTTAAAAGCGAAAAGACAAAAGAAAATGGCAGAGCATATCAGAGTACTGTTGACAGAAGAGGAAGTAGATAAGAGAATCCAGGAGATCGGTGAGCAGATCAGCAAGGATTATGCGGGTAAGCAGGTACACCTTGTATGTGTACTGAAGGGTGGCAGCTTTTTCATGTGTGAACTGGCAAAGCGTATCACTGTTCCCGTATCTCTGGACTTTATGTCCGTATCCAGCTATGGCAGCGATACCAAGTCCAGCGGTGTAGTCAAGATCGTGAAGGATCTGGACGAATCTCTGAAAGATAAGGAAGTTATTGTAGTAGAGGATATCGTGGACAGCGGAAGAACCCTGAGCTATCTGCTGGAGATGCTGAAGGACAGAGGTCCGGCTTCTTTACGTCTGTGCACCCTGTTGGACAAACCCGAGAGAAGAGTGATCGATGTCCATGTGGATTATACCGGATTTAATATTCCCGATGAGTTTGTAGTGGGCTATGGTCTGGATTATGATCAGAGATATCGTAATCTGCCTTACATCGGTGTGGTAGAATTCGATTAAGCGATACAAAGATGTAGGAGGCCCGTGAAGTTGAAACAAAACGGCAAAACAATCAATTCATATTTTATATTTATCATACTTCTGCTTCTGGTGATCTTCGGCCTCAACCTGTTGAACAACCGTACAGATGAATACACCAAGGCAGAGTTCATTGCGGATCTGGATGCCGGCAATGTATCGGAAGTCGTGGTGCAGCCCAACGGAGAAGCACCTACCGGATATCTGGAGATCCAGATGAAGAACGGTGTATCTCATAAGCTGTACGCAACGGACATTACAGAACTGGAGACCCTGGTACGTGAGTATGGGTTTGATCCGGTGGTCAATGACATTGAAAGGGAGAACTGGTTCCTGACCTATATGCTGCCGATGCTGGTCGTGCTGGCGGTGGGAATTTTCCTGTTCATGATGATGAATGCCCAACAAGCAGGCGGCGGTAACGGCAAGATGATGAACTTCGGCAAAAGCCGCGCCAAGATGACACTGGGTGACAAGAGTGTCACATTCGCTCAGGTAGCCGGTCTGAAAGAGGAAAAGGAAGAACTGGAGGAGATCGTTGATTTCCTGAAGGAGCCGGGAAAATACACCGGTGTCGGAGCCAGAATCCCCAAGGGTGTCCTGTTGGAGGGCCCTCCCGGAACCGGTAAGACCCTGTTGGCCAAGGCAGTGGCCGGAGAAGCCGGAGTACCTTTTTTTAGCATCTCCGGATCTGATTTCGTGGAAATGTTCGTCGGTGTGGGCGCTTCCCGTGTGCGTGACCTGTTTGAAGAAGCAAAGCATAATGCACCTTGTATCGTATTTATCGATGAGATCGATGCCGTGGCAAGACGGCGTGGTACCGGTATGGGCGGCGGACACGATGAGAGAGAGCAGACCCTGAACCAGTTACTGGTAGAAATGGACGGTTTCGGTGTCAACGAAGGCATTATCGTCATGGCAGCTACGAACCGTGTGGATATTCTCGATCCCGCGATCCTGCGTCCCGGACGATTTGACCGTAAGGTAGCGGTAGGGACTCCGGATGTGGGTGGCAGAGAAGAAATACTGAAGGTACATGCGAAGAATAAGCCCCTGGGAGATGATGTAAATTTACAGCAGCTTGCACAGACTACCGCAGGATTCACCGGAGCGGATCTGGAGAATCTGTTGAACGAGGCAGCGATCATCGCAGCGAAGGAGAATCGCTCCTTTATCGCAAATAAAGATGTTAAGAGGGCATTTGTCAAAGTAGGAATCGGTGCAGAGAAGAAGAGCCGCATTATTTCCGACAAGGAGAAGAAGATTACGGCATATCACGAGGCAGGTCATGCGATCCTGTTCCATGTGCTGCCGGATGTGGGACCTGTCTACACCGTATCCATTATTCCTACCGGTGTGGGAGCCGCCGGTTACACCATGCCTCTGCCGGAAAAGGATGAGATGTTCGCCACCAAGAGCCGTATGCTCCAGGATATCATGGTATCTTTGGGCGGACGTATCGCAGAGGAGATCATCTTCGGAGATATTACCACCGGAGCATCCAGTGATATTAAGAAAGCCACCAAGACAGCCCGCCGTATGGTAACCCGTTACGGAATGTCTGATAATATCGGTGTCATCTGCTATGACGATGACGATGATGAAGTCTTCATCGGTAAGGATCTGGCTCATGCCAAGGCTCACAGTGAAGAGATATCCGGCGAAATCGACAAGGAAGTCAAGAGTATCATCGATGACTGCTATACCAAAGCCAAGGATATTATCTTACAGCATGAGGATGTGCTGCATAGCTGTGCACAGCTGCTGTTGGAGAAGGAGAAGATCACCAGAGAAGAATTCGAGGGTCTTTTCGTATAGGAAAAGGTTTTCGCGGGAGTTTCGTGGAATTGGTAGTATTGTACAAACCGATTTTGTGAAAAATATACAAAAATGAATATTCACTTTTGTGATATTTGTGAATTTTGAGAATAGTCAAAAATAGGAGTGCATGCTATTATAATACTCGTAACCCCCCCAATACATTATATAGTTTTTTGCTATACCCCATAAGAAAGAAATACCTTCTCTAAAAAGGGCAGTCCTCCCAAGACTGTCCTTTTTACTGTCTAAAAATCGCTGAATAAAGAGGCGGGCAGTTGTCAGATGTAAGGAAAAAGGGTATAATAAATAGAGCTTTTGAGCTTGGAACATGTCATACTGCCGGAGCGCACAAGACAACAAAGCACTTTGGCAGAAGCAGTGTCATAATATAGATAGTAAGACATTAGTCTCAGAAAGGGTAGATACTATGGATCTGGAGCTATTACGTCGAACAGAATATAATCAGCAATACATTGCGGCCATGAGACCTGTATTTAACAGGAGAGCACTTTTTACAGATACCAGTGCGGAATATGTGATTCCGGAAGAGCCGGCCTGTTTTTCCGAAGTGACGATCCGCTTCCGGACCGCCAGAAATAATGTGGACAGAGTGTTCCTGGTATGCGGCGGACAGAAGCATCTTATGGTACGTGTGGAGAGCAAAAATGATTTTGACTATTATGCCTACGTAATGCGTCTGGATGATCAGAAGGTATCTTATTATTTTGAGGTGCAGACCGGCAGAATTACCGGCATCTTTGATATGCGGGGCCTGGTGCAGGAAGTTAATGAATATTATGATTTCATTATCATTCCCGGTTTCCACACCCCCGACTGGGCCAAGGGAGCGGTCATGTACCAGATCTATGCGGATCGTTTCTGTAATGGAGATTCTTCCAATGATGTGTTGACCAATGAATATTGCTACATCGGAGAACCGGTACACCGCGTAGAGGACTGGGGACGTTATCCCGCACAGATGGATGTCCGTGAGTTCTACGGCGGAGACCTGCAGGGTGTGCTGGACAAGATGGACTACCTGCAGGATCTGGGAGTTGAGGTGATTTATTTTAATCCTCTGTTTGTCTCCCCTTCCAACCACAAATACGATATTCAGGATTATGATTATATTGATCCCCATATTGGAAAGATTGTCAGTGATGAAGGGGATCTGCTTCCCGACGGACAGCGGGAGAACCGTTTTGCTTCCCGTTACATCGACCGTGTGACTAACAAGGCGAATCTGGAAGCCAGCAACGAGCTGTTTGCTCAGGTGGTGGCAGAGGCACACCGCAGAGACATGAGAGTCATTCTGGATGGCGTGTTCAATCACTGTGGTTCCTTTAATAAATGGATGGACAGAGAGCGCATCTATGAGAATGCGGAAGGATATGACAAGGGTGCCTATGTCAGTGCTGACAGCCCTTATCGGAATTACTTTGATTTCCACAATCAGGCAGCATGGCCCTATAACAATTCCTATGACGGATGGTGGGGACATGACACACTGCCGAAGCTGAACTACGAGGGATCCCAGGAACTGATGGACTATGTCCTTCATGTAGCGAAAAAATGGGTATCTCCGCCCTACAATGTGGATGGATGGAGACTGGATGTGGCAGCAGACTTAGGCCACAGTCAGGAATTCAACCATCATTTCTGGCAGGAATTCCGGAAAGCGGTAAAAGAGGCCAATCCGGAAGCCATTATTCTGGCAGAGCATTACGGCAACACCAGAGACTGGTTACAGGGAAATGAATGGGATACCGTTATGAACTACGATGCGTTCATGGAGCCCGTGACCTGGTTCCTCACCGGTATGGAGAAACACAGTGATGACTACAGAGAGGATCTGCTCGGCAATGCAGAGAGCTTCTGGGGAGCCATGCGGCATCATACCTCCAGTTTCTCCATGCCCAGCTGGCAGGTGGCTATGAATGAACTGTCCAACCATGATCATTCCCGTTTTCTGACGAGAACAAATCATAAGGTGGGACGTACCAATACACTGGGACCGCAGGCTGCGGAACAGGGTATCAATAAGGCAGTCTTCCGGGAAGGCGTTGTGATCCAGATGACATGGACGGGTGCTCCTACAATCTATTACGGAGATGAGGCCGGTGTCTGTGGTTTCACAGATCCTGACAACCGCAGAACGTATCCCTGGGGACATGAGGATCAGGTGCTGCTGGCATTTCATAAGGACATTATCCGTCTGCGCCGGGAGAACGAGGAGCTGCGGATCGGCTCCTTGAAAATGCTGGAAAATGACTACAATTTTATTTCTTACGGACGTTTTAACCGCAAGGGGCAGTGTGCGATCCTGATCAACAATAATTATCATCCCATCACCAAAGAGATTCATGTGTGGGAGATCGGAACCCCTAAGACAGGTAAGATGAAAGTGATCCTGCAGTCCAGGGATGACGGGTATTGCATGGAAGGTGCGGAGTATGAGATCAGGGCAGGCAAGGTTCTGATCGAGATGCCACAGACCTCGGCAACGATCCTGAAATACGTAGAAGAATAAATATATGTAACTATTCAGAACACCATTCGCAAAACCGCCTCTGCGAGGCTTCCTTTTTGCTCATGGTGGTTACTTCGCCCTATAAATAGTATCAAATGCTCTTACGAATGCAAGGATTCGACGCTCATTCGATACTATTTACATGGCTCTGAATAGTTACAAATACAAAAGACAGAGAGGATATTCGATGTTCACCATCATTATTACCCTGCTGTTGCCGCTGGTATCCATTGGGATCTGGCGGCAATCTATTTTAAAAAATAACAAAAAAAGCGGACAGTCTGTCACGATCGGGAAGGGAGAATATGTCCTTCGCTATCTCACCTGCCTGCTCTGTATGCTGGTCATTCCCTGGATCCTGTTGTCGCTGACCGGCAATGACGGCAATACGATCTTGAGAAAGCTGTTGGAATCCAGAGAATATGCAGTGAAAGTTCTATGTCTGGAGATCAGCATGATGCTGGTCTATGCCATTGCGGAATTGTTCGTGGAAGAAGCGAAAGCCGGAAAGCATGAGAAGATCCGGAGCGTCCTGAGCAAGATTACCGACAGCAAGGCGTGGAGCGTATTTCGCAAATACATAGGACCGGTGGCAGTACTGGCATTGACAGTGCTGGTGGTGTGTCTGAATTTCAGCATGATGTCCGACCGCGTACTGTGGGGGGATGAGGCGTTTTCTGCGAATACGGCCCACAAGGATGTGGATGGCATTTTGCAGGTATTGTATTACTGGGACAATCATCCGCCACTGTATTATTACTGGCTGAAATTATTCGGGACCCTGTTCGGATATAAGGTACCGGTATTCCACCTGGCCTCTCTGGTGCCCTTCGTGATCGGGATCGTACTGGCACTGACCGTTGTGCGGAAACATTTCGGAATGCTTGCGGCAACATTTTTTGTGATGATCTCCGGTCTGGGACAGGCGTGTCTGGAGTACAATCTGGAAGTCCGCATGTATGCGCTGGCTTTCCTGTGTGTAATGGGTTGCTTCTATTGTTCCTACAGAGTCATTGCTGACGGCAGCAGGAAGACCTGGGCAGGCATGGTGCTGTGGGCACTGGCAGCAGCGTATTCTCACTATTATGCACTGGTGGCTGTAGGCATTATGATGTTTTTCACCGGAGTGGCCGTATGGATCAAATACCGTGGGAAAACATGGATAAAGGGTGTTCTGGCCATCGTAGCATTTTTCATAGGTTATGCACCCTGGCTATATTTCTTCTATGCCGGCTTGAAAAATGTCAGCAGAGGCTGGTGGATGACAGAGATCCTGGGACTGGACCAGAGTCTGGAGATCGTTATGGGCGGCAGAGGGATGAATGGTATCGTATTCCCGTTGGTGATTCTGTTTCTGGTGGTGACCCTGGCAGTGGATTCTTCTGTATTCTCTGTGGAAAAAGACGGAGTACATATGCAGAAGCCTTCTGTGAGAAACTGGTCTGACAAGACATATGCCATGGCAGTGGGAGCCTGCACAATCCTTGGAACTTTGGCATTTGCTTATTTGTTAAGTGTTGTTATGGCACCGATGCTGGCACAGAGATATCTGTATCCGTTAAGCGCGGTGGCAATCGTCATGCTGGCGGTGGGCAGCAGCCGTGTGCTGGAACTGGCTGCAGAGCTGGAGAAGAAGTCCTGGAAGGGCCTGGAGGCTGTAAGCAGAATTGTGCTGGCGGTATTGCTGGTAGTATTATTCGGCCTGGGAATTCAGAACTATCGGGAATGCTATGACAGCTATGAACAGCAGAAGGTGGAGACCGAAAAGACACTGGATCTGATCGGTACCCCCGATGAGGATGTAAATATGGTCACGAATGGTGTAAAACATCTGGGTTGGACCGTGCTGTATTATTACTATCCGGATAATGAAATCGTGAACGGAGATTACAACCAGGCGGATTCCGACAGGTTCTGGTATTTTACACCGACCGAACTTGGCGCAGATGCCATCGCCGGATTGCAGCAGGATGGATATCAGGTAACCGATTACGGACTGATGCAACTGTCGCAGTATCCTTTCTATTTATATTATATTGAAGCAGTTCAGCCTGCGTCATTCGCAAAGTTGCGTTAGCACGCTTTTTCGTCACTTCGTGACTACTTTTGCTCATAGATTGGCGCTCTGCTCATAGGATGACAGAATTGACGCTTTGTGTGCGAGCACCCAATCGTCGCTTCTGTCATCCTATGGCTGAACTTTTACACTAAAATAATAAAAACATCTTGCAATTTGTGTGAACATATGCTACAATTTCACATTGTTAAGGCACTCTTGCCTGACATGGATGGATTCCCGAGTGGCCAAAGGGGACAGACTGTAAATCTGCTGCAATTTGCTTCGGTGGTTCGAATCCACCTCCATCCATTCGCACGTTGCGGTTTGCGCGTTGCGATGCGTCCGCTGGTGTGGCGGAATAGGCAGACGCAAGGGACTTAAAATCCCTCGGGGGCAACCCCGTGCCGGTTCAAGTCCGGCCACCAGCATACTTAATTAGTGAGAGGAACACGGTAGAAATGCCGTGTTTCTCTTATTTTTTATTGTGAATGATAAAAAGAAGGAATATAATTGTATACAAATAACAGTAATATATTCTCAAGACGAAGGGGTGACAGTATGCTGACAAATACAATGAAAGAGGATTTGACCCAAGGGGTAGTAGATCTTTTTTCGGATAGTATTTTGGCAATCATATTGTACGGATCTGTCGCCAGAAATGATAATACGGATGAGAGTGATATTGATATTGTAATTATCATAAAAAATGAAATGGATGATGCAACAAAGGAACAGTTCATTCATTGGTCAGCGGAATTAGATCTTCGATATGACAGAGTATTTTCTATCATTGATATTCAGGAAGAAAACATGGAGAAATGGGGAAATGTTTTGCCGTTTTATCAGAATATATAGAAGGAGGGGATAATTCTTTGGAAAGCAGAATAACAATTCCTTTTACACTTCATGGAATAGAAGAAAATCTCACCGTAGAATACACGCAAGGTACAGATCCCAGGGAAATTGGCTATGATGCCCTTCAGGGATTTCCGATAGACAAAATATGTTGCATAGGTTATCCAGTAATGCATGGTTACTTTGAACATATGAATGCGACCGGTTATCGGAGATCCTGTGGATTTATTCAATTCGTGGAAAGAATTGAAAATTATGGGGAAAACAGAGAGCTTTCCATAGATGTCAGTGATGAAAATCTGGGAAAAGGGAATCCATATTTTGCGTATGGTTATCCGGCAGAAATATTTGATGCTCCCTGTTGTAATTTGGCTGGGTGTAGACATTTGAAATGGACAGCTTATACCTATCTAGTAGATCTGCCCTCCCGCATGAATAGCAATAAACTGAAATTCTTAGGTGGATACTCCTGGGGATATGAAGAGGATGAAAACGGTCCACAGAGATTATTACCGCTAGAGATATTGACGGAAAATGACTGGGAAAAGCATGCAACGGAAAAAGGAATATTAACGATATTCCCAATAAAAGGAGGCTGTACTGCTAAGTTATGAAGAATAGATATAAACAAAAACTGATATTCGTTATTGCAATTTTATGTTTGAGCTTAGTAAGCTGTAAAAGTAAAACAGAGCCAATTAATAATATTGCATCATGGACGCCAGATGATGGTTGGACAATAAATGAAATTGATATTAGAGATGATTATGCCAACTTCACACTATTATATCAAGACCGGGAAATAGCAAATGTGGAAATTTCAAAATTTGCAGAACCATCATGGATTGATCGGGAGACAACAGCAGATGAATTTGTGCAAGTATATTTAGGTCAGCATGCAGAACTAAAGAGCAGTAGTGAGCTACAATTAGGTAGGAAAGAAGAAAAAATCCGAAAACTTGCGGTTGCATGGGAATTAAGTGCTGCTGAGACTGAAAATGGAGCAGCTCTTCCAAAGGATGAAATATGGTATTTTGGATTTTCTAAGAATAAAGTTTTGTTTTGCGCAAAACTGTTGGATGAAAATGCGGAATTAGAATTTGAAACGATAATGAGAACGCTCAACTATTGAGATGTTTTATCTGTAGCGAATGTGGAACGGGAGGGAACAATATGAATTATTATATCAGTGATCTGCATTTGTTTCATGAAGCGGCAATACGTTTCGATGACCGTCCGTTCCGGGATCTGGAGGAAATGCACACCGAGATCGTAAAACGGTGGAATGAAAAGGTGAATAACGGCGATACCGTGTATATCCTGGGGGATGTGAGCATGCGCGGTAAGAACGAGGATCTAATCGCTCTGGTGGCAATCCTGAAGGGAAAAAAGGTCCTGATCCGTGGCAATCACGATGACGTGTCCGACCTCAGATACCGACAGCTTTTTTCGGAAGTCTGTGATTATAAGGAGATTCGGGACTCCATAGCCGGTAAAAGCTATGAGCTGGTATTATGCCATTACCCGATCTTTAGCTGGAAGCACATGAGCCGCGGCACCATTCTGCTCTACGGACACACCCACAACAGCCCGGAGGACGAATATTTTCAGAAATGTCTGGCAGGGATGAAGGATAACGACTGCCGCCATATTGGTGACAGCCCCATACGGGCCTGCAATGTCGGCTGTATGAAACCCTGGATGGATTACGAACCGAGAAGCCTGCAGGAGATCCTAAAGGAATCCTGATAAAGAAATAAGAGAATAAGAGAAGGAAAAGCCCGTCGATGAATAATAATCGATGGGCTTTTTGCGGCCAGAAAGCGCAGCCCTAGATATAGTGAATGATTACATGATTTCTTATGCTATGATTGCAGCATAAGGAAGGAGGCAGAAAACACATACAGTTACATCAGATGAGGGAATAGAAAATGACAATATTTGATTATCTGAAAAAGAATTGTGAAGTGGCGATATATACGGATGAATACGGGAATACCTATATGGAGACGAAGGAATGGGAGTATGAAAAAATTATTTCCGGAGCCATAGAAATCAGCAATAAAGCAGACGATGCTATTGTCTGGCTGATACCGAAAGAAGTTTATGAAAAGCATTCGGAAATTGAGATCGCTATTGCCGGGGATGAGTCAGTCAATCCCGTTCGAAATGTCCGCAGGCCCTATTACCGGATGAGAGGAGTACCCGTAACGGCAGAGCAGGCATTTGATATTATCCGAAGGACGGACAGATTTTTAAATTTTTACGTGAGTGCTGTTCGCAGCCATGAAGATTATATCGGATGTGTGAATTTTGAGAACTGTCTCATTCAGAAGAATCATTATCCCACGGGATATGGCTGGATCCGTGCGGATGGAACGATTGGGGCGAATGCGACTACGCAAAAATACCCCACGGTCAGGGAATTTATCGAAGAATGGTATAAACTGCTCTATGCATTTCCTTATCTGAATCTGATCATTGCGGTTACGGGGTGGAACGAAGGACCCTGGGGTGACGAAACGGTATCGGAGGAGGAATTCTGCAAAGAGGTTGCCGTGGGGATATATGTCCATGACAGGAAAATAGAGATCCTGAATCCGCCAAATACCATAGCAAAGTATAAGGGATATAATAAACGCTACGGAACACCGCCTGAGAAATTCGAGCGGGAGTATTACGAGAAGCATAAGTACGAGAGGTATAAGACCGAACAGGCGAATCCGGCGTATTTGAGAAAGTGCATCGAAGCCTATGGGCTGGATGCGGATAAAATCTTGAAAAGGGGATAAGAAAAATGAATAATCCATTTATTGATGTATTTTGTCCACATTGTGGAGAATTTGTGAACCCAATCTATGAAGGGGACTGCCCTAATTGCGGAGAATATATAGGATCTGACGACAATGAGGAATGGGATGACGGGAGTGATGGAGACGGATATTATTTTCATACCTGAACAAAAAAACAGCAGATCCCGCCAGATCTGCTGCTTTTTCTGTGTATATGAGCGTGAAAAACACACTTCTATCAGAATTTTTCAGCGAAGCTCTTGTAATACTCGTCAAAAAACTCGTTAACCTTTTCCATGATCTTCTTCATAATATTCACCCTTAACCTTTCCAAGACAAATGAACTGTTGACTTTGTTGTTACGCTTAAGGGGTCAGGCCTGACTTCCTTTTGATGATTATAATTTACCATATTGCGCTTATAATGTGAAATACATATAATAGAAGTATAATAATACCTAAAAGGTATAATAAAAGAAAATACAACATGTTACAAAATAGAAAGATTAAGCTGGTTTTTGGAAAAAGCATGGAAGGAGGATGCTGGAAAGATGGAATTGCGGCATATCCGGTATTTCAAGGCAGTGGCGGAGGAGAAAAGCTTCACGAAAGCCGCGGAGCATCTGGCGATCGCGCAGCCGCCCCTGAGCCGTCAGATCCAGGATCTGGAGGCGGAGCTGGGGACGACATTGTTCCTTCGCACACCCCATAAAGTGTCCCTGACAGAAGAGGGAGAGCTGTTCCTGCAGTATGCGAATCAGATCCTGGACCTGGTGAACCGGTCGGAGGAGGATGTCAGAGAACGCAAGGAAGGACTGCAGGGGACATTATACATTGCGTCGGTAGAGGGCTGCGGACCCAGACTTTTCGCGGAGTGGATCGCTGGATTTCAGCAGAGACATCCTCATGTACAGTACAATCTGTGGAACGGCAACACAGATGATGTGAATAACCGCGTAACGAAGGGATTGTGTGAGATTGCCATGATCACGGCCCCTTATAACACAGAGGAATTCCACGTGCTGCCGGTGTATGAAGAACCCTGGGTGGCAGTGATCCCCAAGGGACATGCATTGTATTCCTGGGAAAATGATCCGGTTAAGCCCTCGGAGTTGTTGCCCTATGATCTGTTGATTCCCTCCAGAGAATCCAGAAAAGGTGAAATCGATAAATGGTTCGATGGCACAGGGCATGCTCCGGTGATCCGGGGAAGGATCGCACATATGATGAATGCCTACGAACTGAGCCTCCACGGCGTCGGCATCTCGATCTATCCGGCATCGATTTCCTCCCTGATCCGAGACAAGGACGTCTGCGTGCGGCCGGTGGAGCATCCGAATGCCCATGCGGATTATGCTTTGATCTGGAATAAAAATCATACCCTGTCCCATGTGGCGGAAGAATTTATTGCTTATGTAAAAGAAGAATCCGGACAGCAGGTGTACTATGCCTGAATTAACGCAACCGATACGTCATTCACATTTGTGCCGGTAGCTCCTGCCTTGTCAAAAGAAAGGAAAGCCCTTATACTTGGAAGCAGGAGGAAAATACGATGAACATTACAGTATATCTGGGAGCAAATGAAGGAAATGATCCTTCTCTTAGAAAAGCGGTGCGTGAGCTGGGAACCTGGATCGGTGAAAGCGGTAACCGCCTGGTGTACGGTGGATCCAAATCCGGTCTTATGGGAGAGATCGCGGAGAGCGTATTACAGGCAGGCGGCGAGGTGACCGGCGTGGAACCGCAGTTTTTCATTGATATGGAATACCAGTATGATGCCATTACGGAGCTGATCGTCACAAAGGACATGACAGAACGCAAGACGAAAATGATCGAACTGGGAGATGTATTTATTGCTTTTCCCGGCGGAACCGGAACACTGGAAGAGATCGCTGAAGTGATGTCCAAAGTGTCATTAAAGCACCTGGAGGCACCTTGCATTCTCTATAACCTTAACGGCTATTATGACAGCCTGAAAGCACTGTTATCACATATGACGGAGATGGGATTGTCCTCCCCGGAGAGACAGGAAGGCATTTATTTTGCCAGGGATCTGTCGGAAATCCGCAAGATCATAGAAAATCAGCGGAGCAATGCAACGATCACTCCGCCGGAAAATACACACGGTATAGGAAATCAGCTAGGCTAACAGGTGAAAACACATAACTGCAATGCCCAGCACCACCAGGATCACACCGGTGACACGGTTCAGAGTCTTGGGTGTGGCCTTGTTGGCGAACAGTGCGGCAATCCGGGCCCAGATCAGGGTAAAGATGACGCACAGGATCCATACGGTCCAGTCGGGCATGCCCCCAATGGCAAAATGGGAAACTGCACCGGTCAGAGCGGTAAAAGCCATAATAAAGACGCTGGTTCCCACAGCAGTTTTCAGCTCATAGCCCAGAACAGAAGTCAGGATCAACAGCATCATCATGCCGCCGCCGGCACCGACGAAACCGCAGATAAAGCCGATCAGCATACCGCATACCAGAGACTGAATGGCTCTTTTTTTCGCGGAGACGCCCTGCATGGCTTCTTTGGTGGTCATTACGGGCCGGACGATGAATTTGATACCTAACAGGAAAGTCATGAACACGGAGAAATTCCCCATGGTAGCGGAAGGCACCAGGCTGGATACGTAGCTGCCTACGACGGTGAATACCAGCACACTTCCCATCATGATCAGGCCGTTTTTGACATCAATATTTTTATTTTTCGCATAGGTATAAGCGGATACGGCACTGGCCAGAACGTCCGAGGACAGCGCAATGCCGACGGCCAGATACGGATCCATGCCGAGGAAAGTGATCAGCATGGGACTGATGACGGCAGCAGCGCTCATTCCGGCAAATCCGGTGCCCAGGCCGGCTCCCATGCCGGCGAAAAAAGTGACAAGAATCGTGATTAAAATCTGCATTTATTTATCTCCTTTCAGGATATTGTCCATATTTCTCTCCATGACATGAAGCATGTGGTAAAAGATCTCTTTGCTTGTCTCATCGGTGCCATCTAGCAGAGTATCTTTGAAAATGCTCTGTATCATGCGGCCTTTTTCGATGACATCCTGTGCTTTCTCCGTGCAGAACAGCAGAGTCTTCCGACGGTCATCCGGAGCCTCTCTGCGTTCCAGGTACCCCTCGCACACCAGCTTGTCCACATTGACGGACACCAGATTCGCCTTGATCCGGCGGATCTCCACGACATCACTGGCAGTGTGGTATTCCGGATTATTGCCGAAGAACATGAGAATATCAAAAGCTGTCTGTGGCAGCTTTAACTGCTGGCACAGAGGTTTGCACATGGCGTTGTAAGCCAGATTGAATTTTTGTACGAATTCGATATCAGTATTCATCCGAAGGCCTCCTTACTTAGTATTATACAAAGTGTAATTACTGAAATTACAAAAGTGAATATTTCAAATTTGAAATAATTGCTATATTGCATAGTATTACAGATAGTTTTCGAAGTCAATCATAAGATATTTTATTTCATAAAAAATTTATATTAATTATCCTATCGTAAACATCATTTTGGTATGTTATAATTTATTTGATGCTAGGGTGCATTCAGAGACTGTGGGCATACAGAAGAAAGTGTCGGGAGGAGACATGAGTATCAATACATATGATGAACAGAAATTCTGGGAGGAAATGGATATCCTGTTCCCGGATATTGTAAAAGCCATTACTTCTCTGGCGAAAAAGTCCTACATATCCATAACCAATCTGCGGAACGGCGTGACATGGTGGTCCGAGAAGACGATGGAATATTTTGGTATGCAGGAGAACTATACCATCCGCGGACAAGAAAAATCAAAAAGATCGATTCATCCGGATGATCTGGAGGATTTCCGGAGGGGATTCCAGGAGAGAGTTGCCGGGAAAAATATGGACGAGCCCTGGGAGTACCGGGTGCGTGACGGAAGCACCTACAACCGGATCAGCGCCAGGGCGAAAATGCTGAATGATAAGGATGGAAAGCCTTTTGTGATCGTAATACGATATAACAACTACGGTATTTCCGACGAGGTGGACGCGACCACCGGATTGCATACGGAACCTGCGCTGGACCGGGAGATCAGGGAATTCCTGGAGGAAAGCGGACAGGGGACTCTGCTGAAGATCGGACTGGATCAGTTCAGTCATATCAATGTTATGTACGGTGCTGCTTTTTCGGATAAGATTCTGAACTGTGCGGCACAGGAGCTGCTCCGCCTGTTAAAGGGAAAGGGATATGTATACCGGCTCTCCGGTGCGAAATTTGTAATCAGCTTTAAAAATGTATCCAAAGAGGAACTGCAGAAGATATACGATGAGATCGTAGAAGCGTTTGAAAATACAGAGGTAGAGGGGAAAAAGATCCCTCTGAAGGTATCTGCCGGCGCAATATTTATGGAACCTTATATGAAGGAGACAAATGCGGTCCGCAGCCGTCTGACCTACGCGTTGAACCATTCCCGGCTTGAGCATCACGGAGAGCTGGTGATTTTTAATGATGAGGTCTGTGGCAGTGACGAGAACCAGTTTGAACTGATCGGTGTGATCCATCAGTGTGCTACGCATAACTTTGAAGGCTTTCGGATGTTCTATCAGCCGATTGCCGATACGAAGACCGGCAAGATCCGGGGAATGGAAGCGCTGCTCCGTTGGGAACTGGAGCCTTACGGAATGGTGTCCCCCGGTGTGTTCATGGAATGGCTGGAACAGGACCCCTGTATTTTTGATCTGGGGAACTGGATCCTGCGGACAGCACTTACGGATGTACAGAAGCTGCGCAAGGAGACGGAAGGCTTTTTCGTCAATGTCAATGTGGCGGCGGCACAGCTGGAGCGCAGAGAGTTCCGCAGTGCTGTCATGAATATTTTAAAAGAGACCGGTGCGAAGCCGGAGGAGCTTTGCCTCGAATTGACAGAACGATGCAGAGATCTGGATATTCATTTCCTGCGCGGAGAGGTAGAATTTTTCCATTCCCAGGGGATCAAGATCGCACTGGATGACTTCGGAACAGGCAACAGTTCCTTAAGTCTGGCGCTGGAGCTGCCTTTTGACGAACTGAAGGTAGATATGAGTTTCATCCGTGATATTAAGCAAAAACCTCAGAATCAGGCCATGGTGCAGTCTATCGTGGATTATGCCAGGAGGACAAACACCGAAACCTGTATTGAGGGTATTGAGGATAAGGAAGTCAGCGACTATATCGAGAAATTTGGATCTACCTGGCAGCAGGGATATTACTATTCCAAACCGGTACCCATCGAACAGTTTGAGGAAGTGCTGCGCGAGAAAGCAACCGAAAAAGAATAAGTAGTTATTCTCGAAGGGCATTGGGTGCTACACCGTATTTTTTCTTAAATGCACGGCGGAAGCTGGTCAGATTGTTGTAACCGACCGCCACGTATAAATCTGTTATTTTAATATTCGTTGTTTCCAGCAGATGTTTTGCCTGCGTCATGCGGACCTGTTCCAGATACGTAGAGAAGTTTACCCCTACTGTTTTTTTGAAAAGGAAGGAAAAGTAACTCTCGGAGATGTGGAACAGGTCCGATATTCTGCTTAAACATAAGGATGGATCCCCATAATTCTCATCAATATAAGCCTGAATGCGCACAATCAGCTGGTTGTCGTTTTCCGGTTGCTTGTTTTTTTCACATAATTCCAGAGCAATCTGCTCGTAATTTTTCAGGGTAGAATCTTCGGACAGACCGGCTAAGCTTGAGTCATCATAGGAAATGTCGTTATCCCTGATTACTTTCAATAACGTAATTTCTATATTTTCTAAAAGCCATTTCACTTGTCTGGAATTAAGTTTTCGTTTCTTAAAATTTTCGTCCTTTATAAAATTAAAAATTGTTTTTGTCTGTTTGAAGTTACCGGATTTTACAAAATTATATAGCTGATCCGCAACCTCATTAGGATAAAAGAAGGAATCCTGAAATTCCAAAATCTCACGATACAGACACAGGTACACTGGGCTGGAGATACGTTTTACAGCCTCTTTGGATTGGCGATACGATTTCCAGACGGAGGAGATGGTGTCGGTTGTACAGCCTAATCCACCATAAATCCAGATATTGTATTCTTGCAATAGTGTAGTATGAACATGTGAAAATAAATCTTCGACCTTGTCCAGTTCTTCCCTGTCATATAATAAAATAGTATAAACACTATTTCGGGAACCCTGCATGATATAGGAATGTATAAAATAACTGGAAAGGATATCGGAAATAACATCCGCATAATCAGGGGAGAGGATGTTGATCATTCCCTGAGGGTCATTATTTAGCTCCAAAGTATCCAGGTAGACATTACAGTATAAGATAGCAAAGGAATTGGCATTAGCGGAAATGGAAAGATAATTTTGGGCATACGCAGCTTCTTCCTCACTCAGAATCGTACCATGAATCAATTGATCAAAATAATAATTGCGGAGGGTGATCTTTTGGGACTCATTTAACCGCATGAGCTCTTCGTGGTTGAAATTCACTTCCCGCAGGCGATATTCCATTGCTTCATAGGGTTTATAATTGGCCTTGGACAACAGAACAATAATCAAAAAGCTTCCTACGACACCGAGAAAGATAACGAATAGAGACAGTAACTGCAGTCCGTTTCCCGGTGCTTTCAGGTAGGACGTGGGAACAATCAGATAATAGTTCAGATTCGGTGTCTGTGCGGAGGTATAGAGTACTGTGACGGGAGCACCCTGAAATACTGTGCTGGAATATCCCCGTTCGGAATAATCTAACGAGGAAAGCAGAGAAACATCTATTTTTTTTAACAGCGCTTCATTGTTACTGAAAGTAAGCATAGTGTCACTGCTGCTATCCTGGATGATGAGACAGCCATTCTTCATCAGATCGACAGAATCCACCATTTGCTGCATATAATCAGCATTCAGCTCAAAAATGATGTCAGCATTGATATTTTTGAAGGTATAATTCTGCAGAGAGACAGCATAACAATAGTTTTTTCTGTGTGGTGTATATTCGGTCGCAAAATGGTCAAGAGAAAGAAAATGGTTATAATTGTCTGAGGATTCCAGAGTCTCCTTCCATTCCTCATATTTTGAGGGATCCAGCATTTGATTGTTTTTATAAAAGGAATAGAGATTCTCAAAATCATTATAGCTGATTATGTAGTCTGTATGACGCAGATGGATATAATAGGTCTGAATTGGCTGGAGTGAATAGTCAGAATACATATCTACCAGAGCCTGTTTGGTAATATAGGCATTATAATAAAACGCTCGTTCCCCCTGATCGGCTTCCGCCAGGCGGGAAAGGCTGGAATTATTTGCCATTCGCTTGGAAATCAGATAAATATTCGCATAGCAGTTGCTGTATTGCTCGGATACATTTTTAAGAGAAAGCATATTTTCATTCAATAGTTCCTGCTTTGCATTATGCGAAAGAATAAAATGGAAAACAATTCCCAGAATGAGCACAATGACCAAGAGCAGACTGTAGGATGTTATCAATTTTATGAAGTATTTATTTTTTCTGGAATTCATAACAAAAACCCTCCTGAGAGATATTATTATAGTATCATAATAGGTGAAAAAGGCAATGAAATGGAATGTAATAAAATAAAATGTGTATCATTGACATAAAAAATGAGCCTCTAATAACAAAAAATATATACACTAAATCTTGAAATATGTGACTTTAAATTGTGCAAAATGACAGATATAATGAAAGCACATTGATACTTCCGGCGCCGAAGTGACAATAATCAACAAATCAAGCAGCAAAGAAACAAAACAAAATAAGAAACAAGAAACAACAGAGAAGATAACAGAATATGGACGGAGGTTATTTATGGTAAAGAAAAAGTTATTATCAGTCGCACTGGTTGCGGTTACCGTATGTTCCATGATATTTACAGGGTGTGGGAGCTCTGCGGAAAATACGGGAAATGATACAGGAAAGACAGATAGCGATGCACAGGCAGGAAATACTGCCGGGGATGTTGCAGATGTTGCAGATGATGTAGAGAAACCGGAAAAGATTACGATTATGGTAGACGGAACTTTCCAGGCGACATTGGCAGACGGTCAGGAAGAATGGGTCAATAAATGGGAAGAACTGACAGGAATCGAACTGGAAGTCATCCAACCGGATCACAATGCCTACTATGATGTGTTGGGACAGACCTTTGCCAGCGGACCGGAGAACTGGCCAGATGTCGTTATCCTTGGATCTTCCTATTATTCCGGATATGCGGGAGAGGGAGCTCTCTGGGATATGACGGATGCCTGGAACAATTCAGAGCTGAAGAAGAATCCCAACACGGATGTGAGTGTCGTAGAAGGCAATATGTTGGATGGACATCTGTACGGACTGGCACTTGGCGGAGGTGGCGGATGTATGACTTTCCTCAGAAAACAGTGGCTGGATAACTGTGGACTGGACATTCCGACGACGTATGAAGAGTATCTGGAAATGTTGGATGCTTTCAGCAACGGTGATCCGGATGGAGACGGTATCAATGGAAATACCATTGGTGTATCCGCAGCCGGATTTGTAGGAAATGAAGCTCCTTATACCAATTATCTGCCGGAATTCTATCAGGATGCATATCCTTCTTTCTATCAGGGAGAGGATGGCGTATGGAGAGATGGATTTACCGAGGATTCCATGAAGGAAGCGATCAAGAGATTACAGGATGCTTACAACAAGGGTTATATCGATAAGGAATCTCTGACGAATGCGACCAGCAACTGCCGTACCAAATTCATGGAAGGGGAGTTCGGAGCATTTACTTACTGGGCAGGCGGATGGTCTGATCAGCTGTCGGATGGACTGGCTGCGAATGGACAGGACAGCGAACTGGTATTTATGCCGCCTATCGCAGAGGTTGGAAAATACTGGCAGAGATGTGCACCGGTGTATGCGATTACTTCTTCCTGTAAGAATCCGGAAGGCGTATTCAAATATTTTCTGGAAAGCATTTTTGATGATGGAGACATGGAAACATTGTGGATCTATGGAGTAGAAGGCGTTCATTGGTCCAGACAGGCAGAAACAGTATGTGGCAATACGTATCAGGATGGAGAGTTCCATATGATGGAGATGCGTTCCCAGCCCGGAGTACAGTATACGACCATCATTATGGGAGATACCAATATCTGTCCGTTGACCGAGAGACTGGTTCCCGTAAAGAAATATACAGAGGAATCGATGGAAATCTTTAATGCCAATAACAAGACGGCACCTTTGCCGGTAACAACAGATATGATGAGCCAGTATAACGGCGATCTGACCAGCCTGAAGAACTCTATTATTGCGGACTGCGTGGTACAGGGTGTTTCTGTGGAAGAGGGATACAAGCGGTTTGAACAGGAAGGCGGAGCCGAATGGTCTCAGGCAATCGTAGATTCCCTGAATAATAAATAAAAAGGCGACAGCATGGGAGGTTATGGTATGGCAGCTAAAATGAGAGAACTGACGGAACAGAATATGCAGGAATTTGTAAAAGAAGTGGAAAAAAGAAAAATTCCTTTACACAGTGTGCTGATCGCACAACATGGGAACCTATTGTTTGAAAAATATTATGCACCCTATTGCCGTAATAAGTTGCAGAGAATGTTTTCTGTGACTAAAAGTTTTACTTCACTGGCAATCGGATTGCTGGAGCAGGAAGGGAAAATTTCCCTGCAGGATCCTATCTGTGATTATTTCCCGGAATATCTGCCCGGGAGAGTGCATCCTTGGCTGGCAGAGATGACGATAGAAAATATGTTGAAAATGCAGACATGTTACAATATGACAACTTATAACAAGACCAGCACAACGGAAAACTGGGTGAGGAGCTTTTTCCAGACAGAACCCACCCACAGACCCGGAACTCTCTTTATGTATGATACCTCATCCTCCCATGTGCTCTGTGCGCTGGTAGAAAAACTGACCGGTGAAAAGATGCTGGATTACCTGAAAGAAAAGTTGCTGCGCCAGAATGGCTTCAGCGAGGAGTCTTATATCATAGAGGATCCCTTTGGAACCTCTATGGGAGGGAGTGGCCTGATGGCTACTCCCGAGGATCTGCTGCGTACCGGCTGTATGCTGTTAAAGCAGGAAAAGGGATCCTATGCAGCGAGAGCGACAGAACCGAGAACGGCAACACAGCTTGATGGCGATGATCGCTGGTATGGATATCAGTTCTGGATCCCGATGGAGGGGACTTTTGCAATGCTGGGGCTGGGCGGTCAGATAATGCTGGCAGTTCCGGAAATGGATCTCGTCGTTGTAACGACAGCAGATACACAGGGTATGGGCGGAGCCGAGCAGATGATACTTGCCGCAGTGAGAGAAGTGCTGCTGAAGGATTGTTTCCCGGAAAACGATGTGGAGAAAACAACGTTGCCTGTGCTGCGTACGGTATTTGAAGGAAAACCTTGTGCAGATTTCGGGAAAAAATATCCGCTGCTCCGAAATAAGTATGGATTTACATGGTGTGGTGTGACTTTTTCCGATGCGGATCAAAAAGGAGTACTCTCGTATGAAATAGAAGGAAGAGAATGTCAGCTTCCCTTTGGAATCGGACATCTGGAAGAGGGAGAGTTCCCTATATACAAGGAGAAATGTGCTTCTTCCGGAGCCTGGATAGATCAACATACGCTGTTTATCCTTTGCTGGCTGATCGGAGAAAGTGTTGCGTCCATCCGCTTCCGCCTCTATTTCTCGGAAGATGGACTGACCATACATATGAATAAAACAGAAGAGACAAAGTACAACGAATATATGGGATTTTTGAATAGCTGAGATAGAGCAGCCGGAACGGAGGGTAAACGTTGAATGTGAAAGAAAAAGGAAAAACTTTGCCTAAGAGGACGCCTGGAGGAACCCTGTTCAAGCACGCCCGTGCATATCGGGGAGTCTATCTGATGGCGACACCGGTATTGGTGTCAGCTTTGATATTTTATTATCTTCCTATGTTTGGTATCCGTTATGCCTTTTTTACATATAAAGGAATCAATGATCCGATTTTCATAGGAATAAAGCACTTTGTAAAAATGTTCAGTATGCCGGGGTTTTGGAAGGCGTTCAGCAATACGTTGGTGCTGAGTATTACAAAGCTGATTCTGAATACCGGTGCTGCGGTGATCATTTCCGTATTGTTAAATGAATTAGTTTTTTTAAAATTGAAAAAGGTATTTCAGACGATTGTATACATTCCGCATTTCATGTCCTGGGTAGTGGCAGCATCCATATTTTCCATGATCCTGTCTCCGACATCCGCAGGATTGGTCAATGATGTTCTGATGAAATTACACTTGATCACGGATAATATCTATTTCCTCGGAGACCAGAAATGGTGGAGATTTTCGTATTACATAATCAATGTCTGGAAAGATACCGGCTGGGGAACGATTATTTTCATGGCAACGCTGGCAGGAATCAGCCCGGAATTGTATGAAGCAGCGTCGATGGATGGGGCAAACCGTTTCCAGAAGATGATTTATATTACCCTGCCTGCGTTGAACAATACGATCGTAACGGTACTTGTATTGAATCTGGCGAAGGTTATGAATCTGTTTGAGTCAGTTTTTGTATTACAGAATGATGCAGTGATCAAAGTATCAGATGTATTGCAGACTTATATTTATACGCAGACATTTAACTCCGGTGCAATACCGGACTATGGATATACCACAGCGGTCGGTATGTTTTCCTCTATTATAAGCTGTATTCTGGTGCTGGTATGTAACAGGGTAAGCCATAAGACGAGGGGAAGAGGTATTGTATGATGAAAAAGAAAGTGAAAATTTTTGATATCGTATTGATCGTGATATTTACAGTATTTTCGCTGGTGATGATCATCCCGGTATATAAAGTACTGGTGGACTCTTTTGATCTGAAGACGGCTTATGGCATGAAACTGTTTCCGGAGCAGTTCGGGTTCGCAGGGTATAAAACAATTTTTACCAATCCGACGATGTTCAGACCGTTTCTAATCTCCTGTTATACTACTGTTATGGGTACGGTCATGGGACTGCTGATCTCTGTGCTGGGAGCGTATGTATTGATCCAGTGGAAGATGCCGGGGCGGGCATTTATTGCCAATGTACTGCTGTTTACAATGATATTTAATGGAGGTATGATCCCGACTTATCTGGTTATGAAGGATTTCCATCTGACAAATAATCTGTGGGGGGTAATTCTGCTGCCTGCCATAAATGTCTACAATCTGGTGTTGATGAAGAATTTCTTTGAAGGAATTCCTGTGAGCCTGATGGAATCGGCAGAGATTGATGGCTGTTCACATTTCCGGATCTTGTACAAGATTGTATTACCGCTGTCGAAAGCAGCACTTGCATCTATCGGACTTATGTATGCGGTAGGATATTGGAACGATTACACCAATTATAAGCTGTATATCACGAATTCAAATCTGTATAACTTCCAGATGAAGCTGCGTGCATTGATCATGGGAAGTGATCTGCCGTCAGCGATAGAAGGAGCTACAGAAAATACAGTAAAAAATGCATCAGTTATCGTAGCAATCCTGCCGTTTATGATCATTTATCCATTCTGCCAGAAATATTTTGTACAGGGTGTAAATATCGGAGCAGTAAAGGAATAATAAAGAAAACAAAAATGACACCAGCATATAATTGCCAGGTGTCATTTTTTATGAAAGAAAATCTCAAGAAAATCTTAAGAATTTTCGGTGGACAAACATAGGACTTTAGGGATACAATGTATTTTAGAGTGCCGGTCGAGAGACCGGATAGAACAAACAGATGAAAGGAAGCATTCATGAAAAAGAAAGTACTTGCAGCAATTTTAATTGCAGTAGGCGTTCTGACCGGCTGTGGAAACAGTGAGCCGATCTCTTCTCCGATCCAGACCGTAGAAGCAGAGCCTATTGCTACCGATACCAAGGAGGTAGAGCAGCCTGCCGCAACTGAGTCTTCCGCGGATGAAGTTGCACCGGAGCACTCCTATCGCAGCGAACTTACCAACGAGTGGATCGATGAGGATCTGAAGGATCAGCGTCCCATCGCGGTAATGGTAGATAACGAGAGAACCGCACTGCCTCATTTCGGCACCGCAGATGCAGATGTTGTATATGAGATCATGAACAGTACTCTGAACGACAGAATTACACGTTTCATGGTAGTCGTAAAGGACTGGGAGAAGATCGAGCAGCTGGGTAGTATTCGTAGTGCACGTCCTACCAACTTCATGCTGGCAGCTGAGTGGAACGCAGTTCTCTGCCATGATGGTGGCCCTTACTTCATCAATGACTGGGTAGCAAAAGATTATTCCGCTAACTTCAGTGGTGGTTTCGCCCGTTTCAACAATGGTAAGGCAACTGAGTTTACCGAGTATATTACTTATGATACCTATACCAACAGCCAGAAGGGCAAGACCTATGACGGTCTGAAGCAGCGTTTTGCAAATTCCAAGTATACCACTACTTACAATGATTACTATCAGGGACCTCACTTCAAATTTGCAGACGGAGAAGTTACCTTTGATGATAGAAGTGATGCTATCAGCGCTACTACCATTGAGCTTCCTTTCAAGCACAACGGTTCTACTCTGAAGTACAACGAAGAGACCGGAACCTATGATTACTATGAGTATGGTTCTGCACACAAGGATGCTGACAGCAATGCACAGCTCACTTTCGAGAACGTTATTCTGCAGGATACCACTTTTGCAGAACTGGGTGAAGGCTACCTGATCTACAATGCCATCGACTCCGGACGCTCCGGTTACTACATTACTCAGGGTAAGGCTATCGAAGTTACCTGGACCAAGTCTTCCGAGAACGCTATTACACATTACTATGATGCGAAGACCGGTGAGGAGATCCAGATCAATACCGGTAAGACCTATATCTCTCTGATCCCCAGCGATGGTTGGAGCAGCCTTGTAATCAAATAAGTCTGACCATGACTTCAGAATTAAGAAAAAGATCCCTTCCGCAGGCAGATGCTGTGGGAGGGTTTTTTTGCGTATACGATGAGCCAAGTACTGATTTGTGCCTGCACAAGAATCTGCATTGCCGTCTGGCGATGCGCCTTTCCATGATGTAAATAAAAAAGATAATAAAAAAGTGTTTTAATACATATAACCCTAAAATCTCCGTGGAAACCACTGAAAAATTGACGTATAATACGACTTAGATTTGGAAAGACATAGATAAGAACAACTTAGGAGTGATGGCGATGAAAACGGCTAAAAAATATAATCCGGATCTGATATTGCACGGAAATCTGATCAGAGCGATCCTGTCTCTGGCAATTCCCGTAGTGATTAACAGCTTCCTGCAGACGATGTATAACCTGACGGATACTTACTGGCTGGGAAAAATTGGAACAGAGCAGCTGGCGGCAATCAATCTTGTGACACCGATGCAGAATATTATTACGAATTTCGGCAGCGGCATCACTGTGGCCGGTGCAGTCCTCATTGCGCAGTATATCGGTGCCGGGGAAAAAGAGGATGCCAGATCCATGGCAAATCAGATATTTGCCTGTGCCATGGGATTTGCCGTGGTCTGTGCCACACTGTGTTTTCTGGGAACACCCGCTATCATCAACTGGCTGGGAGCTGACGGAGGAACTGCATATTATGCAAGAGTTTATCTGCGGGTGGTCATCTGGGATATGCCCTTTTTATATATGGTCAACATTTTTTCCGCAGTACATCAGGCACAGGGAGATACGGTGCGCCCCATGTTCCTTAATCTGGGAGGTATTACGCTGAATCTGTTCCTGGATCCGTTTTTCATGATCATCCTGGATCTGGGAACTGCCGGTGCAGCACTGGCTACGCTATTGGCGAAAGCGATTCCGGCCATGGTGGCTTTCGGACTTCTGTGCAGACAGGAAAATGATATCTGCCTGAACCGTGCGTACATGCGATTACAGAGGGAAAAACTGGGAATGATCCTTAAGATCGGTCTGCCTACCGCTATCGGCGGAAGTACCATGCAGCTGGGATTTCTGCTGATGAGTAAAAACGTGTTTGTCTACGGGACGGAAGCCATGGCGGCTTACGGTATTGGCAACAAGGTGAATGGACTGATCACGCTACCCTCCAATGCCATTGGTTCGGCAACGGCCACTATCGTGGGGCAGAATATGGGAGCAAAGCAGCAGGACCGTGCGGAGAAGGGATATCGGTTTTCCATGTGGATATCGGTTGTATTTTTGTTCATAGGTGGTATGATCTTATCAAGAGATATGATTTCCACGGCAATTGTCGGAATCTTTTCCAAGGATGCGGAAGTTGTGGGCATGGCGGCAGACTTTTTAAGTGTTATGGCATTTTGGTGCTTTACCAATGGTGTGTACAATACGACATCCGGATTGTTCCAGGGAACCGGACACACGGAGGTGACCATGGCTATTGATGTGACCAGATTGTGGGTATTCCGTTTCCTGACGCTATGGTTCTGTGAAAGTGTGCTACATATGGGTGTACGCAGCGTCTGGTATTCCGTGGTGATCAGTAACAGCATCTCATCCCTGATTCTGTATGTTCTGTACCGCTGTGGTATCTGGAAGAAGACCAGGATCAAGGTGGGAAAAGAGGAAGCCGCTTAAGGAGTACTATGGAGAAAAAGAAATCCCATAAGAAAAGTTTTCGAGTTTATTTAAGCATCGTTGCAGTTCTTTTACTGCTTCAGGTCGTTGCCTGGAGCAGCAGAAGCCTCAGCGATGCTTATATTGATTATATTTTCCCAATCTGGGTCAATACCTACGGAAGGATTACAGGGTTGTTTCCCTTTTCCGTGGGCGAATGGTTGATTGTGGCAGGGATTCTGGTGGTGCTTGCTGCGGTTGTGCTGGGATGCAGTTTGCTGATTCCGGCGTGCAGACATTCGGAAAAGTACTGCCGGGGAGTGAAGGAATATTTTGTTTTTTTTGCTTGGACGTTGCTTGCCGTATTTGCCATTATGACGCTAAATTGTACCATGATCTATCATGGGTCTACATTTTCGGAGAAATATTTCGGTGAAGAGGAAGCGCAGGAGCAGACAACACAGGAACGAACGGAGGAACTGCTTCGGATCTATAATGATATCGTCCGGCACTGTAATGAGCTCAGTGAGGTCATGGAACGGGATGACAGTGGTGCCGTGGTGTACTCGGGTGGTGTGGACAGCCGGGGTAATGCGGTGGATATGGAGGATAAAGCCATCGATGTGATGCAGAGCCTGGGGAAAAGGTATGACCAGCTGGATGGTTATTATCCCCGGCCGAAGGCTATGTTTTTCTCGGATTTCATGTGTCAGATGTATATGTGTGGCTATTATTTCCCGTTTTCCATGGAGGCAAATTACAATGATGTCATGTACATCATGGAAAAACCGGCAACCATGTGTCATGAGCTGGCTCACATCCGGGGGTATATCTATGAGGATGAGGCGAATTTTATTGCATTTCTGGCCTGCGTAGAGTCGGATGACAATACTTTTCAATATGCGGGTTACTTAAGTGTGCTGAATTATGTGGCAAACGATCTGCATAAGACAAGACTGGCGGATCCGGACAGCTATGCGGCGGCCAGAGAGGCGGTACATCCGTTACAGGTATTACAGCAGGTGCAGGAGGACAATATCTTTGTCACAGAAGAGCAATGGGAGAGAATCAACGGAAAAGCTGTGGTGAATACGGAGACGGTGGACAGTGTTTCAGATACCCTGACCAATGCTTCACTGAAATTGAATGGTGTTTCGGATGGCATGATCAGCTACAACCGGGTGGTGGAGCTTTTACTGCAATGGTACGGGGAAAAAGAGGAGTTTTAACCGTATCATTTGTAGGAGATAGAGGAATAATTGCAAAAATTTAAAATTTTTTTGATAAGGTACTTGACATTTGGACGAAATTTGTGTAGACTACGATTGTTGTGACGCAGAGCAGTCATGAAACAAGATTGCAAGTAGGATTAAGTCGCGGGCCCAGATAGCTCAGTTGGTAGAGCAGAGGACTGAAAATCCTCGTGTCACTGGTTCGATTCCGGTTCTGGGCATTTTCGCAGGACACCATTTCTTAAAATGGCCGCCCTGCTTCATATATAAACATGCGGGTGTAGTTCAATGGTAGAACACCAGCCTTCCAAGCTGGATACGTGGGTTCGATTCCCATCACCCGCTTTTAAAAACCCTTGATTTTTCAAGGGTTTTAATTTTCATGTTGCATCCATTCCAAAAAGGTACGTCGATTCTCTTTAGTATCCTTTTTATCAAACAAAAGTCTCCAGGCATTATATTTTTCATAATTAAAAACTTGTTCAAGGTGATTTATCGGTTTGCCCGGTAATCAGCGCTGGTGTTGGTGCACTGGGCTGATTTTTTATTTCAATTTTTTCTTTTGCTCTCTCTCTAATTGCTGAATACTTTTTTCCGGTGTAGGCAAATCTTCCGGCATTGTGCCACCAAGATCTTTAATGGTGTCACGCACCTTTTTACCAACCTCAAAGTGGGTTTTATTCGCTTCCTGTTTGCCTTGAATATTTTCACGGCGGAGTTTTGCTTCCGTCTGAGTAGCACGGAAGAGGTTGGCAGCTAATTCTTCATATCCCATGTAATCGAGTATGTCTTGTGATTTCTTTAAGCCTTTACGCTCCTTTATATCGCTAGCCTTTAAACCACCATATAGTCCCATATATCCGTAATTTTGAAATATAGCATAATCCAGGGTAGTTTCAACACCAGCATCCTTGGCAGCAGCTACTAACATTTTATTATGCTCTTTCATTTCCTGCCGGATGGCGATACGTTTTTGATCTTCGGAAAGATTTTCATAATTTTCAATTAGTTCTTGCTGTCTGGTTTTTACTGCAAAGTAGGTTTGTCCAAGTGCAATAACCTTTTTTCGAGGATCACCATTTTGCACAATAAGATAACAAGCATATCGTGAAAGTTGAATATCTCCGATATCCTTACTGGTGGCACCAGCATTTACGATTTTGTTGACGTCAACAAAATGGTCAGATACCGCGTTATTACTACCTCGGCAGGCTTCTTTTGCCTTTTCAATAACCTTGCAAAAGTTTCTCCACTCAGTATATTCCAGAGC
This sequence comes from Clostridium sp. AM34-9AC, assembly GCF_003480225.1. Lineage (NCBI taxonomy): Bacteria > Bacillati > Bacillota > Clostridia > Eubacteriales > Clostridiaceae > Clostridium > Clostridium sp. AM34-9AC. Next base: position 112,671 of record NZ_QUIU01000006.1, read on the forward strand.
GATTTGTAAATCTCTGGCATACCAAAATTCTTGCCCGTATTTATTTACATGACGAATAGATTCAAATAGTGACTCGGTATAATTATTTTTCTCTTCGTCAGAAAGAGCTTTCGAGAGCACGCGGTCGTGCAAAGCATTTAACTGTTTTTCAAATTCTTGTTCGTTCATTACAATTCTCCTTTGTATGTAAAAAGAGCCCTGGAATACAATTCCAAGACTCTTTCGCGACCGGACACCAGTCATTCGCTAATTAGCGGAATAATACCATTATGTGCAAGCCTTGTCAAGTTATTCCTAAAATTTATATTTTTGAAAAATTGCACCGGTGCAACAACATCAGAGTTTCTCGAATACCATAGTAGCCTGGATCCGGTCTCCGCCGCCGAAGCCGGTACTATTGGCAGAAGCGGTGGTAATAGTGTGGTGCAGGCGGTATCCCTTTGCAGCCTGGGCGTTGATCACATCCTCGAGCTCCTTCAGATTCTTGGATGCAGTTCCGATAAGTTTCTCCTTAAGTGTCACTTGTAATACTACATACTGATTCATAGTGATTCCCATTTCTTTTGTGCGCCCCGATCTCGATCATCTCTTTTACAAACTAAATGTCCTCCGGCTTCACTTTCCGTGAGGCATCGAAGAGGACCTTGTATTCCGGATTCTCGAAGAGGAACTGAGCCATGTCACGGGCTTCTGGATTGAGATAATAGCTATCCGGAATAATTTCAGTAGATTCTTTTTTTCCAATAAGGTAATTCATGTCGACATTGAGTAAATCACCCATGAGGTGTTTCCTTCCAATTAAATTAGTAGAGCTGCACTACAATAATTGTAGAAAACATATGTTCCCGTGTCAAGAAAAAAAGCAGCATTTTTTGACCTGGAACAATTACATAAAACCCAAAATTAGGTTTGACTTTCAAGAGATCTTGTCTAAGCAGAATGATGCTTTGTTGATAAGTACGTGAAAGAGCTGTGTGCGGATGACCAATTATAACAAGGTGCCCCGGGAGACTGAATAAAATAGTGAATACCTCCGATATACATGATAGAACAGGTAGACCCGGAAACAGGAACGGAGGGGCTTATGCAGGTCGGTGGAGTCGGAAGCGGACATGACACATATTCTCATCATGTAACATCATGCCTTCATGAACATGGGGCAAATACGGATACGGGCAGTATGGGGGCTAAGTCCGGAGCCGCGCAGACGGCGCAGATGGCTACAGAAGCCTTGCAGGAGAATTCTAAGGGAAACCTGTTGTCCTGGGTACAGAATATTGGGAATAGTGGAAAACAGCTCTTACAGAAGATCTGGGGAGACAGTAAAGAATCCAATGATGCGATAAGTTCGCAGAAGGATGGCAGCGGTAATCATATCGCGGGTCAGGAGACGCTTGTTACGGGAAATTCTGTGGGCGTGAAGACTACGTTGAACAGGGCGGCGGTGGAGACGGCGGCGACGCATACCTATTTCCAGCCGATAGAGACACGAGAGGCTGTGCCGACAACACCGTTGCAGAAAGTGCGTTATCAGGTACAGAAGGTAGCCAGAAGACTGATGGACCGGCTGCCGGGACGATTCCTGGGATCCCATAGCGGAGATTTCCTGCAGACAAAGCAACAGCATACTAAAGAGGATCTGCGGAAGAGAAGCCAGTACAAAGAGGACGATCAGGAGATCGAATGCATTCTTACGGATGAAAGCTACCTGACAGATTCCTATAATCGAAAGGGAGAATACAGCCATCTTACTACGGATAAATAGGATGTGGTGAAATTTTTCGTAAAATTTCAAAAATTTTCTTGACAGTTTGGCATTCATCATGTAATATAGTCTTTGCTGTGAGACACACAGCAGACATTCATCAGATTGCGGATGAATGTCAACACAATTAATTTCATACCTTCAAGATACAGGTTTTGACCTGTACATTATGCGCGAGTGGCTCAGCGGTGGAGCACCTCCTTGCCAAGGAGGGGGTCGCGGGTTCGATCCCCGTCTCGCGCTCTCATGAAAAAAAGAACGATACCAAATCGGTATCGTTCTTTTTTTTGAGCCCTGCCAGGGCTCGAAAGTTCGATGTCTACGCTCCGCTCCGGTCAGCACTTCTTTCTAATAAATTCTGTGTTTCGCAATACCTGTGTCTGATCGTACAGTGGGTGACATAATATATCGGGGTTTGTATTTTTCTAAAATGATGAATGGGAAAGCCACTGGTGACTTTCCCATTCTATTTTCTATTCTACTATGATATGTAACATGCCATTTTCATCTTCTGTTACTATTGTTCCACCCAATTCACCATTTTCATACATTCTTAATAATATCCTGTTTTCAGCGATACGATATTCCTGATGGTTGGCTCCTGTGAATAGGGAACCATCAGGTAAGTAATCTCCTACGTGGAAAACTTCTCCATATCGTGGGGAGCCTTCTTTCATGTAAACGGCATAGCTTTCTTCGGAACCTGCTCCTTTGCCAGTGTCGTAAACCCAGCACCAACCTATAGTTCCATCTGCTCCTTGAGATTGTGCATATCCCGTCCACGGTTCATAACCACCATATTCTTCTGTCACTTCATTAAATTCTTGTTTTCCAAGGGCAAAGGCGATGTCTCCATCTATGTTGGTTGCCTTGGGATCTACATCCTCCGGATTTACATCAGGATAAATGATGTTCTCGGCAATTTCATCCATTAAACTACCATCACCTGCTACATGATAATACATGAATGACATTGTCGTAAATAATCTGACCGCTTCACCTTTTGTAATTGCTGCATCCCAATCTTCTAAGTCTGATTCTGAAATTAACTCCATATTAGTAGCTATTTCAAATGCTTTATACATATCAGATGGAACTCCCTTACCCGGATCAGAGATTGCTTCTGTAAAGCTGATGTCTCCTGCATCGGATACTGTTGATATTGCTACATCTTCAAGATAGGTGTTATTCTTAAAACCATTGTTATCCATATATGCCTGGTAGTCTTGGCTATAATAGTTTGCTAACAGATAAATGTACTCTCCTCTTGACATTGCTGACGTAAAAGTCTCTTCATTTAAACCAGTCGAAGTATTCACATAGGCATATTCATCCATTGGTGCGGCAAAATTGGTATATTGTGTTTCTCCTACTTTTGCTGTGAAGTCACTGTCTGTTTCTGGTGCCTGTGCTTCATTTACCTGAGTCATTGCTCTCATTATTAACGTCATTGCCTGTGCTCTTGAAAGGGGGACATCTTCATCAAACTGTCTTTCTTCTTGGTCTGGAAGCAATTCAAAGTAGGCATTGATAGTTGCATAGGGAGCATTCGCATAATCTGCATCTATATCTGCATAATATTCTATTGCCATTTCACCAAGCTCTAAAACAGACGACACTACCATCATATAGCCTCGAAAATATTGATTTTTTATTGCTAAAAGTAACGTGATATTCTGGTCTGGCCGTGTTGTTAATGGATTCGTATATAAGTTACCCTCTTTGTTGCCTGTGGTTCCTGTTACTTCTACATATTCCTCAAAGGCTGCTCTTAACTCCGGATGTGTTTCTAAACTTGAGAGTGGAATCCAGGGGAGTGACACCGTTTTTGATTCTTCTGTTTCTGTTTCCTCCGGCACTGTGGTTTCTGCCTGTGCGGATTCAACAGTAGCAGTGATGGATTCATTGCCGGATGTGGTTTCCTGCTTGCCACAGGAAGCAAAAGATAAAATACATAAGGTTATCAAGGTTAAAATAGTTGCTTTTTTCATAAATGCTCCCATCTGTTATTTTTTCATGAGTTAATGGTATTGTACCACAGAAGGGGGAATAACGCTATAACGTTTATTTTGTGTGGTGCACATGTCCGCGGGACCAGACTTTACTGGGCTGTGCCTTATAGGTGGGGCGGCGGAACAGGAGGCTTCGGAGAGCCGGGCCGTTAAAAGGAAAGAGGGGCCAGAAGTAGCTGAAGCCCGCGAAGGTTGGTGTGGTAATCATGGAGAGTGACACAAGCGTCAGACCGATAATAAAGCCGGGCAGACCCCATAATCCGGTGGTGACCACAAGGAGAATTCGATAGATCCGCAGAGCATCAGCAAATTCGATACTGGAGAGGGACAGATTCGCCAGCATGGTGACAGCAGCATAGAAGAGGACTTCCGTGGAGGCCCAGTTAAGACTGACAGCAATGTCACCGATTAATAGTCCGCCGACAATGGACAGAGCACCGGAGACGCGGCTGGAGCTGAGTGCCGCTGAATACTTGAAAAGATCCAGCAGGAACTCCACCGCCAGCACATAGAAAAAAAGGCGGAAGGGTGACAGATCGCTGACGGGTGTGAGCTGTAGCGAGGCAGTAATCTCGGGATAGTAGGCGGAGAGAAGTAAAAATACCGGAAGGAGTAGGAGACTGACCGGGATGCACAGAAAACGGATCATGCGGAAGTAGGTTCCGGTCAGGGGATTGTTGTAATAGTCCTCCGCACTCTGGGTAAACTGGAAGATCGTACCGGGAAGCAGCAGAACGGCAGGGGAGTTGTCCACGATGAGCAGAATATGCCCTTCGCACAGATAGCTGCAGGCCACATCGGGCCGTTCCGTCAGCTGGATACTGGGCAGAGGATTCCACCAGCGTTTTTTGATCAGGAGTTCTTCCAGACTTTTGCTGCCCATGGTCAGGGAAGTGATCTGTAATTGGGAAAGCTTTTTCTTTAAGGTATCTAATAATTCCTCATTGACCTGATCCGCCAGATAGGCGATAGCTACATCCGTGCGGCTTTCTGCACCCAGAGAACAGATAGAGAATGTCAGTTTCGGAGAACGCACTCTCCGGCGGATCAGATTGGTATTGAACAACAACGTCTCCACAAAACCGTCCCGGGCACCACGGGTGATCCGTTCGGTGTCAGGTTCGGAAATGCTGCGGACAGGATAGGTACGGACATCGATGATCACGGCCTGTGCAAAACCTTCTACCAGAAGGACAGAGGGGCCACTGAGAATATTTTGCAGAATCGTATCTATAGAGGAAGTCAGTGACACCTGGGCATACCCCAGTTTGCTCTGCACATAGCGAGGGAGATCCCGGATTTCGGAATCCAGTGTATAGAGGGGGTCCTGCAAGTCGGAAAAAATTTGTTGAAGGATCTCCGTCTTACAAAAACCATTGACACCGATCCAGTAAGCCGGCGTATTTCCCAGCTTCAGGTCACGGGTGATCAGGTCAAAACTGTCATCCAGTGGCAGCAGAGCGTGGAAAAGTGCCGTATTTTTGGATAGATTTGTGGATAAGGAGCGTTGTACCATAGTGGGGAATCCTTTCTGATCACTTGCATAGACTGCCAAACAGGTATATGGTATTATTATTCAGATAGATTCCCCAAGTTTTTCGGAACTATACGGATCAGTGGTATAATTGACACAACCCCAGCAGGATCAACAATAAACCTGAGACGGGATCCGTATATTCCCCGATCTGCTGCAGGAAAGCAGACCTGCCCAGACGGCTTCCGAAAGCCAGAAATCCGAAGGAGCAGAAAAAGGTGGACACCGATGCCGGAAGGAAAGGAAGTCCCGTAATACTGGCGGAGAAACCGATGCCGATATTGTTCATGGAAAGGGCACAGCCCAGCGCCAGTATCTGCGACAGGGATAATTCCCGGTGCCCGGCAAATTTTTTCTTTTTCTGGCACAGATTATTATCCGGGGAAAAATTGCAGCACCATCTGGAAAGCAGCCATTTTCCCACGTAGTAAAGACCGAAAAGGATCAGTACACTGCTTCCGATCCGGGTACCGATGCCGATGGGAAACAAGGGTAACAACAGGTTGCCAAGACCTATAGAGATCACAGTCCCGATCAGGGTGACTGTGCTGATCAGCAGATTATGTCTGGCAGGCAGAGGGACTTTCTGGAGGCCCAGAGCCATACCTACCAGAAGGGCATCCAGACTGGCTGAGATGCCGAAGAGCAGAGGGGGCAGAATAGACATAACATGCTCCGTAGAAAATATTCTTAATTTTACTATATTCCTCTGAAATTATTTTGTGAGGTTGTGGGGCAAAGGAACAAATGAGTATGGAAGTAAAGAGAAAACTGAGTGAATTCCTAAAAAGAGAGACGGTTCTGACCGTAGCGATCCTGCTGGCAATAGTGTCCGCGGTGATGATTCCGCCGGACAGAGAATATGTAGGATATATTGATTTCCGCACACTTTCGATCCTTTTCTGCCTGATGACGGTGATGGCAGGCTTGCAGAAACTGGGTGTTTTCCGTAATATTGCAAAAACGCTGTTGAGGCATACACAGAATACCATACAGTTGGCAGAGGTATTGGTACTTTTGTGTTTCTTTTTCAGTATGATCATCACCAATGATGTGTCATTGATAACGTTTGTACCGTTTACCTTCATTGTGCTGCAGCTGACAGGCGAAGAAGCTGTGAAAAAACTGACAGTACCTGTGATCGTTCTGCAGACGATAGCTGCCAATCTGGGAAGTATGCTGACGCCGATCGGAAATCCGCAGAATCTGTATTTATATGGGAAAACACAGATGTCCGCTGGAACATTTATACTTTTGATGCTGCCTTATTCTCTGGTGTCACTGCTTTTACTGATGATCTGTGTGGTAATTGTGGCAAAACGAAGCGGAATCGAAGTCCGGGGAGCAGAAGTTTTGCTGACAGAAGATGAGAAGCTGGAACAAAAGAAATATTTACTTCCGGCATATTTGCTGTTATTTGTGTTGTGTCTGCTGACTGTGGCTCATATGATTCCTTATCCGGTGACATTGGGAACTGTGGCATTGGCGGTTCTCCTTTTAGATCGTGGTACTCTTATAAAAGTGGATTATTCGCTTTTGCTGACGTTTGTGGGCTTCTTTATTTTTATAGGAAATATGGGAAGAATGCCTGCTTTCTGTGATTTCCTGCAGAAGATCATCGGAGGTAGAGAAGTGATGACAGCCGTGATTGCCAGTCAGGTGATCAGTAATGTTCCGGCGGCCCTGCTGTTATCCGGATTTACGGAAAATATAACGGCATTGATCATCGGTACGAATCTGGGAGGGTTGGGGACGCTGATCGCATCCATGGCCAGTCTGATCTCTTATAAACAGGTGGCCAGACAGATTCCGGGAGAGAAAAAGAAGTATTTTGGATGGTTTACCATAGCAAATATCGTTTTTTTAATGATATTGGTATTGGAAAACTGTCTGCTGTAACTATAGAAAGCAGTCTGTCTGCCGGGAAAGGCAGAAAAGATGGCAATAACTAAAAAATAATCTGGGAGGTATTCGTCATGACAGAAGATATGACAATCATTGCAGAAGAGGCTTATCTGGCGGCCAAGGAGATTTTGGAAAAGGCGAGGCTGGAGCAGGGAGAGCTGTTTGTGGTAGGCTGTTCTACCAGTGAGGTGGGAGGTGCTACTATCGGTACCTATTCCAGCCCGGAGCTGGCGGAGATGGTCTTCGGCGGTATTTACCAGGCCACGCAGGAAGCCGGGGTATATCTGGCTGCGCAGTGTTGTGAGCATCTGAACCGCGCACTGATTCTGGAAAAAGAGGCTGCGGTAAAATATGGTTATCCCATGGTAAATGTGGTACCTCAGCCTAAGGCAGGCGGATCTTTTGCGACGGCGGCGTATAAAGCCTTCGAGCATCCGGTGGCTGTGGAACATATTCAGGCGGCAGCAGGAATGGATATCGGGGATACGCTGATCGGAATGCATCTGAGAGATGTGGCAGTACCGGTGCGCCTCCGGTCCGGACAGATCGGAGACGCCCATGTGGTATGCGCCCGCACCAGACCGAAATTCATTGGTGGCGGCAGAGCGGTTTATGACGAAGAATTATTGTAAAGAAATGATATGTGGCTATTTCTGTGGCATTCCGCGGAAGTAGTCACGGATCCAGCGTCCGGATTCATTGAAATCATCGTCGGTCCAGTCGGAAAGTGCCGTGCTGGAAGCCTTGAAGACGCTGCTGCTTTCGTCTTTGTTGGCGAGATTCCAGCAACAGAAGCTGATCTGGTACTTGTTCAGCAGATCCAGCCACTTGGTGGTGGAAACAAAATCGTTGGCACCATTGCCGGAGGCCTCACACATACCGAATTCGCTGACGAAGACCGGAAGATTGTTCTGAACACAGGTCTCTAAGCGGTTCCGCAGGTCGTCTTTATGGGTGCCTGCGTAGAAATGTAGCGTATACATTACATTGCTGTCATCCAGCGGAGAAGCGGCAGCCTTGTCGATCTCCTGACTCCAGGTTGGTGTTCCCACGAGAATTACGGCATCCGGCTTCTGCGCCCGGATCACCGGGATGACTTCTTCTGCGTAAGACTTGATGCTGTCCCAGGAAGTACCGCCGTTGGGTTCATTGCAGATCTCATAGAGCACATTGTCGTTGTCGGCAAAAGCTTCCGCCATTTCCCGGAAAAAGGCGATCGCCTCATCTTTGTTCTGATTCGGGTCGCAATCACTTAAAATATGCCAGTCTACGATCACGTACATTCCAAGCTCTGTGGCGTAGGATACACCGTCTCTTACCAGCTGCTTCAGCTGTTCCTTATCACCGCCGGCACAATAACCGCCGTATTCCGCTGTATACATGGCGAGGCGGATACAGTTAGTATTCCAGTCGTCCCGCAGGGTACGGAAGGAATCATAATTGATATACTGGGGGAACCAGGCAATACCGTGGGTAGACATGCCGTAAAGCTGAACGGTGTTGCCGTTTTCGTCTGTCAGCTTACCGTTTTCTACATGGAGAGCGCCATGCTGCCCATAGGGCGTGGAGGCATCCACGGAGAGTGCTTCGGAAGATGGGGGTTCAGTTTCCACAGGCTGGGCTTCGACTGTTTCGGGGACGGATGTCTGTTCGGGAGCGGTTGTGCTTTCGGAGATGGTCTCGGTGATGGCAGCGGAAGGTGCCTCAGAGGAGGTCGCTGCGGTTTCATTGGCTGCATCCTGTTTGCCACAGCCGGCCAGTGCACAGGTACTCAGAGCCGCCAGAACGGCACAGCTCAGTGTTTTTTTGAAGATAGACATAGGAACCTCTTTTCTTAATGAAAATAATAAAAATATAAACAATGGGTTACTCTTTCAGAACTACAACAATACAAACACTTACAGGAAATATTATAGTTGCCCGGGTTACGGTTGGCAAGAAATGATTGCCCCCGAATAGGAGCTGTGATACAGTTAATGGGAACAGAGTCCGGAATAGAGGACAGAGATGGAGGAAACTTATGCTTCCGCAGTCATTTACAGAGAGAATGCAGGGACTTTTGGAATCGGAATATGAAGAGTTCCTGGCAAGCTTTGAGCATGAAAAATATCAGGCATTGCGTCTGAATCCGTTAAAAAAGGATGACATGTCTGTCATAACAGAAAAAGTTAAGCAGACTTTTCAGCTGCAGCCGGTTCCCTGGGCGGAGAACGGATATTACTATACCAAAGAGGACCAGCCGGGAAAACATCCCTGGCATGAAGCGGGACTTTATTATATTCAGGAACCCAGTGCCATGGCACCTGTGACACTACTGTCACCACAGCCCGGAGAGCGGATCCTCGATCTATGTGCTGCTCCCGGAGGGAAAAGTACCCAGATCGCATCAGCGATGGAGGGAGAAGGACTGCTTGTCACGAATGAGATCCACCCGGCGAGGGCGAAAATACTCTCGGAGAACGTGGAGCGCATGGGCATCCGCAACGCCTGTGTATTGAATGAGACGCCGGAGCACCTGGCGGATATTTTCGAGGAATATTTTGACCGGATCCTGGTGGATGCACCCTGCTCCGGAGAGGGAATGTTCCGGAAGAATGAAGTGGCCTGTGAGGAATGGAGCCCGGAGAATGTACAGCTCTGTGCGGACAGACAGGACGGCATTCTGGAATGTGCCGCCCGGATGCTGGTACCCGGCGGCAGACTGGTGTATTCTACCTGCACCTTTGCACCTGCGGAAAATGAGGGAAGTATCAGCCGTTTCCTGGCAAAGCATGAGGAATTCGAGATTGTCCCCATAGATAAAAAAACACTGGGGATCCCGGAGGGGTGTGACGGTATTCCGGGCTGTGTGGAGAACCCGGCGCCGGGTATCGAAGGCACCTTGCGCCTGTGGCCCCATAAGTTACGTGGCGAGGGGCATTATGCCGCAGTATTACAGAAAAAGGGAGAGCTTCCGGAAGGCTGTCAGCCGGTGAGTGCCACCGGACCAGAGAAGGGAATTCCGGCGAAGAATCTGACAAAGGACTGGGCAGAGTATTTTAACTTCGCAAAAGAGACTTTTTCGGAGGAGCAGACGATCAAAGCAGGACTATGCACTGCCGGAGAAGGCTTTTTGGCATTTGGTGATAACCTGTACCGCATGCCGGAGAGAATGCCCGGGTTGAAAGGACTGAAGGTATTGCGTCCCGGACTGCATCTGGGCACCTTGAAAAAGAACCGTTTTGAACCGGCGCACGCGTTAGCACTGGCACTGCGCCCGGAGGATGTGAAGCATGTGTGGAAGCTGTCTGAGGAGGAAGCCGCTGCTTATCTGAAGGGACAGACTTTTTCCGCGGAAGGCGAGAAGGGCTGGTATCTGATCTGCGTGGACGGCTGTAGCCTTGGCTGGGGGAAGCTGGCCGGAGGCGTCATGAAGAATCATTATCCTAAAGGACTGAGAAAGTGATTAGGTAATAGAGATGCAACGGTATAGATTAACATCCGGAACAACGGTTAGGGGGATGACAGAGGAATAGGTTATGAAAACGGAAATATTATATGAAGATAACAGCATACTGGTCATCCGCAAACCGGCAGGACTGGCGGTACAGTCCGCCGGGATCGGACAACCGGATGTGGTCAGCGAGTTGAAATCCCATCTTGCAAAGCTTCCCGACACAGGGAGGCTGGGACCGGGAAAAGGAGAGCCATATCTGGGCATAGTCCACAGACTGGATCAGCCGGTGGAGGGTGTGCTGGTATTCGCCAAAGAGAAAAAGTCGGCAGCAGTTCTGACGAAACAATTGTCGGCGGGCACATTGAATAAACAGTATTATGCGGTACTCTGTGGATATCCTGATGCTTCGGAAGGGGAGCTTGTGGATTATCTACGGAAAGAGGGCAGCGTGGCAGTGGCAGTCACCGGCAGAGAGAAGAATTTTCCGGACGCAAAGATCGCAAAACTGCATTATAGCATTTTGGAGAAAATTAATCAGCCTATGCCGCTGGCACTGGCAGATGTCTGCATTGAGACCGGACGGTTCCACCAGATCCGCGTGCAGTTTGCCCATGCGGGATGGCCGTTGTTGGGAGATACCAAATACGGGAACACTACAGTCGCCGGAACGGCGGGGAGTCCGGCATATCGCGGCGTGGCACTTTGCGCATATTCTCTGGATTTTACCCATCCCGGCAACGGCAAAAAGATGTCATTCCGGGTGAAACCGCAGAATCCTGCATTTGAAAAATTTACAAAAATTCCTTCGGAGGATATTTTCGAAGGATAAAAAAGCCTGTCCGGCACACACTAATCCCAAAAAGGAAGTGTGCGGCATGGATTGGGGAGAATTTGGCAAAAAAATAATAGGAAAAAAGATGATAGTACTGCTTCTGGTAACGGGGGCAGTCTATTTTTTTCTGCAATATCTGACACCTCTGTCGGCACCGGTACTGTTGGCCATGCTGTTTGTCACAATTTTTGGGCCAATGATGAAGCGGATGAATCAGCGTCTGCATTTTCCCAGACCCCTCAGTGCCATAGTGCTTCTCATCGTGGCAACAGTGTTGTTGGTGGGGTTACTCTGGATTCTGGTGTCCTGGATGCTAGGCAGCCTGCCGGTATGGATCGGCAATCTGGAACTGCGGGAGCAGGAGTGGCTGGAAGTCGTCCGGGGGCTGTGTCGCAGCGTGGGAGAGATTATTGGTGTGGACACTGCGTATCTGGAAAATACGGTCAGTGGCAGACTACAGGAGGGGCTGGATTCACTGGAAGAAAATATTCTGCCGGGAATGCTTTCCCAGTCTATGCAGTATGTGCAGTGGTTCGCGGAGCTGGGAGGATTTCTGGTGACGTTTTTGATCGCTTCGGTGCTGCTGGCGAAAGACTATGACGGTATTATGAACCGTCTGCTGGATCAGGAGGCCTGTCATGTACTTCTGGAGGTGATCTGCGGGATCGTCCGTTATATTGCCACTTTTGTAAAGGCCCAGGGGATCATTATGACCACGATTGCCATGACAGCTGCGGCAACATTAGGAATCGCCGGAATAAATCATGGTATTTTGTGGGGGATCCTGGCGGGGATTTTAGATGCGCTGCCTTTTATCGGAACGGGCATCGTGTTGGTGCCGCTGGGAGTTTTTCAGATTTTGGAAGGAAATTGGGGAAGAGCCATTGTCTGCGGTGTATTGTATTTGGTCTGTATTTTCCTGCGGGAAATCATGGAGCCTCGTCTTATCGGCAGGAAAATAGGAGTGTCACCCATAGCCGTATTGGTGTCACTGTATGCGGGAATCCGGCTGTTCGGCGTCTGGGGGATCATTAAGGGACCCCTGGGATTTGTGCTCATTTATGAGACTTATCACAGTCTCGCCCGGATGTTTGACCGCCAGAGGGAGCAGGAACAACAGGAATGAGAAAAGATTGACGAAAGAAGTGTCGAAAGCTATCATAAAAGTATTAGACAAAGGAAGCTTAGGAGAGACGGATCTATGGCAAAAAAAACAAAAGGGAAAAATTCTGTGGAATCGGTGGCAGAAACGCTATGCAATTTCAGCCGGTTCCTGTGTGATATCGTGATCAGCGTGTATCTGTTTGTGATATTGGCTGTACTGCCGTTGTACAACAGGGGCTATGCCCAGATCGGAACAGACAAGGAGAATTTTTTTATTAAGACTATGACTTATGCGGGGAAATGTCTGCTTCCGGTATTTGTGTTGTGGCTGATCCTTCGCCTCATTGTGGCAAAGCAGAAACAGGAGCTTCCGGAATTTCGGACTATTCCGAAAAGCATCTGGCAGGCTTTGAACACCACGGATAAATTTGCTGCTCTATACGGGATTGCCGTGGTAATGTCCTATGTGTTTACCCGGTATCGGGAGGAGGCACTGTGGGGGACGGCATCCTGGCGGATGGGGATGTGGACCCAGCTGGGAGCGGTCATTGTATATTTTATGATCTCACGGATGTGGCAGAGAAACGACTGGATCGTGATCCTGACATTGCCGGTGTCGACCATTGTTTTTTTCCTAGGATATATGAATAAATTCGGGCTGTGCCTTGTAGATAAGGAGATCATCAATTCCTCCTTTATTTCTACCGTGGGAAATATTAACTGGTATTGCGGTTATCTGGTGACGGTACTGTTCGGTGGAGTTTATCTGTTATGGTGGATGGGATCGGAGATCACTTGGAAGAGAGCGCTGCTGATGGGGTATGTGACGATCGGTTTTGCTTCTCTGGTAACCCAGGGCAGCAGCAGTGGTGTTGTAACTTTAGCCGTAATGCTGTTTGTATTGTTTGGCATGTCTGTGAAAGATGGCGGAAAAATGGAATGCCTCTGGCAGGAAATGACATTGTTATCGGTGTCATGTCTGATCACATATATTCTGCGGAGCTGCAATGTGCTTTCGCAGGAACTGCCGATGGAAAAAGTGACGGATATCCTGACGTTTTCCGCAATGAGTGTGATTATGACGATCGTGTCAGTAGTGGTGCTGTGGCTGGTACATACCAGCAATAACAGAAATCATTACCGTGGGAAACTTTTTTGGGGCATCTATCGGATATTGTGCGTAGCACTGCCGGTTGTGAGCGTGGCATTATTAGCGTTTATTCTGGCGAATACGCTGTTGGGCGGAAAACTGACGTCCTTTCTGACGGAGACAGCAGGTGACGGGGGTAGCAACTGGCTGGTGTTCAGCGCGGCCTGGGGCAGCAACAGGGGAGCCACCTGGTCGACGGGAGCCAGATGCTTCTGGGAAGCAGATCTGTTACATAAGATTTTCGGCGTAGGGCCGGATTGCATGTATGCGTTTCTGTCGAATGAGGCCAGCCCGGAGTTGCAAAATATGGTGTATGATTTCTTCTATGGAAACCGCCTCACTAATGCACATAATGAATGGCTGACGATCCTGGTGGATATAGGAGTGCTGGGGCTGGTCAGTTATGCGGGAATGATGATCTCAGTAATCCGTAATTTCCTGCATGCCGGGAAAAAGTCGATGCTGGTGGGAGCCTGCGGGTTCTGTGTGCTGGCCTATACGGTGAACAATATGTTCAGCTTCCAGCAGGTGATGAATATTTCGACGGTGTTTGTGATTATGGGGATTGGAGAGAATTTGCGGCGTTCAGCCCGTGATTGAACCAGCGAAAGTTGAATTTATGGTCTCCGCTTCGGTCGGTCCAGGCCGAGGTCCCCTGGACCTCGTGGACCCTCTGCGCCCGAACGGTGTGTTCGTGTCGACTAGAGGTTATAAGTTAGAACAATGTGGAGACAAAAAGACTCCCTCACACATGTGTGAGGGAGTCTTTTTAGTCGTCGCGACAAGATTCGAACTTGCGACCTCTGCGTCCCGAACGCAGCGCTCTACCAAACTGAGCCACGCGACGATGTGAACATTAATTGCGCCAACATTAAAATAATAAATAAAAACCCATTGATTGTCAAGCAAAAAACGAATATGATAGAAGAAAAAGTTGCAAAAACGATAAAATCACGAAATCAAGAGAGGAAATTCTATGTATAATACAATCGTTACATTGAAAAAAGGAGAGGGCAGAACTCTGAAAGCCGGGGGGATGTGGGTCTTTGACAATGAGATCGCATCCATTATGGGAGATTTTGAGAATGGTGATATTATAGCTATCCATGATTTTGACGGCTACTTCATGGGATATGGCTATATTAACACCAACTCCAAGATCACAATCCGTCTGCTGGCGCGCAGGAAGGATACGGTGATCGATGAGGCATTTTTTGAGCAGAGGGTACGGGATGCCTGGAATTACCGCAAGGAGACTATTGATACCTCCAGCTGTCGTCTGATCTTCGGAGAGGCGGATTTCCTGCCGGGTATTGTCATTGATAAATTCTCGGATGTACTGGTAGTGGAATCTCTGGCATTGGGAATCGATAAGTGGAAGCTTGTGATCATTGATGCTTTGAAGAAAGTACTGGCGGAGGATGGCATTGTGATCCGCGGTGTCTACGAGCGGAGCGATGCCAAGGTACGCTTACAGGAGGGTATGGAGCGTTATAAAGGCTTCATCGGCGAACCGTTTGACACGAAAGTAGAGATCGTGGAGAACGGTGTGCATTACATGGTGGATGTAGAGGACGGACAGAAGACCGGATTTTTCTTGGATCAGAAGAATAACCGTGCCGCCATTCATCGTTTCTGTAAGGATAAAAAGGTGCTGGACTGCTTCACCCATACCGGCTCCTTTGCTTTGAACGCGGGAATCGCCGGAGCGAAGAGTGTTCTGGGTGTGGATGCTTCTCAGCTGGCTGTGGATCAGGCGACGGAAAATGCGAAGCTGAACGGACTGGAAAATACGGTAAGCTTCCGATGTGCAGATGTCTTCGAGTTATTGCCGGAGCTGGAAGCGCAGGGCGAGAAATATGATGTGGTGATCCTGGATCCGCCCGCTTTTACCAAGTCCCGCAATTCCATCAAAAATGCCGTAAAAGGATATCGTGAGATCAATCTTAGGGGCTTAAAGTTGGTGAAAGACGGTGGATTCCTGGTAACTTGTTCCTGCTCCCATTTCATGGATCCGGAGCTTTTTGCCAAAACAATCCGGGAGGCTTCTCATGGTGCGCATAAGCGTCTCCGCCAGGTAGAATTCAAGACACAGGGCCCGGATCATCCGATCCTGTGGGCAGCGGACGAGAGCTATTACCTCAAGTTCTACATCTTTCAGGTCGTTGATGAACGCTAGACATCCGTCTGGAGAAGTAAGCGGCTGAAAGTGGCGGAAATGCTTGATTTACAAGGGTTCGAACGTGTTTGGTGATAAGCTTGCAAACCTCGTAAAGTATTGCAAAATATCGTATCACAGTGGTATAAAGTGGTAAGTCTGAGTGGTAACTATGAAATGATAATGATATCGGAAAAGGTTATATGTTCGATCTTCATTATGTTAAAATGAAACATGAATTAACGGCAGACTAACGACAGACTAACAATGATATAATTGTAATGCCAAAATAGGTGTGATATTATTACTATGGCAATCGAAACAGAGATGTTCCGGTTGCTTTTTTTATGCCATGAAAGGGTGAATTTGATGGAATTATCTATGAGAGAGAAAGAGCTGTTAATTAGTGTCTGCTGATTAAGTATCTATCTGCAGCTTCCAGCTCTTACATCTGTTCCAGTCATGCCAGAAGCGGAACAGATGCAAAAGAGCGTAAAGTATTCGCCGCTGAATCCTGAACAGATTCGTCACGAATACAGATAATGCGATAGAAGTCAACTGCGTTTCTTCCAGTTTTGTGGTAATGCAGCTCATACCATAACAGCGTTTGATCAGACTTAAGGTGCGCTCCACTTCGATTCTATCGGTATTATCCTGATACTCCTGTTTCTTATCAACTTTTGTTGTAGCGCTTGGTCTGCCCAGCTTTGGACCTGATAACCGGATTCCATGTTCCTTGCAATAGTTCCTGGTTTCCCTGGTCCGGTATATCTGATCTGCCAGGACCCGTTCCAGATAATAACCGGTACGCTCTCTGAATCGTTCTATTGCTTCAATCAGGCAGGTGCTCTCGTTGTATGCCTCGAAAGATATTTTTTCGATACGCCCATAACCTTCGCTGTCAAGACTGAGATCAAATTTTGCACCAAATTCAACAGGTGCTTTGACCTTGTGCTTCCTGCTCTTAGCAAATGCAAGATACTCTTTTCTGGCACGTTTGCGATATCTTCTTGGCAACTTAAGACCATAGCACTTACAAAAACAGTAAATCATGGTCTCCAGTTTTTCTCTTGCTTCATTCAAAAGTGAGATATCCTGCGGATAACGTATGTTTGCAGGCGCACAGGTTGCATCAAAGGCTGGTTGAAATCAAGGAAGGAATGCTGTAAAGTCAGTAAAATCAAGTGTTTGCAACTTAATTGAATAAATTCTATTTGAAATACTTGACAGAAATAGTTAAATGAGTTAGTGTATAACTATAAGTAATGACATTATGATGTAAGTATATAACAACAATATGAAAAAGAAACTTGTGATGGGGTGTTTCGCATCAGATAAAAATGGCAAGTAGATGTGGAGACCAGCGATGAAAAGTCAAGCATAAATTATACAGACCTCCTAGTCGAGGTTAAATTCTACATTGTCGGTCATCATCTTCCAGATGATTCTGACGAGTTTACCGGCGCAGTGCCCAAGGGCATTGCAGTGCACCGTTGATTCAAGACCGATGATGATGTTGTCCTTGTCATCACAGATGGATGTAAGGTTAGATTCCAACAGACTGAATCCATCACCGTCATTTGTAAATTTGAACGGCTCCATGAGAATTACGCCATCTGAGCTGATAGCTGGGGCAAAGTGGTTGAGTTTGGCAATGTCAATGCCTACATAAATCATGAGGTTGTGCCTCCCTTTCATAAAGTCTGATACCATGATATTCACCAGCGATTATCCTCGTAGACTTGATTGAAATAAGTACTTCCGAGCGAGAACCCATTGCAACATCGAGCAGATAAACAATTCAGATAAAGGTAGCGGCAATACGCTCCAGTCGAGTAGTCGAAGCTACAGGAAAAATCAAAAGTCCATAGTATTTGAATGTATTAAACCACGATACAAAAAATATAAAAAGAAGGGAGAATGTGTGATGATTCCCTCTAGGAATTATCATACAAATAAAAAATGAACAGTTTTGTATATGACATACCGGTAAAAGTATATTTTGGAGAAAATCAGCTGAGCCATCTTGGGGAAGAACTGAGTAGATATGGGAAAAGAGTGCTTCTGACTTACGGAGGAGGCTCCATCAAAAAGACAGGGTTATATGACGCAGTTGTTTCGGAAATCAAAAAAGCCGGACTGGAGTTTTATGAACTGTCCGGTATTGCGCCAAATCCGAGGATTGAGTCAGTGCGGGAAGGGGTGGAGATCTGTAAGAGAGAAAACATTGATGTACTGCTTGCCGTAGGCGGCGGTTCTACTCTGGACGCTACTAAATGGATGGCGGCAGGAGCCTGCGTGGAACATGACCCCTGGGAATTTTTTAGCCAATGGGCGCCTGTGGAAAAAGCCCTTCCTGTGCTGACCGTTCCGACCCTTGCGGCTACCGGTTCAGAAATGGATGCGGGAGGCGTGATCAGCAATCCTGAAACGCAGGATAAGATTGGAAGGGTTGCCAAACCGTTGCTCCCAAAAGTATCCTTTCTTGACCCTACAAATACCTATACGGTAAGTCCTTATCAGACGGCCTGCGGCGCTGCTGATATGATGTCACATATCATGGAAGTGTATTTCAATATGGAGACAGACCTGTATATGCTGGACTGCTTTATGGAAGGAATGATGAAAACCATCATCAAGTATGCGCCGATTGCCATGAAAGAGCCGGAGAATTATGAGGCAAGGGCAAACCTGATGTGGACATCCTCCTGGGCGATTAATGGTTTTACACATGGAGGAAAACAGCAGGAGTGGAGCTGCCATCCCATGGAGCATGAGCTGTCTGCAATCTACGATATTACCCATGGCTTGGGACTTGCCATACTGACGCCCCGTTGGATGGAGTATTGCCTGGATGAGACAACGGTTTCTAAATATTATCAGTTCGGCGTGAATGTATTCGGAATTGACGCCTCCTTAGAGCCGATGGCAGTTGCAAAAGAAAGCATAGAATGGCTGTCGAAGTTTTTCTTTGAAACATTAGGATTAAAGAGAACCTTTACGGAAGTGGGGATCGAGAAGAAGAACTTTGCGGTGATGGCGAAAAAAGCTTGCGGAGGAGATGTACTTCTTGGATTTAAACCACTGAGACAGCAGGATATTGAGCAGATTTTTGAGATGTGTCTGTAAAAGTAAAAAGCAGTGGATAGAAGATTTCGGATAAGCTTTGGTTATGGATTTCATTAGCAATCCATTTTGCTTCAGACAGAAAAAAGAAAATAAAACTGTATAAATTTGATTTTATTTGAAATACTTGACAGAAATAGGTAAATGAGTTAGTGTATAACTATAAGTAATGACATTATGATATAAGTATATAACAACAATATGAAAAAGAAACTTGTGATGGGGTGTTTTGCATTAGATAAAAATGACAAGTAGATGTGGAGGGTAGAAATGAAGGCATTAAGTGTAGATCAAAATGGGAAGCTTGAAGTATGTGATGTTCCAAAGCCGGTCTATGGAGATTGCCAGGCTCTTGTGAAAACGTTGAGTTGTGGTGTCTGCAATGGGACAGATATGAAATTAATTCATGGTTCATTTAAAAACATGACGCATTATCCAATGCTTTTAGGACATGAAGCAGTTGGACAAGTTATTGAAAAGGGAAAGTATGTTACAAGCTTTGAAATTGGAGATATTGTGTTGCTCCCATTTTTATATGGTGATGTAGGAAAATATTCTTCAGGATGGGGTGCATATGCAGAGTATGGGATTGTAGGAGATGTAAAGGCCTATATTTCACATGGTATGGGACCTGGAACAAAGGAGTTTGATGACAGCTTTTACGCACAGACAATCATCAAACCAGAGTATGGTCTTACTGCAGTTGAAGCATCTATGATAGTGACTTTCCGAGAGGTGTTAAGTGCCATCAGGAGATTTGGATTTCAAGCTAATCAAGATGTCGTGATTTTTGGTGCTGGACCTGTAGGACTATGTTTTACTCGCTTCTGTAAGTTGCTTGGGATGCGCACAGTAATTACTATTGATATTTCAGACGACAAAACGGAACAAGCGCGTAACATGGGAGCTGATATAGTAATTAATAGTTCTAAAGAAGATGTAGAGGCGATGGTTTTGAAATATTTGCCGGAAGGGGCAGATTATGTAGTAGATGCAGTGGGAATTAACCAATTGCTGAATCAGGGAATGCGACTGATAAAATATAATGGAAAAGTATGCGGATATGGTATTTCTCCAAAACTTGGAATGGATCTGGATTGGAGTGATGCACCTTACAACTGGCAGTTACATTTTGTGCAATTTCCAAGAAAGAAAGAAGAGGCAGAAGCACATTCTCAGATTATGGCCTGGATTGCAGCGGGTGCATTAAAACCAAGTGATTTTATATCAAATGTTTTTGAATTCGACCATATTTTAGATGCATTTGGGCTTGTAGAAAAGCGCTTACCAGATACAAAAAAAGTGGTAATTCGATATTCTTAAACTGGAATTATACTGTCTATTATACAAGAAGAGGAGAAAATGATGAAGATATCAAAATTATTCATGACATTACCTGAAGCATATGCGTGTACACCTGATGGCATGGAAATTGATAGATATGGAAATTTAATATTATCTTGTCCTAATTATGCGGATGAACATATGTCTGGATGTGTGCTTAGAATCACGAAAGATCGACGCGTAGAAAAGTGGTTTGATGTTCCTGTTCATCCGGAAACAGGTGTTGCAAGAAATATGGGGATCGCTTTTGACAGTAATTGGAATATATATTTGTGTGACAATCAGGGATGGTCAGAACGACCTGAGCTTCTTTATAAGGGAAGAGTTTTGAAGTGTGAGGTTGATGACGCGGGAAATATTAAAAAAACAACTGTGATTGCAGATCACATGGAACATCCAAATGGAATCAGAATACGCGGTGAGTATATGTACGTGACGCAAAGTTATCTTCACCCTGTTAAAGATCCATCTGGTAAACTTGTAAGCTGTGTATATCGTTTTCGCCTGGATGAACATGATATTGATATCACAAACACACTTGAAGATCCACATATTTTGACCACCTTTATTACACAAAATCCGGAAACTCAATATGGCGCAGATGGGATTGCTTTTGATAGTGCAGGAAATTTATATGTTGGAAATTTTGGTGATGGGGAGGTATGGAAACTCGTTTTGAATCAAGATGGGTCTCTAAAGGAAAAGAGTCTCTTTGCCAAAAATCCAGAAGAACTCAAAAGCACGGACGGTATGGTGTTTGATGAAAATGGAAATCTCTATATCGCAGATTTCTGTGCAAATGCGATTGTAAAAGTAACAAAGGATGGATATGTTTCACGTCTGGCTCAGAGCCCGGATTGTGATGGGCTGGATGGAGGTCTTGATCAACCTGGGGAGCCGATTATATATGATGGAAAAATTGTAGCATCTTGTTTTGACCTTGTAACAGGACCGGGAAAGGTGAATACAGCACATGAAATGCCGGCAACTTTAGCGGAGGTAGATATTTCGTGAAATATTTGATGGCACATGACTTGGGTACAAGCGGAAATAAAGCAACCCTGTATGATTGTGATGGAGTATTAATAGGCTCCTGCGTGGAGAGTTATGTGGTCAGTTACCCTAAAGATACATGGGCGGAAGTAAATCCAATTGATTTGTGGCGGGCAGTTTGTAATTCAACAAAACAGTTGTTAGAAAAAACAGGTATAAAGGCAGAGGATATTGCTGCAGTTAGTTTTTCTGGACAGATGATGGGATGTCTGGTGGTTGATCAGGACGGAGTGCCGCTCAGACCTATGATGATATGGGCTGATACACGCAGTGTTAAGCAGGAACAATTTATGAAGGATGCCATTGGAGAAAAACGTGGTTATCAAATTACTGGACACCGCTTAAGTGCATCATATAGTGCTGCTAAGCTATTATGGATTAAGGAAAATGAACCGCAGATTTATGATAGAGCATATCGTATGCTTCAAGCAAAAGATTACATTATTTATCGACTGACAGGCCAGTTTGTGACAGACTTAAGTGATGCATCAGGAACAAATTTGTTAGATATTGAAAAACAAACCTGGTCGACTGAATTGATCCAGGCATTTCAAATTCGGGCAGAATTACTTCCTGAATTGCATAGTTCTTCCGATATTGCTGGTACAGTCACAAAACAGGCAGCGAAAGAAACTGGATTGATTGAGGGGATGCCGGTTGTAATTGGTGGCGGAGATGGTTCTTGCGCCTGTGTTGGAGCAGGTGTTGTTCGTAAAGGAAAAATTTATAATGTACTAGGGTCGTCATCTTGGATTAGTATGGCATCTGATCATCCTTTCTATGATGATCAGATGAGAACCTTTAACTGGATACATCTGGATCCAAAATTATATACACCATGCGGGACAATGCAGACTGCTGGAATGTCTTATGCCTGGTATCGAGATGCTTTTTGCCAATTAGAGAGAAAAATTGCTCATGAAGAACAGAAAGATTTTTATATGTTGTTAGAGCAGGGAATTAGTAGTTCGCCTCCGGGTGCAAACGGGTTATTGTATTTGCCATATTTATTGGGAGAGCGTTCTCCAAGATGGAATGTGGATGCTAGAGCGGCATTTATAGGAATTGGAATTTCTACTTCAAAGGAGGATATGTTGCGTTCTGTATTGGAAGGAGTAGGATATAATCTGAGGGTCATTCTTGAACTTTTAGAGCAGATACAGCCTGTGAAAACCATAACAATGATAGGCGGTGGTGTAAAGAGCATGGTCTGGAGACAAATTCTATCGGATATATACGGAAAAAAACTTGAATTTCCACAATATCTGGAGGAAGCTACATCTATGGGGGCTGCAATCTGTGCGGGTGTTGGTATAGGAATATTTGCAGATTATAGTGTTGCTGAAAAGTGGAATATGGTACAATCATATCAAATTCCGAAACAACAAAATGTGCAATTGTATGAGGAACTGTATCGGGTTTTTAACAAAAGCTATGAAAGTCTCAAAGATGTTTTTGGAGAATTGGGAACCTTTAGAAGAAACAACACGAAATAATCAATAATATAT
Organism: Clostridium sp. AM34-9AC; assembly: GCF_003480225.1. Taxonomy (NCBI): domain Bacteria; kingdom Bacillati; phylum Bacillota; class Clostridia; order Eubacteriales; family Clostridiaceae; genus Clostridium; species Clostridium sp. AM34-9AC. Next base: position 135,598 of record NZ_QUIU01000006.1, read on the forward strand.
AAAAATAAGGATAAGTACATATGGAAGCGGTAAAATTAGATAACTTTTTAAAGGTAGATAAGGGAATACCTGTTCCTCTTTACTATCAGATAAAACAGGGTATACTACAGGCGATTCAGGAGGGTGCTTTAAAAGTAGAGGATATGATTCCGACGGAAGCAGAATTATGTGAAATCTGTGGTATTAGCAGACCGACGATTCGTCAAGCGTTGGGTGAACTGGTAACGGAAGGTTATCTTTACCGACTGAAGGGAAAGGGGACATTTGTTTCCAAGACAAAAATAGATGCAAAATTTCTGAATAAATTGCAGGGATTCAATCAGGAAATGTTGGAAAAAGGTTTGAAACCATCTACTAAGGTGATTAATTTTTTGTGTGTTCCCGGAAGGGAAGATATTAATGCAAAAATGAAGCTTGAAGCAACAGAACCGTTATTTTATCTTGAACGAATCAGATATGCAGATGATGAACCGTTGGTATATGTGGAAAGCTATTTTCCATATCGGCAATTCCAGATGCTGACGAATGTGGATTTTGTTCAGAGTTCTTTGTATCAAAGTATGAGAGATCTTGCACAGGTAGATGTTACAAGAGTACAGCGTGTACTTGAAGCGGTAAATGCTAAAAAACGAGATGAAGATTTACTTGGTATTCCGAAAGGAAAAGCAATGGTAAGAGTGCAAACAGTAGGTTTTACAAAAGAGGGAAGGGCAGTAGAGTATTCCGTGGCAAGATACCGAGGTGACAGAACCAGCTTCAGTATCGAGTTACAGGTATAGATTTCATACGGAATATACGACAGCGTTTTCAAAAATAAAAATAAATGAAAGTGGCTGTCGAAATATTTAATTATATATGTAATGACATAAATACATTAATACAGGAGGAAAGAAGATGGAAAACTTAAAATCAGAAAAGGTTTTAACAGCAAAGGAATTGGCCTCATATTTTGACCATACCCTTTTGCGGGCAAATGCAACAGTTTCAGAGTTTAAGAAGTTGTGTGATGACAGTAAACGATACGGTTTTTGCATGGTAGCTATTAATCCTGCTCCAGTAAAGCTGTGTAAAACGTTTTTAGCGGGCAGCCAGGTTCATGTAGGAGCTGCAATAGCTTTTCCACTTGGACAGACAACTTTGGAAGATAAGCTGTCTGAGACCAGAAATGCGATTAAGAATGGTGCGGATGAAATAGATTATGTTGTGAATCTGACCAAACTGAAAGCAGGTGATACGGCATATATTGAAAGTGAAATGGCAAGAATAACGGATATTTGCAGAGAATTTAGTGTTGTATCTAAGGTGATTTTTGAGAATTGCTATTTAACAGAAGATGAAAAGAAAACACTTTGTCATATTGCCACAAAGGTAAAGCCTGATTTTATTAAAACGTCTACGGGTTTTGGAACCGGAGGTGCAACGTTTGAGGATGTTGCGCTGATGAAACGGGAAACTGAAGGAAGTGGGGTAAAAATCAAGGCAGCCGGAGGGATTCGTACCTTAAAGACAGCGTTAGAAATGATAAATCTTGGAGTAAGTAGAATAGGATCTACTTCAAGTGTTGCCATTATGGAAGAATATATGGCTAATTCGCCATTATTATAAAATACATTAAAAAAGCATTCAAAGGAGGATACTGGTATGAGAAAAAAGTTTTTAGGATGTGCATTAGCGACAGCTCTAAGCGTATTGGGGCTTGTTGGATGTGGTGCAGGTGACACTGAGACCGTTACATCGGCAGATTCGGCAGCTGAGGTGCAGGTATCAGATAAAACCGAAACCGAGGAAACCGATGCAGCACAAAAGGAAATCACTTGGGCAACATGGGGAAATGAAGGAGAACTAAAACGGTTTGAAGCACTAAATGAAGCATTTATGGAAGCAAATCCGGATGTTAAAGTGAATTTTATTCCAATTCCAAATAATGGATATTCAGATAAACTTCTCGCAATGATTGCAAGCGGAACTGAACCGGATCTTTATTATGTTGCGGACGGTAATTATCATAGTCTGGCATTGGGAGGAAAATTAGAACCCTTGGACAGCTATATTGAGAACGACGAAAATATTAATAAAGATAATTTCTTTTCAAATCTGCTGACTTATCTGACAGTTGATGGACAGTTGTATGGCTTGCCGACAGATTGTGCACCTCGGGCATTGTATTATAACAAAACAATGTTAAAAGAGCTTGGATTGGAAGATCCGAATGAACTTGAGGAGCAGGGAAAATGGGATATCAATGCCTTTGAAGAAATGGCAGGCAAGATTAAAGATGCAGGAAAAATTGCGCTGGTGCTGGATAACAATCAGGAATCAAATATTTGCTGGTTTAGATCAAGTGGTGCAACTATGTATGATGAAAATGGAAAATGTATTATTAATAGTCCGGAATCTGTTGCAATCTATACAAAGATGCAGAATATGATCAAAGATGGGAAAGTACAGTGGAATGGCAATTCTAAAATAGATGCCAACGGTTTATTCATGGGACAACAGCTTGCGTTTGTAGAAGCAGGAAGATGGCTGATGCCGCTTTTTAAAGACATAAAGGACTTTGAATTTGATATTTGTCCGATACCTAAAGGTCTTACGGGAGAACGTACAGCATGCCTTAGTTCTATTCCGCTTTGTATGTCATCCAATTCAAAGGATAAAGAAACTGCGTGGAGATTTTTGAGCTATTTCGTTGGAGAAACTGGACAGACATTACGACTGAAGGATTATGGAAACTGCATTCCGTCTATGGATTTGCCAGGTCTGGATGAAGCGACGTTCATGAATGAAGCTTTACCGGAACATAAAGAAGTCTGGCAGAAATATCGTGCAGAGGGTGTGCGTGGATATGTGGAAGATTCCCTGCATCCCGAAACAGCCAATGTACTTTCTGATGCAGAGGATGAGATGTTTGCTAATTTTGCAGATGTACAAACAACCTTACAGAGCCTGCAGGATCAGATAAACCAAATTGTCAGTCAGTAAGAAGAATATACTTGAGTGCCGGAATGCGAAGGATGAGGGAATCATGCTTCGGTTCCGGTACTCAGGGAAAACAGGACTGTTATGAATATCATCAGGGAAGGACTGAGGTCAATATGAGGCAAAAAAAACGCGATGGTATCTGGGGATACATTTTTATTGCACCGCAGGTAATTGGCTTACTACTATTTTCCATTATTCCGATTATTTGTGTTTTCTATTTTAGCTTTTGTAAATGGGATGCAATTTCAGAGCCGGTTTTTGTTGGAATTCAGAATTATATTACAGAATTTCATGACCCGGCATTTTATAAAGCTATTGTAAATACACTGAAATATTCACTCATTTATATACCAGGGAATGTTGTGTTTGCATTGCTGATTGCAACAGCAATTCAGCATATCAAAGGCAAGGTCGGATATAGATTGATTTTCTTTTTGCCAATTGTTGCAAGCTCAGTTGGGGTATCAATGATATGGTTATGGATTCTGGAACCAAATTGTGGAATCCTGAATTATTTTTTGGAATGTATTAAACTTGGACGGGTCAATCTTCTCGGAGATACAAAAACTGTAATGTTAACAATTGGATTAATAGGAATCTGGTGCAATCTTGGATATAATGTTGTCATTTATATTGCTGGACTGGAAGGAGTGTCACGTGTATATTATGAGGCAGCCATGGTTGATGGCGCAAGTGCGTGGACAAGATTTATTCGAATTACACTTCCGATGATGTCTCCCACCATATTCTTTACATTTATTATGACAATGATTGCAAGTTTTAAAGTGTTTGATTTGGCATATGTAATGACAGAAGGAGGACCAGCAAAGGCGAGCTATGTGTTTGTAATGCACATTTATGATTACGGGTTCAAATTATTTAAAATGGGCCAAAGTTGTACTGCGGCAGTTATATTTTTCATGGCATTGCTTGGAATGACAGTATTCCAAAATGTTGTTTCAAAAAGGTGGGTGAACTATGAAAGCTAAAAGTAAAAAAGTGTTTTCGATTATAAAACATATAATACTTATTACAATTTGTATTATAATGATATTCCCGTTTTATTGGATGATAGCAACTGCATTTAAAGATACCTATGCGGTATATGAGTATCCACCCAAAATTTTCCCGAATCCATTGGTGGTTTCCAATTTTGGAAAGGTTTGGGAATTACTTCCGTTTGGACAGGCATTTGTGAATAGCATAAAAATTGTATTGACTGTAGTGGTGATTCAACTTTTAACAGCTTCAATGGCTGCCTTTGCGTTTGCAAAGTTGCAATTTAAATTCCGTGAACTGATTTTCCTTTTAGTGCTTGCAACGATGATGATTCCCGAACAGGTAATTATGATTCCACTGTTCCAGATGTTTCAAAAAGTAGGTTTGATAGATACTCATCTGGGTCTGATTCTTCCGACGGCATTCTGTTACCCTTTTGGTATATTTATGCTTAGACAGTTTATTATGGGCTTGCCGGATTCAATTATGGAGGCTGGAAAAATAGATGGATGTTCATATCCTGGAATCTTTTTCAAATTGACTCTTCCTTTGATTAAACCTGCGCTGAGTTCTCTGTTTATCTTTTCGTTTTTGCAGAATTGGAACAGTTTTTTGTATCCTATGTTATTTTTAAATTCACAGGAGAAGTTTACCCTTCCCTTGATGCTGAATACGTTTAAAGGATTATATTTTACGGATTGGCCGGTGCTTATGGCAGCGTGCAGTATCGTAATATTGCCAGTTGTACTGGTGTATTTATCTGCGCAGAAATATATTATAGAAGGAATAGCAATGACAGGTATCAAAGGCTGATTATATCATTTTGGAAGCTTTGAACAGTATAAGCTGCAAAATTATTTTTGATATGTTTAGAAAGAAGGAAATGAATGGAAATAAACAGAAGACCTAAAAGCCTGAATTTTGCAGATGCAGCAGAACCATGTTTGCGGCATATGACACTCAATTATGATGCGGATCATGATTATGTTCCTTATGTAGGAGTAACACTTGGAGAGAAAAAACCGCATTTTGTTCATCATCGCCTAGATTGGAGTGAGGTATTGCCCTATGCGATTTATGGAGAAATATGTGCTCGCGATCTCTGTGGAAGTCAGGAGGGATTAGAAATAGAAAAAAGGCAACGTGAACTGTTTTTACGTCAGATATCACCGTTGGATTTCCTGATTCACAGCAGTTCTTCCCCATGGAGCCAGTCTTATAAAATGTGCCTGTGGGAGCAGTCGAGAGCTTTACATGCACTTTTATATTGGTATATGGAAGAACAAGATGAGCGATTGGTTCATATCATGAAAAAAATGGTCGATACTTTATTCCATATGTCCCATCAATTTGGAAATCAGCGGATGTTTGCCCCTGAGGTTATTCGTGATATCGGAATGGGAGCGATTGCCTTGGGAGAAATCATAGATCCTTTACTCAAATTTGATGAACTGTTTGGAGATGAAAATGCAAGGACGCTTGGTGTGGGGCTTGCTTATTACTGTACAGACTTATCAACTGGTTTTTTTGATGAGAATGGAGATGTTGTTGGAAATCAGTTGTATCGATCTGGTATCTCAATATTGAGTGGGGTTTTACGAGCTGCAAGGCTTACGCAGGACGCTTCGTTATTTGCAAGAGGAAAGCAAATACATGATCGATTGTCCTCTTATGTAACGAGATATGGTTCAACACCATGTACAGAGCCGGCGTGCAGCAATATGGAATTGATATACAGTGCAATTCACCTTGCAGAAACAGTGGATGCCTCATATTATGAGCAGATTGATCGTTATGTCAGAAATCAGACAAAAGAAGCACAATTCCTGACAAAAAGTGAGTGGCATCGTGAACTAGCCCATGAAGGAAGGATTACAGGCGAGGAATTCCGCTGGGTTTTCGGAAATTATTCAGATACATTAGATACCTTACCATATGACTATTATGGTGATGATGTGCTCGATAAGAGTGAAGGAGGCTTCCTGTGGACAGATTTTTCTGAACATCGTTTTGTTCCGGCCTCTTTGATGCTGTGCTGTTCTGGTCATGCAATGCGAAGTTTCCATTTGGTAGCAGAAAAAATGATTCATCCTACCATTCAGGGCTTTGATGTTAATTTTCATTATTCATTTGAAAATGAGTATGCGGAGTTGATTAGTTATGAACCGTTTGAAGGAAAATTTGTAGTTATTCCTAAAAAATGTACGCAGAAAATACGGGTGCGTATTCCAGAATATTGGGAAAAAACAAAATTACAGATATTTTCTGAAGGTGCGGAGATACTATTTAAAATAGAAGGAAACTATGTGGTCATTCAGAATGCAGAGGCAGGACAGGAGATTCAATTTAAATATCCGTTGGAAAGTTATATTACCGAAGAGAATGTTTACCGAAATATAAATTCTATTCCTTGTTTTCAGTTCAAGGTACGAGTTGAATGGAAGGGAAATACAGTAATTCGATTGTTGGATCACTGCTCTGAGAATCCTAAAATGATTTATAAACATGTATCCAATGATTACATATACGGTGGGAAACCATTAAAAGTTTCCGGGCATATAAATTGGTAAAAAATTAGATTCATATTCAAAAGGAGAATAATATCCAAACAGAATGGAACGATTTCGGATCAATCATCGAAGGAGGAAACTCCGCAGCACCTTCCGATAGCGGAACTGATGTGTGAAGCAGCCGAAAAATTTGAAAAAAAATAGGAAAATATTGAAATGAAAAAAATGACAGACACATTTAAGCTGAATAATGGGTATGAGATACCCTGTGTGGGTTTTGGCACATGGCAGACGCCAGACGGGGACACAGCCATAAAAGCAGTCAGCGAAGCAATCAGGGCAGGATACTGTCATATTGATACGGCGGCCTGCTATGGAAACGAAACCAGTGTTGGAAAAGGGATTAAAGTTTCCGGTGTGGAACGAAGCCGTCTTTTTGTTACAGGCAAGGTTTGGAATTCCGACAGAGGTTACGGGAAAACGATGGTTGCTTTTGAAAAAACGATGGCTGACCTTGAACTGGATTATCTGGATTTGTATTTGATCCACTGGCCGGCTTCTTCCACACAGTTTGAGGATTGGGAACAGATCAATCTTGAAACGTGGAGAGCCATGACAGAGCTATATAAAGCGGGACGAATTAAGGCAATCGGCGTATGTAATTTCTTGCCGCATCATTTAAAGGCGCTTATGGAAACGGAAGTTCAGCCGATGGTAAACCAGATTGAATTCCATCCGGGACAGATGCAGGAGGAAACGGTTTCTTACTGCAAAGATCATAACATCATTGTTGAGGCATGGAGCCCTCTTGGAACAGGGCGGATGTTAAGCAATGAGATGCTGAAAAGTATTGCTGCGAAATATGGCAAATCTGCAGCACAGCTTTGTATCCGCTGGTGCCTGCAAAACGGCATCCTGCCGCTTCCAAAGTCTGTGACTCCGTCCCGAATCATCGAAAATGCGGATGTGTTTGATTTTGAGATTACAAACGAGGATATGGAAGCAATAAACGGGATGGAATACTGCGGAGGCTCCGGCCTGCATCCGGACAAGGTCGATTTCTAAAACTATGGGCGGGCTTGATTTTACAATTTACACAAAAGAAGATTTGAAGGAAGCGGTTCAGGCATTGGGCTTTCTCCCTCTTTTTGCGAATGAAATTCAGGACTTTTCCATAGAAGAACACACGGTTCCGAAAGCCTGGTTTTCGGAGGAACCGGGCGTATGGGAATGGAAGGGACCTGTTATCAGGGAAAGCGGGTGCGCCTATGGAAAATTCTTTGGAAAAAAGCCGCTTTTATCAGCGCACAGTGGTTTTCGGACTTTGCAAATTTCCGTAGGGATGGGTATGATTTCGATGCACTGTATGATGATGGGCTTGCCAATTACCGGGATAAGGAACTATATGAGCTTCTGGAAAGGGAATCCCCTATCCTGTCAGGAGAGCTGAAAAGGAAAGGAAATTATAGGAAGCTTCCTGTATACTTTAAAGAGTAAAGGGAATTGCCCCAAAAGAATACCTCAAGTAAATTTAGATTATTACTGACCGGCCAGTTAGTAAAATCTAAAAACACAAGAGGTATTCAAGATGAATGTTAAATCAAGAAGAACAAAAAAAGTAAATGTAGAAAATCAGGCAATTAATCTTTTGTCAAAAGAAGAACTGGACAAGAAAATAGAGGTGGTAGAAAAAGAACTGAGATCCTATACATGGCGAGAATTGGAAGCAAACGGTAAATTTGCCAAGAACGATAAACTCTCTTTCATTACGGATGACATGCTTATAGTAGGATGCGATATAGGCAGTGAGACTCATTATATCAGGGCAATTGATGTCCGAGGAAGGGAGTTAAGTCGAGGAGCATTTGAATTCAGCAATACTTCAGAAGGTTTTGAGAATGCCAAGGCATGGGTGATGGCACTTGCGGCAAAACGCGATAAAAAACAGATAGTACTTGGTCTTGAACCAACAGGTCACTACTGGTTTGCATTGGCTGCATGGATGATTTCAAACGGAATCAGCGTTGGGCAGGTAAATCCATATGCCGTAAAGCAGAGCAAAGAAATCGAAGATAATAGCCAACTCAAGCAGTAAAGCATGAGTCTTTCCGCAAGATGCACAACGAACTCTGCAGATACGGAATCCCAGCCTGTCACCCGGCACTTTGATGTGGCGGTGATAATAAGCATGAACAGACAGGCATCCTGCCTGACCGCAGGAGCATCTGAGCCGATGAAACTGGAGATTTGCGATTACATTATTATAAAAATCTGGAGTTATAGGATTGTTTTCTTCGACGTAAAGAGTTATCATAGTCTTGCTTTAAACACACGGGCATTGCCGGTGCGTTGAGGGTTGAGGCAGGAAACCAAACTTTGGTCGGGGCGGTTCCTGCTTCTTTTGGCTCAATAGTTGCAAGGCTATGATAATACAAGAAAACACTGTGCTATTTGCCAAACAACGGAAAAGCGATATACGAATTTCATCCACCAAAAAGCAAAGCAGGTAAAGGAAGTATTGCAGGAGCAAAGAATATGGCATGAGGATGTGACAACAAGATTTCAACCACAACAGGGATTTGAGGATTTGGTGTTTACAAGTAAGACAAACCGCCCTATCCATGAAAGCAATATCCGAAGTTCAATTGAATATATAGTTGACCGTATCAATGCTCAAAACCCGACAGAAAAATTTGAGAGATTTACACCACATTGTTTAAGACATACTTTTGCAACAAATTGTATTGCAAAGGGTATGCGTCCAAAGACTTTGCAGAAATTACTCGGTCATAATTCGTTACAAATGACAATGGACTTGTACTGTCATGTACTGGATGAAACACTCAAAGAGGAGATGTCTATCATAGCAGAAATGGTGTAAAAATGGTGTAGTAAGTTATAGAGTGGGCTTGAAAATCCTTTAAATACAGGCTTTTCAGCCCTCACATATGAAGTTCTATATTTTTCAGGTGGTGGATGAAAAGTAAGTGGCTGAAAGTGGCGGAAATGCTTGATTTACAAGGGCTCGAACGTGTTTGGTGATAAGCTTGCAAACTATGTTCGCTCTTCATAATACGGAAATTTGTAGTATAGATGTAGCGTTTTGTGGTATACTATAGAAGAACAAATACCTTTCTGTGAAAGGGAAAGGGGAAAGGATACGCGTATGATAGTTGATAGAAGAGTAAGCAGTATTGAATCCAGTTTCAAAATGGAAAGCATGCCATTTGATGCAGAATGTCGTCAAAGAGTAAGAAATGTCTTAACCAAGAAAGTTTCTGCTACAGATGCAATTTCAGAATTAAATAAGAAATACAGAGTATCCAAGAAGCAGGTTGAAGGATCAAGAGTATGATTATTTCTATGAGGATGAACAGGATGCCAAGTACTGTTATCCGGGAACAAATGTATTAAAGAATAAACTGGATATAAGAGATTTAGATACATTGCATGAGGCTGAAAGAGATTATTCAGCGGTGCGTCAGGCAGAACTTGTAGGTCAAGGCGTTACTGGAGATTTCTCTTTTAAGCATCTTTGTTCTATAACATAGGCATTTATTCAGTGATGTATACTCTTGGGCGGGCAAGACGAGAACGGTTGATATTTCCAAAGGAACCGTTTTCTGTTTGGTGCAGTTTATCGAAAGCCAGTTTGATGATTTGTATCGTAAGCTGAAAAAGGAAAATTTCTTAGCTGACATAACCGATAAGGAAGAAATGAGCGAGAGACTAGCCTATTACCTGGGTGAGATTAATATGATCCATCCGTTTAGAGAAGGTAATGGAAGGACTCAGAGAATATACATTGAGCAGTTATGCTTGAACAATGGTAGATTTGAAATTGATTTTACCGATGTTTCAAAAGAAGAGATGATAGCCGCCAGTGTCAGATCGGCAAATGCCAGCAACGATATGCTGGAAAAACTTATTAGTAATTGCCTTGTTGAAAAATAGTTTTAGAGAAGAATGTACGTTCCGCTTTGAGTGTAAAAACTGATCTTTGAACTGACCATAGGCTAACGATAGACTAACAGCGTACTAACGAGGAACTAACAAATTTACGTATAAAACTAGTAAAAAACTAATATATAGTCATTTTTATTTTTATTGTGGTTGTGGTAAGATTATCATGGCAATCGAAACAGAGATGTTCCGGTTGCTTTTTTTATGCCATGGAAAGGGGGGATTTGATGGAATAAGCTATACAACAACATAAGTGATAGCCAATACATACGTATGTACTGGCGTACACGAGCAGAACTGTCTGGCATTCGGTATTCCGGGGATGCAGCATGAATTATTTAAGGATTCATGATATGTACAAAAGTTGTTGAAGTAAAGGTGTAGTATGAGACTTTTTATGATTATTGATTTATATGTGGGCTACAAGGAAGCATGTTGCTATGGTGTAGAAAAGGTGGAAAATAGTACAATTATTGTAATGGAGAGTGAAGTATGATATTTTATAAGAAATCAACAAATCGTAATTTGCACAATTCTTGAACCCAACACAAACTGCCATCAGTGTTGTTCCGTTGCCCGTTCTTTGCTGGTAGAATAAAACCATCAAATGAAGGAGGCAACAAGCCATGAATACAGATAAAATCTATGCAGAACAACTCGCAAACGAATATGCACTCAAGGACACCTCCAAGGTGATCGCTCTTCGCAAGCTGGATGCAAAAGCCAAGCTTCCCGCAACCGTTTTTACCTATACCTTCGGCATTATCACTGCGCTGGTAGCCGGTGTTGGAATGTGCCTTTCCATGAAGGTCATCGGCAGCGGTAGCACCACTATGTTTGTCCTCGGCGTGATTGTCGGCATTATTGGGCTACTGGGCATGGGCGTTAATTACCCCATCTACAAAAAATTGCTGGCACAGGGCAAGCAGAAATACGCTTTTGAAATCATGGAACTGGCAAAAGAAATCAGCGAGATGTAAACAACAACACGAAAGAAGGTGAGAACGATTGAATAGATCGGAAAGCAGATATTTTGCTACCGCAGCCAGAATGGACGAAGCCTTTCTGACCCTTCTGGCAAAAAAGGATTTTGAGTATATTACAATCAAAGAAATCTGTGAAGTAGCAGGGGTCAATCGTTCCACCTTCTATCTGCATTATGAAACGATGTCAGACCTGCTCTCGGAGAGTGTCGGTCGTATGAACAAGCAATTTCTTGCTTCTATGGAGAAAGATTCGGATGCCTTTTCTACAAAGCTGCGGAATTGTCCGAGGGATGAATTATATCTAATTACGCCGGATTATTTAACACCTTACCTCAGCTACATTAAGAATAACAAGCGACTGTTCCGCACAGCAACAGAAAATGCGGCGGTGTTGGGGATGGATAAAAGCTATGATAGGATGTTCCGTCATGTGTTTACGCCGATTCTCGACCGCTACGGTGTACTACAGCAAGATCGACCTTATATCATGGCCTTTTATATTCGGGGACTAATGGCAATTATCTCAGAATGGCTCAAGAACGACTGCACCGATTCCATTACGTATGTTACAGGTGTGATTCAGCAGTGTGTAAAAATGCCACAAAGCGAAACAACGAACGCTGTTTGACAACTTCCCGTTTATTGGGAAGTCGCAGAGAATGAAAAATCGAAGTTTGTGGAGGGTGAAGTTATGGGATTACTTGATAGGTTAAAACTGAATAAAACCAAAGATTTCTTTGAATGGTTAGATTTAATTTTGAAGAATGAATTGAATAGTGAAATAAAAGCAATTAACTTTAATTTATATGAAGATACAGATAATAAATGGTCTGTTGAATTGGTCGGCACATTTTCATTCGATAAGGATAATGATGATTGGGCTTGTGATGAAGTCTTTACTACAAGAGATCAACCTTTCGTGATAGAGTGTGAAAGTGATTGGGAATTAGTGGAAACTTTTTTTATTAGTTTAGTGAATGAATACCTTTCTTCTGGAAAATATGCTGGAAAATTAAAAGAATATCAAGCAATAGGCATTGGATTTGTTGACGGAGATTTACAGATTTTATATGCAAGATAATGTCTGTTTGTAAGCAATAAAAATTCCATTTGTATATGAGATTAACAGATAATGAAAAATAGTGTAAACTAGTGAAATAATAATGGAATCCCAAAATAATAATGAAACCCGGATCTAAAGCGTTAAATTTCTGGGCCTAAATAAAAGATACTATACGGGAGGTGTTATTTATGAAAATTGTAATAATCAATGGCAGTGCCAGAAAAGGAAATGTTTTAACGGCGATTGATGCGTTTCAGAAGGGAGCAGCTGCAGGGAATGATATAGAAATCATTCAACCGGATCAGTTACATATAGCTCCGTGCAAAGGATGTGGTGCTTGTCAATGCTATAAAGGCTGTGTAGATAAGGATGACACAAATGCCACAATCGATCAGATCGTATCGGCAGATATGATAGTATTTGCCACACCGGTATATTGGTGGGGAATGTCTGCCCAGTTAAAGCAGGTTATAGATAAATGTTATTGCCGCGGAATGCAGTTGAAAGGGAAAAAGACAGGACTGATCGTTGTAGGAGGTTCTCCCGTAGATAATATACAGTATGAACTGATCAGAAAGCAGTTTGATTGTATGGCAGATTATTTGTCGTGGGATATGCTTTTTCAAAAATCATATTATGCAACGGCAAGGGATGATCTGCAGAAAAATATGGAAGCGCTGGAAGAATTGGAGAATATAGGAAGTTGTTAAGTTAATCGTGCCATAAGGGGGCAAAATGAATTACTTATTAGAAATCGTTATTTTTAATGTCGTCATTTTTACAATTAGCGGCATCATTATGGCAAAGAAGGGGAAGCTTGGCATGATACAGGAATACCCAAAGGCGATACAGGACCGATGCAGAGAGCTTGGATTGATTCAGGAAAGCTCCGCGAAACTTACAAAGAAAGCAACGATAGGAAAACTGGGACTTTTTATCGGATACATATTTTTGCAGACGGTATTGGCGTACTATATCGGCGGTGCACGCACGTTCTTTGAAGGATGGTTTCACGGATATATTATGTGGGTAGCTGAGATCTGGTTTGATGCGTTAGTAGTGGATTGTCTGTGGTTTTGCCATAGTAAGAAGATGATAATTCCGGGAACTGAGGATTTGGTGGATGCTTACCATGATTATTGGCATCATATTAAATATGCAGTGATAGGAATGTTCAGCCAGGCGGTGATTGCTTTGCCGGTAGGACTTTTGGTGATGTGGCAATGATTATTCAGACAGGGATGAGAACAGATATTCCGGCATTTTATTCGGAATGGCTGATGAACAGAATACAGGAAGGCTTTGTGTTAGTGAGGAATCCCTATAATCCTACACAGGTAACAAAGTACAGTCTCTCGCCTGAGGTTGTGGATCTGATTGCATTTTGCACGAAGAATCCGGCGCCAATGCTTCCTTTTATGGAGCAATTAACACCGTATGGGCAGTACTGGTTTGTCACGATCACGCCATATGGACGAGACATTGAGCCAAATGTTCCGGATACGGGAACGGTAATGGATCACTTTAAAATATTATCGGATATCGTAGGCGTGGACAGCATCGGTTGGCGATATGATCCAATCCTGGTAGATGCCACGCATACGGTAGAATGGCATATATCTGAGTTTGAAAAAATGGCGGCGGTACTGCATGGGTATACCGAAACTTGTGTAATCAGCTTTATAGATATTTATAAAAAAGTGGAACGGAATTTCCCGGAAGCGAAAGCGGTAAGCCGTCGGGATAGAATTACAATCGGTAAGGCATTGATAGAGATTGCTGCAAAATACGGAATGACGGTAAGACCTTGTGCTGAGGGTAATGATCTGGCCGCGTATGGTGCGGATTGCTCCGGATGTATGACGGTGGCTACTTTTGAAAAGGCACTTCATAACAGATTAGAGATTCCGAAGAGAAAGATCAATCAAAGGAACGGTGCCTGCGCCTGCGTGCTTGGCGTGGACATAGGCGCATATGATACATGTGGACATTTATGCAAATATTGTTATGCCAATGCAGATGTAAACTTAGTGAAAGAAAACAGGAAAAAACATAATCCCAAATCTCCGTTTCTGATCGGTGAAAGTATGTCGGGAGATGTTATACATGAAGCGGAGCAGAAGAACTGGATTGACAGACAGCTTCGGTTTGATTTTTTCTAATTAGAAGGTATCACAGAAATCAACAAATCGGTATTTGTGGAGGTAAGTATGATAGTACCTGTAGATGAAACAAATCTTCTTCAAGCCGCAACCATCCATTCAATATCCTGGAAGGAATCGCATCGTGCATTTTGTACTCCTGATTTCATAGAAACACACACGCCAGATCGGCAACGGGAGTATTTGAGAAACAAGATGAACAACGGAACAAAGCTCTATATGCTTGTAGAAGAAAAATCAATAGGGGTTGTTTCTGTAACAAAGGGTTTAATAGAGGATCTTTATATTCTTCCAGATATGCAAAACATGGGTTATGGAACGAAATTGTTACTATACGCAGTAGGCCAATGTACGGATACCCCTACGCTGTGGATTCTTGAGAATAATATAAATGCTGAGAGACTCTATCGTCGAATAGGCTTTAAGGCGACAGGGAGAAAGAACGCAATAACAAATAAACTTGATGAGATTGAGTTCGCATTGACATAAATTCAAATTTGTAACGGAGGTATTTGCTATGAAAGGAATTAAGATTGAGTTATTGGGGATTTCAACAATACTTTTAGGAATTGCTGTGACAACAAATAATTTCTTTGGATATGTCCTAGGTTTTCTTGGATTTGGCGTCGCTGTAGCTGGCTGTTTTCTAAAAGATAAGCACTAATAACTTCCTATTTGTCGGAGAGCAAATAGAACAATAACTCAGGATCTATAGTACTGTTAGAGTATTGATAAAAGAGATTATTCATGATACAATATCCGAAAAATCGGAAACGGGAAGGTTGGGAAAAGGATATTGCGCCATGAAGATATATGAGAAAATATTTGCAAGACTTGAAGAATTACATATGAGCCAGACGGAACTGTCCAGAAGAACAGGTATCGCAACCAGTACGATCAGTGACTGGCGAAAGAAACAAATCAATCCACAGGCGGATAAACTGGTGTCTATATGCAAGGCACTAGATATGACGCTTGTGGAATTGCTTTGTGTAGAAGAAAATGAAGAACAGACCGCAACCAACGATTATGTGTCAGAAGAAAATTATATGATTGAACTGTTTCGGCAATCTGATACACAGAGTAGACGAAGAATCATCAGTTACCTAGCACTTTTTGATGTTTGTAAACAAATCAACGATAGTAACCAGTCACAACAGAGGAATGTTTCGGTTGTTCAGGATATTGATGGGAATAGTATTGTGGTGATTAATGATATCCGGTTTAAAGGAAAACGTTCCATCGATTGGAAGGAAGTGAGGGCATATTTGAAAGAATATGTCGGCGATTTTTATAAGGTGGCGTCTACCGGTGATGTTATATATATCGGATCTGATCTGCCAAGTGAATATTCGGGATCAGTATATACCAAAAGGCTGAATGGAGCAGTTGCAAAGGCTAAAGCGAATGCAACACAGGGAATTCCTGAAATGATAGAAATTTCAACAGGCAGATATTTTAGAGAAAATAATAAGGGGAAACATAATTGGAATGCAAGGAATGGCTGGTATAGATATGATACTTATTTTGCATTACCGGTATATGGTGATAATGAAGATATTGAAAGATATAACGTATTTCATGCATCTTTGATAATAAGGCATGCAAATGATGGAAAAATGTATTTGTATGATATTCTGGATATAAAAAAAGAAACGAGCACCCCGTTGGAGCCATAAGGCTTTACTTGGCACAAAACCCATTTCTTTTATGAATAGATAATATAATATGGTAGAAGAAATGTCAATCCGAATATTCGAAAATTAAGACGTTAAGATGGTGTTTATGTATAATATAAGTAGCATAATTGCAACTTGCAATATATTGGATTAGATTCCCCGTTGGTGCACGATGATTCTGGAGGTGGTCAAGAATGATTTTTCGGAAAAACTACAGTTGATTCGTAAAAATAGAGGGTTAACGCTAGAAGAACTGGCAGAAAAATTATCAGTATCAAGGCAAGCTGTGGCAAAATGGAAATCGGGGCAGGTATATCCTGAGATTACTAATCTTATTCAGATCAGCAATTTATTGGATGCCGGAAGTGCGGAAGTGTTCTGCACGATACTGCATTGGTGTTTTCCCGGTCTTTTCCCGAAATACAGAGGTGAAATAACTTTGACTGGGAAACGCCAGGGTAGTAGAAATTACAGAGATCGCATAATCGGAATGGCAAAGCATATTCTGAGCGGTCTCTATTTTTTTGCTCTGTATATAGGAACTGACAGAAATTCCCATCTCTTTTGCGAACAGGTGACTTAAATAACCGGGAGATATGCCGGCATGAGCGGCGAGCGTCGGGACAGTGATACGATTATGTAAATGATCATAGATATATTCCAGACACTGGGCAACCGGACGGGAGCAGGCATGATTTCTATGCATTTTTTCCATACGAGTAGTGTAATCCAGACACATCTGCTGGTGCAGGGCGGAAATTTCTTTTTTTGATTTCATTAGATCCGCCTTATGAATGTAGTAGTCGCTGAGATCATAAGCCTCTGTGACTTGCATACCTCCTTCGATGCAGTATCTTGCCAGTATAGCAGCGGTGATGGCAAAGTGGTATTTCAGATTTTGCAGAGGAGAATCCGAGAGGATACCCAGGCCTTTCTTTTCCTGAAAAGATTCACGGCATAATTCTTTTACTTTTTCGGTATTTCCCTGCCTGACATAGCTGTAGAATTCCAGCTCCGGATCATAAGGGGCACGATAAGTCTCTAATTCTCTGCGGACATATTGTTGATAGAGAAGTTCCTGAGGAATGTTCATATGGACACCTTTCTGAAATTATGAAAATGCTTTTCAAAACCGCTTTGCGATTCTTTCTCTTGTGGAGTGAAGATAGTGGCACGCTGATGCTATAAATAATATAGCATAAAAACGACAAAAATAATATAGAAACGATATATGAAATTTGTTTCAAATTATATGATAGAGAAAAGAAGAACTGCAGGATTATAACTTTTCCGTTGCAAAGGATCAGGAGGACAAGAGCATGAAATTAGAGAGAGGTATTAATTTAGGAGGTTATTTATCTCAGTGTGTGCATAGCACAGAACATTACGATGCATTTATTCAGGAGGAAGACATTCGTAAGATTGCTTCTATGGGATTTGACCATGTACGTCTGGCAATTGATTATGAAGTACTGGAAGATGAATATGGCAGAACCAGAGAAGAGGGCTTTGCCTACGTGACCAGAGTGGTGGAATGGTGTAAACGGCAGGGATTGAATATTGTACTGGATCTGCATAAAGCGTATGGCTATGATTTTAATAATGCCGGGGATCAGAAAAAGAATATTCTGTTTACAAATAAAATGGTGCAGAAGCGTTTTGTAAATCTGTGGATCAAGATTGCAGAGCATTATGCGAACGAGACACATGTTGCATTTGAACTGCTGAATGAAGTGGTAGAGCAGGAAAATGCGGAAGCGTGGAATCTGCTCATTGCGGAAACGGTGGACGCTATTCGCCGAATAGCCAGAGACACCATTATTATATACGGCGGAATTCAATGGAACAGTGTGAAGACATTGAAGCTGTTAGAGAAGCCCAAGGATGAAAATATATTGTTCACGTTCCATTTCTATGAGCCGTTGCTGTTTACCCATCAGAAAGCACACTGGGTACCGACCATTAGCCAGACCGAAGATATCTATTATCCGGAAGCAATGGACTATTATCGTACAAAGTCGCTGCCCATCGGATATCAGGGAGAAGTAGTCTGCAAGGCACAGTCACAGACTATGGGAACCGAATTTATCACGGAAATGGTAATGGAAGCGGTTACTGCTGCGAAAAATGCCGGAGTGACTTTGTACTGTGGAGAATTCGGTGTTATTGATCAGGCTCCTGTAGAAGATACCCTGCGCTGGTTCACGGATGTGGATACCGTATTCCGGCAGTTCGGTATCGGCTGTGCTGTCTGGACTTATAAGGACATGGATTTCGGACTTATGGGGGAGCATTATGCACCGATCCGCGAACAATTGCTGAAGCTTTGGAACCGGAAGTAGAACTGAGTAAAAAGACCGAAATTCATATTTGATGAAATTCGGTCTTAAGTTTATTTAATGTCAGTTTCATTTTGTGTTATACTGTGTTATATGATTTGTTGGTCTCCGCTGCCGCTTCGGTCGGCACAGAGCAGATGTCCACCGGACATCTTGTGCCCTTGCTTTTTCCCTTATGAACATATAAGGGCAAACTCACCTGTCACAAACTTAGTGTTTTCAATAGCTTGTGAGAAATTTGATAACAAAATATAACAATTATTAAATTCCTTAAAACAGGTGAAATCTCAATCGGAAGTTGTAGTAAAGGAGCATTCCTGTTAAGTAACAAATAACCGGTTTGCAAA
>NZ_QUIU01000060.1:0-2196 GCF_003480225.1 Clostridium sp. AM34-9AC
GGAAGTTCTTTCAGTTCGGTATCGATCCGGTAGAATTCTGCAATCTTTTGTAATGCCTGGTATGCCACGGAAGTTTTTACTGACAGGGGATTCTTTTTATCCGCTGCCTTTACGGCATCTGCAAAGGCTCTTCTTGCATGTGCCCAACAGTTTGCGTTTGTCACTCCCGGCAGTTTTTTGTCCAGCAGATGATACTGCTCCAGACTGTCCGTGACCAGAACTCCTTTGTAGTTCCGGTAAAACTCCAGCGGCTTTTCGTGATCCCTGCCTTTCTGGTATTCGTAGATCACCACAGGACGTTCCTTATAGAACTCCCCGGAACGGTGTACCCACATGTAGCATTTACTGTTCGGACGGTCACTGTCACCGATCACCTGTGTCGGTGTTTCGTCCGACTGTGTCACCGGTAGGGACAGCAGTTCCTGCTTCATACGATCCACAAACGGTGCAAAATATTTCTCAGCACACCGGATGATCCAGTTCGACATGGTCTGTCTGGAGATATTTACACCATTCCGCTGAAACTCCTGCTCGACCCTGTGCAGTGCAGAGGAGTTCACATATTTTACATTCAGAATGGATGCAAGCAGGGAAGGAGTAACGATGCTTCCACGCAGAAGATCCTTGGGGCGTTTTCCACGTAAGAATTCGTCCTGATGATCTCCGCCGGTTCCCACGTAGACTTCCACGGTATGGACTTCCACCGTCCAGGATTCCGGCTCATGGCGCAGTCTTTTGTAGGTTTCATCCTTCATTCTGCGCCAGTTGCCTGCACCATAAAACGTATCCAGTTCTTCTGTGGATACCTGATAAGGAGGAAGGATCTCTTCCGGGAAATCTTTCAGATCCGTTTCCCGCTGCCCTTTTTTCTTATGGTTACGTCGGGATGGAAGTACTTCCTCCGCAGCAGGCTCCGGGACAGACAGATTGCAGCAGTTTTCTGCCTCATCAAAGAAGGACAGCTGACCATCTATGGAATCCAGTGTTTCTGTATGTTTTCCGAAACGATAGCTGTTCGCTATGCGTACCTGTTCGATCAGCCGCTCGATGTTCTCATTCAGGGTATCCAGTTGTCCCTGCATCATAAGAACGATGGTGATCAGTTCTTCCCTGCTGCAGTTATTCAGTTCTTCCAATGTATGTCTGTCTGCCATTGTCCTGCTCCTTAAACTGTTTTCATTATACCAGAAAACACAAAGGATTGCGAACCGGCAACCCCGCAGGTTTCGTCATTCTGCCTATGCCTGTAAGGCGGTGTGATGGTCATAGAGCCAGGGAAATATAAAGTTTTCAAGGCGCTGAAATTTTATCCGGATCCTCCTGTGGATACGTCACAGACCAGGAAACAGCGTTCAGAGAGGCTGTAACACCGGGAATGGATCTGACCGGATAACAGGCATAAAAAATCTATGTTTTGCACAAAGATCAGGTGGGCTTTTGCGGTGTTACTTCCCTGACTTTGGGGTTCAGGGGATTCAGCCCCATCATAAGATAACGGAACTGTTCCTCTGTAAGGTCTGCGGCCTCTTCGCTGGTTCTAGGCCAGGACAGGGAACCTGCCTCCAGCCGTTTGTAGAGCTGAAGAAAACCGTCTCCCATCCATAGAAGTCCCTTGATGCGGTCGGACCGTCTGCCACAGAATAGGAATAAAGTTCCCTTTTCAAAAGGATTCTGATGGTATCTGCCTCCGATGATCATGGACAGCCCATCGATCCCTTTGCGCAGATCCACATATCCGCAGGCAATCACGACTCTGCGGATACCGGCAGCATCTTCAAGCATGAAGCACCTCCTGCAGCAGCCTGCAAAGCAGGGACTCTGAAATATCGTTTGATAATTCCAGCGTCAGGCGGCCTGATCTGATCACTGCAACCGGAGTCATTGCTGCCGGGACGGCTGGCACCGGTGTTGTGTCCAGAGCAGTTTTTACCGGGATTTCTACAAAAGAGAGGGCAGACGGGTTGGTGTCTTCCTGGAGTCCCTCCTGTTCACAGACTTCCCGGCGGATCTTTCGGAGCCAGTAATAATAAGATTTTTCAGAAATATCGTTTTCAACAAGCCACTGCTTTGCCGTAGTGCCTGCCGGTCTGTCCTGGCACTGTCGAATGATGTTTATCCAGTTCGACCTGCGGACATTGTGAGTTAATTGATCCATGCGCTTTAGCCTCCTCTAAAAAACTAATAGTTTTTTCGTGT
>NZ_QUIU01000061.1:0-1938 GCF_003480225.1 Clostridium sp. AM34-9AC
ACAGGCAGACAGCTGATGCCGGGGATTTTCATATCCCTGGCTATCAGCTTTTTGTTGTTTTTATATGCACCTGTCGATCTGTACTGCGCGAATGTTTCGGAATTCTGGTTTGATTTTTCCACGTTATTGATCACTGCACTGGGGATGTTCGCTGCCTGTTTTGCTGTACTGATGGTGTTATATCTGATTGCCATGCTGATTCATCCGTATGTGTACCGGATCGCACTGGCTGGAGGGCTGACACTTTTTATCTGTACCTATATCCAGGGCAATTTTATGATCGACAAGCTGCCTCCGCTGGATGGAACGACCATCAAATGGGAGAATTATACGATACTGCGGACAGAAGATCTGATCCTCTGGAGTGTTGCTTTGCTGATCGTCGTTCTTATGTACGTTTTTCTGAAAAAAGATCTGTTTTCCAGAACCGTAATGTATCTGAGCGGTGGACTTACCCTGATGCTGTTGATCACGGCAGTCAGCGTAGTATTTACCAGCGGGGCATTGCAGGAGAGAGCGCGTTATCAGCTTGGCGGAGATAACGAATTCGTAATGTCTGATGAACAGAATTTTATAATTCTGGTATTGGATACCGTGGACTCCAGAACTTTTGCAGAATTGCTGGAGACACATCCGGAATATGCAGCTGAGTTTCAGGATTTTACTTATTTTGAAAATACCGTAGGGGCGTATTCCTGTACCGAGAGAGCCGTACCCTATATTTTGTCAGGGGAATGGTACGAGAATGATGAACCGTTTGAAGATTATATGCGCCGGATGTACCGAGAATCTCCACTGTTCCGGACATTACAGGAACGGGGATACCGGATGGAGTTTTATGATGAAGAACTTTATCTGGATGACGAGATAGCCCAGATGTTCAGCAATGTATACCGGGTGGATTTTGAACTGAGTTCCTATGTCAGATTTGCAAAACCTTTGTTGAAACTGGTGGGATTCCGATATGCCCCTTTTGAACTGAAGAAGAAATGTATTTTCAAGATGGCGGCTATCGATGAACTGGTCAAAGTGGAAAATGCACAAGAAAAATACAGTTTCAGCCAGCAAGATCATATATTTAAGAGTCAACTGGACCAAAGAGGGATCAGTGAACAGGATACACAGGCAAAATTCCAGTTTATTCATTTGAATGGAGCCCATGTCCCCTTCATCTATGATGAAAATATGAATATTATTGATGAAGAGGAAGGAACTTATGAACAGACGATGCTGGCGGTGCTCTCCGGGGCTGGGAACTATGTGGAGAAGCTGCGCGGAAGTGGAGCTTATGACAATACGGTGCTGATCATTATGGCGGATCACGGATACAACGGAAGCCTAGATGAGAGCGGAGAGGAAGCCTGGATGCGTCAGTGTCCGCTGCTGTTGATAAAAGGCATGGGGGAAACCCATGATACCATGCAGATCTCACAGGCACCCATAAGCTTTGAAGATCTGCAGGAAGCATATACACGTCTGTTGGACGGAAAGCAGAGCACGGCCGCCTTCGACTGGAAGGAAGGCGATGTAAGGGAGCGCCGGTTCTTAAAATATTCTTTTCTGGATGAGGATCACATGCAGGAATATGTGCAGACGGGATATGCGTTTGACAGGAATACCATGAAGGCTACCGGAAGAGAGTATAATCGTTAGAAAGAAATGCAACAATGTGACAGGGAGAATAAGTGTGAGTAAAAATACTGTGAGAAAAAAGATAACAGGCAGACAGCTGATGCCGGGGATTTTCATATCCCTGGCCATCAGTTTCCTGCTGTTTCTGTATGCTCCGATCGATCTGTACTGTGCGAATACAGCGGAATTCTGGTTTGATTTTTCCACGTTATTGATCACTGCACTGGGGATGTTTGCAGCCTGTTTCGCCGTACTGGCGGTGTTGTATCTGATTGCCATGCTGATTCATCCGTATGTGTACCGGAT
>NZ_QUIU01000062.1:0-1803 GCF_003480225.1 Clostridium sp. AM34-9AC
GGAGCATTCCTGTTAAGTAACAAATAACCGGTTTGCAAAAAATGAGTGCCACCCATAGAATAATGATTGTTAACTTGGCGGTTAATAAGAATCATTGTTCAAAGGAGACACCCACAAATGAATTATAAGCAGAATGAAAAAATCAATCAAGTAAAAGAATCAACTTTGGTAGTTGGAATCGATATCGGAAGCACGACACAGTACGCCAGGGCATTTGACTGGAGAGGCATTGAGCTTGGGAAAGTCTTTCCGTTCAGCAACAGCAGAGAAGGATTTGAATCTTTCAAAGCATGGATGCAGCATTTACAGGACAAGTATAAGAAGCTGGATGCAATCGTAGGTATCGAGCCGACAGGTCATTACTGGTTTGACCTTGGCGCTTATCTTGAGGATGAGGGCATCCTCCTGGTTATGGTTAACCCTTATGCGGTAAAGCAGACCAAGGAACTGGATGACAACAGCCAAAGCAAGAATGACAGGAAGGATCCGAAGGTGATCGCAAAGCTGGTTACCGAGGGCCGGTATTCTGCACCGTATACACCGGATGGTGTGTATGCTGATTTAAGAATTATGGTGGCCAATCGTAAGAGACTCATCAGGGAGATGACCCAGATCAAAAACAGATTTGCCAGATGGTTCGCCATATATTTCCCCGAGTACACAGATGTGTTTGGGGACTATGAAGCACAGAGCAGTATGCTGCTTCTAAAGAAAGTTTGTACTCCGGAAGCAATCGTGGAACTGGGAGCCGAGAAAATCAATCAAATCTGGCGTGATGCAAAGCTTAGGGCTGTGGGAATGAAAAGGGCAACGACCCTGTGTGAGACAGCAAAACGCAGCATCGGCTTAAAGAAAGGCTCTTCGGCGGCCCAGTATGAAATGAAACTGTTGCTCGAGGATTACGAATACAAAAAGGCACAGCTGGATGCCGTTATGGAGGAAATAGAAAAGCTGTGCAGGAAGATACCCGAAAGCGAGCAGATGCTTGCCATCAAAGGTATAGGAGTAATCACGGTAGCCGGATTTCTGGCAGAAGTGGGTGATGTGAGGCGTTTCGAATCACCCAGACAGATACAAAAGCTGGCAGGACTCTCATTACGGGAGAACAGCTCTGGAAAGCACAAAGGACAGACGACCATAAGCAAAAGAGGTCGGAGTAAGCTGCGGGCAGTGCTGTTCAATGCAGCAATTCCGCTGATAGCGAAGAACCCAGAGTTTAAGTCATTGCATGAGTATTACACGACAAGAGCGAATAATCCGCTCAAGAAGAAACAATCCGTGATTGCGATCAGCTGTAAGCTGATACGGGTCTTTTATGCCATCCTTGCAAATGGAGTGACCTATGATGCGCAGAAGATGCTTTCTGACATTCACAGGCAGCCGCAGGCAGCATAAAAAGAACGACTGTGAGATTCAGGAGACGTCCGCCGCAAGGTGCTGAAAGGAACAGAAGAAATTCATAAACATAGAGAGCCAAGTCAGATTTCTTACCATCAGAGCAGAGACTCAGCGAAGGAGCATCATGACGCCCCTTTATGGATAAGCAGAACGAAGGAATTAAGGACCCAGAAGTAAAGGAGATCCTGTATGACATGGGAGGTTAGGCTGCCGTAAGGAGTAGGGGAAAGAAAGGCCGATCATAGCAGAATGAGACGACGTCTTGTTTTGTGTACCCTAAACATCCGAATATCCATGATTTATGGCCAAGGGGAATGACATAGACTTAGAAAATATCTCTATGAAGAAATGAAAATGTGAGAAAAAGCGAGTTAACAAGAGAAAAACAAAGATTATTATGGGAGG
>NZ_QUIU01000063.1:0-1772 GCF_003480225.1 Clostridium sp. AM34-9AC
GGTTTGGAAAGTTCTTCTTTTACCTCTGCCATCCAGACAAACAGGGCTTTGATCTTCTTCCTCACATCCTGCATGAGCCGGTTGGTGGCTTTAATCCAGCGGTTCAGTTCCCCTTTCTCGGTGCGGATGCCCTTTGCTTCCATCTGCCGGACATTAGCTCCCTCGTGGACAGTAGGTATTAGGTCAAGCCCCTGCCGCACATAGGAACGGTGGTCGATACGCACATCCAGCCCTTTTTCCTCAAATTTTGTATTAACGGCAGCCGCCCACTGCTCCCGCCAGTGTTCCAGCGTTTCCGGCTCATGCCAGTCTGTTGTATGGACAGCGTTAAACATATAATCGCCGTTTTTATCCCGGATTCGGTTTCCATCTTCATCAAGAAGATATTCCCGACGCTGTTTTTGTCCCCATGTGCCATCCGGGTTCAAAGGGCGCATTGTTGTCATCACATGGAAATGCGGGTTTGGGATACCGCCGTCCTCTTTCTCCGGACTGTGAAAAGCAAGATCGGCAATCATGCCTTTTGCCACAAACTGCTCCTGCACTAACTTCCTCGCCAGCTCCATGTTTTCTTCCAGCGTCAATTCATTCTGCATGGCAATATCAAAGGAATAGGCAAGCTGTGCTTTTGGATGTTTCTCGCAGTTCTCCACAGCATTCCAGAGGGTCGCCCGGTCAAGATATATTTCCGGCGCATGGGGCGGCAGCATGATTTCCGAAGCGATCACGCCGCCCTTTTTGGTGTAGTCGCTGACTTCTCCATAGTAGCTGCTGTAAAGACGCTCCCCGGCTCGGTAGGCTGCGCTGGCAATGGCGCTCTGACCGGCGCTGCGCTTTATCTGTGCGATTGAAAAATGATAAAGTGCTATCCTTAGTCACCGCCTTTCTCCTGCCCGGAAATACGGGCGTGGTTTTCTGCGGCAGACCGGATGAAAGGCTCCGCCTGCGGCAGATTCAAAATGCTTTCCATGAGGGAATAAAATTCCGCTTCGGATAGCTCCTTTGTCTGTGGTGCAATGCTCTCAATAGCTGCCCCACGGGTAATCAGCCGGTGCGTCCTCTGTTTCCGGGAACCGCTTTCCAGATACGCCTGCCGGTTTTTCAAACGCTGCATTTTCCGTTTTTCCTGTTCCAGCAGGACAGTGGTTTTTTCATATTCCTGCTTTAACTGTTCCAAAGATTTTTCCATGTTCTCACATCCTTTGCTTATAAGATAAAGAAAGACCATCCGCAGACAGTCTGTGTCAGTGCTTCTATAAAACCCGATGAAAAGGGAAAACCACAGAGCGGATTTCTCTTTGCGGCGGGTACACAGGGGATAGCCGCTTTAGCGGCGCAAGGGGGGGTAGCCACCTTGTCGGAGCGAAGCGAACGCAGACCTCGGATTGCTGATTTTATCAGCGGCAGAGGTAAGCTCCGCAGGACGCACGATACATGGTCTTTAGACTATGTATAGAAGTGCGCCCTTAGTTCCTAAGGGATTTTGCCGTTTCCGGCAGTCTTGTCCTTTTTCTTGGAACGCTTGGAAAGATACTTCGGGCAGTCAACCACAACCGCCCGGAAGCTCTGTTTACATTCGTGCTGGCATTTCCGGCACAGTTCGTTGTAAGTGATACGGCTGCGGTCATTTAAGAAGAAAGACCATTCCAGCCGTCGCTTGTTGCTCATTCTTGCCATAACCGGCTCCTTTCTCCGTTTCTATCTGATGTACGCAGATAGGCTGTTTTGGTGTAGCGTCTCGGTATCATTTTTAAGGTTTTTCCCTCTGTATG
>NZ_QUIU01000064.1:0-1453 GCF_003480225.1 Clostridium sp. AM34-9AC
AACGATGACGGGGCAGGCGCAGCCTACACCTATGACAGCCGCGGCAACCGCATCCGTACCACCAATGCATTAGGTGAAGTGGTACAGGAGTTTTCTTACAATCTGCGGAATCAGCCGGTTATCCAAAAGGACACGTTTGGAAACCGGACAGAGCTTTCCTACGAATTGGATGGAAAGATCAAGGATGTCCGGCGTTCGGGGAACCATCAGCGCATCCTCCAGCAGTATGAGTATAATGCCAGAAGGCAGATCACGGGAGTTGTGGACGGCAACCAGAATCCCATTTCCTATGACGTGGACAGCTGGGGACGCATCACAGGCATTGGCTTTGCGGACGGGGTGAAGGAAGGCTACGAGTACACCCCCGCCGGGCAGGTCAGCAGGACTATAGACGGCAACGGCAATGCAGTGCAGTACCGTTACAACAGTCTCGGCAAGGTCAGCGAGCGGACGGATCAGCTGGGATTCACAGAGACCTTCCGGTATGACGAGGAGGGCAACCTGTCCCTGCATATCGACAGGGATGGAAGACAGCTACAGCGTGCCTGCAACGTATTCGGTCAGCCTGTGTATGAGAAGGCGTCCGATGCGGAAGGAAAGCACACCAACATCAGCACCTGGCACTATGACAGTCTGGGCCGGGTGACCCGTGCCGTCTGTGACGGGAAGTCCTATGAATACATCTACGATGCATATGGTAATCTGAAAGAGAAGCGTTCCAACGGGAAACGCTTAGTTTCCTATACCCATGACAGGGCAGGGCAGATCACGGAGATCATGGATCCCGCAGGAGTCAGCACCCGGTATGAGTACGATATCTTAGGACGCAGAAGCCGTATTTACAACAATGACGGACTGGAAGTGCGCTACGGCTACGATGCCCTGAACCGCATCTGCGATATCCGTTACGGCAATGGCGTGAAGACCGCCTATACCTATGACGGGGACGGAAACGTCCGCACGCTGGAAACCAGAGCGGGTGAAAATGTCCTGCTCTCCTTTGCATACCGGTATGACGGCAACGGAAACCGCACGGCGAAGACAGGCACACAGGCGACTCTGGGCGGCATCACTTCCGAAATCACCGCAGGGAATAATGCATTGGATCTCTCCTATGCTTATGATGTCCGGGGACAGCTTCTGGAAGAGCGGCGGAACGGCACTTCTGTTTGCTATGCCTATGACAAAGCCGGAAACAGAATCCGGAAGACGGATGTACAGGGAGAAATCCGTTATCTTTATAATGAGAAGAACCAGCTGGTCGAAGAGGAAAGCCCTGCCGATAGAAAACAGTTTTCTTATGACCGTCAGGGCGGTATAATAGAGGAGAAAAATGCAGCCGGGATCCGTCGGTTCTCCTATAACAGCCGCCACCAGCAGACAAGGGTGGAAACTGAAACCGGCAACGTGCAGGAGAACCGCTATGACGCGGAAGGCCTGCGTTTTGAACTGC
>NZ_QUIU01000064.1:1463-1670 GCF_003480225.1 Clostridium sp. AM34-9AC
TACAGGGAGAAATCCGTTATCTTTATAATGAGAAGAACCAGCTGGTCGAAGAGGAAAGCCCTGCCGATAGAAAACAGTTTTCTTATGACCATTCTCCTATAACAGCCGCCACCAGCAGACAAGGGTGGAAACTGAAACCGGCAACGTGCAGGAGAACCGCTATGACGCGGAAGGCCTGCGTTTTGAACTGCTGGAAAACGGCAGGAG
>NZ_QUIU01000065.1:0-233 GCF_003480225.1 Clostridium sp. AM34-9AC
GTAGGGGTTGCATTACTGTTGATTTGCCAAAGAGGTAAATCGAAAGAAGATGGTGGCGTATGCGCAAAGCGCATAACCAGCCAAGATATCTTCACAAATAAAATTTCTGGTGGTTATGCGCTTGGGGGACACACCCGTTCTCATCCCGAACACGATGGTTAAGACCCAAGCGGCCGATGGTACTATACTGGAGACGGTATGGGAGAGCAGGTGGCTGCCAGATTCCCATGGGG
>NZ_QUIU01000065.1:243-1408 GCF_003480225.1 Clostridium sp. AM34-9AC
CGGTGAAGAAATCCGAAATAAGAACACTTCTGGTGGTTATGCGCTTGGGGGACACACCCGTTCTCATCCCGAACACGATGGTTAAGACCTAAGCGGCCGATGGTACTATACTGGAGACGGTATGGGAGAGCAGGTGGCTGCCAGATTCCCATGGGGGTATAGCTCAGTTGGGAGAGCACCTGCCTTGCAAGCAGGGGGTCAAGGGTTCGAATCCCTTTATCTCCACGATAGCCATGAGCAATGCCTATTCAGGCAGACAGGTTCGACGCAAGCTCGCTTGCGCGAGAGCATGAATGCATGAATAGATAGTGCGAAGCACGTGATGAAATCGCATTGCGAAATACCTTGGGTATTTTGACAGGCTATTAACTGAGGGCTTATAGCTCAGCCGGTTAGAGCGCACGCCTGATAAGCGTGAGGTCGGTGGTTCGAGTCCACTTAAGCCCAGTTAAGCGAGTAACCTTACAACCTTTGAGGTAAAAGAGGTAATGCCCACTTAAGCCCAGTCGACAAATACTAACCGATTTGTCGAACGGAGAATACGAAGTATTCTCTTAGAGCTGACACTTTAGTGTCAGGTTTGTTCCTTGAAAACCGAATATTGAAATATTAAATCTATTATATCAAGTTTGCAAAACGATATAACAAGACATCCGAGGGATCTTGCAGAGATGTAAGATCAAACAAGCAAAACGAAACAAAACCTAAAGTAACATCACGCTAGATGTGAAGAACGGACGCAAGCGCTTCATTCGCAGATCTTCGATCTGCGAATGAGATTTGCTTCGCAAATGTTTAAAACGTTTTTCCAAGCCCCTTGTGTGCGCAAGCGCCCACCGGGTCATGAAAAAAGTTTTAATCGCTTGCTGAGTTATTAGGTCAAGCTAAAAAGAGCGCAGGGTGGATGCCTTGGCACTAAGAGCCGATGAAAGACGTGATAAGCTGCGATAAGCTACGGGGAGGAGCACATATCCATTGATCCGTAGATTTCTGAATGGGGAAACCCGGCTGAGCATACCTCAGTCACCGTACACTGAATCCATAGGTGTACGGAGGGAACCCGGTGAACTGAAACATCTAAGTAGCCGGAGGAAGAGAAAGAAAACTCGATTTTCAAAGTAGCGGCGAGCGAAATGGAAAGAGCCCAAACCGGAGTGCGTGCACT
>NZ_QUIU01000066.1:0-1404 GCF_003480225.1 Clostridium sp. AM34-9AC
TGTTTTTGTCCCCATGTGCCATCCGGGTTCAAAGGGCGCATGGTTGTCATCACATGAAAATGCGGGTTAGGGATGCCGCCGTCCTCTTTCTCCGGGCTGTGAAAAGCAAGGTCGGCAATCATGCCTTTTGTCACAAACTGCTCCTGTACGAACTTCCTCGCCAGCTCCATGTTTTCTTCCAGCGTCAATTCATTCTGCATGGCAATATCAAAGGAATAGGCAAGCTGTGCTTTTGGATGTTTCTCGCAGTTCTCCACAGCATTCCAGAGGGTCGCCCGGTCAAGATATATTTCCGGCGCATGGGGCGGCAGCATGATTTCCGAAGCGATCACGCCGCCCTTTTTGGTGTAGTCGCTGACTTCTCCATAGTAGCTGCTGTAAAGACGCTCCCCGGCTCGGTAGGCTGCGCTGGCAATGGCGCTCTGACCGGCGCTGCGCTTTATCTGTGCGATTGAAAAATGATAAAGTGCTATCCTTAGTCACCGCCTTTCTCCTGCCCGGAAATACGGGCGTGGTTCTCTGTGGCAGACCGGATGAAATGCTCCGCCTGCGGCAGATTCAAAATGCTTTCCATGAGGGAATAAAATTCCGCTTCGGATAGCTCCTTTGTCTGTGGTGCAATGCTCTCAATAGCTGCCCCACGGGTAATCAGCCGGTGCGTCCTCTGTTTCCGGGAACCGCTTTCCAGATACGCCTGCCGGTTTTTCAAACGCTGCATTTTCCGTTTTTCCTGTTCCAGCAGGACAGTGGTTTTTTCATATTCCTGCTTCAACTGTTCCAAAGATTTTTCCATGTTCTCACATCCTTTGCTGATAAGATAAAGAAAGACCATCCGCAGACAGTCCGTGTGTCAGTGCTTCTATAAAACCCGATGAAAAGGGAAAACCGCAGAGCGGATTTCTCTTTGCGGCGAGTACACAGGGGATAGCCGCTTTAGCGGCGCAAGGGGGTGTAGCCACCTTGTCGGAGCGAAGCGAACGCAGACCTCGGATTGCTGATTTTATCAGCGGCAGAGGTAAGCTCCGCAGGACGCACGATACATGGTCTTTAGACTATGTATAGAAGTGCGCCCTTAGTTCCTAAGGGATTTTGCCGTTTCCGGCAGTCTTGTCCTTTTTCTTGGAACGCTTGGAAAGATACTTCGGGCAGTCAACCACAACCGCCCGGAAGCTCTGTTTACATTCGTGCTGGCATTTCCGGCACAGTTCGTTGTAAGTGATACGGCTGCGGTCATTTAAGAAGAAAGACCATTCCAACCGCCGCTTGTTACTCATTCTTGCCATAACCGGCTCCTTTCTCCGTTTCTATCTGATGTACGCAGATAGGCTGTTTTGATGTAGCGTCTCGGTATCATTTTTAAGTTTTTTTCCCTCTGTATGCCCCTTTGGAAAGTGCGGCAGTATT
>NZ_QUIU01000067.1:0-486 GCF_003480225.1 Clostridium sp. AM34-9AC
GTTATGTCCTATAATATTTATCAATGCATCCTTTATCCGCTCTATCTTGGCGTTGTCCTTTGTTTTGTTGATCAGATCAGCAGCTTTTCCCGGCAGCCCGCCAATCTTTCCGTCTGGTGTCAGGTAAAGGTTCTCCAGAGAAATATCTTCTCCCGTAACCCCTTTTAAGTAACGCCTGACTTCCTGCACATCCGTGGCATACTGATAGGTATTGGACGACAGATTTCCCACACTGTCAGCAATTCCTGTGTAATACTGATACATCCGGTCACTGTACTTTTCCTCTACCAGTTTCTGAACCTGCTCCCGGACTTCCTTATCTTCGATACCGCTCACTGTTACATTCCCATTGCTTTCAATCTTTATCTGCATTCCCTCCAACTCATCACGGGAGATACCTTTGCTTTCCAGATCCTTTACAAAATCCTCGGAAAAATCATTTTTCAGTTCCGCCTTCTGCTGTGCTTTCTCAAAATCTTTCAGGTT
>NZ_QUIU01000067.1:549-1177 GCF_003480225.1 Clostridium sp. AM34-9AC
TTTCCACATCATCCAGTGTCTTTCCTTCTGCCATGTCCTGCAACAATTCATCCACTGTGCGCCCGCCTTTGTATTGTTTTTCTTCCGGCAGACTTTCAAACTGCTTCTGGTGGAGTTTCTCCATTTCTTTTGTATAATTTTTCTCTGTATCCATCAGGACTTCATTATATTTGTCGAGGCATTCCCTCCAATTTTCATCTTTCCGGCTGTATGCACCGTGAAGGTTCCCGAATGCCTCCCTTATGGCATCGGTCTTTTCCTGTTCTTTATTTTCCGTAACCTTGAAACTGATTTTATAATAATCATCCGGGAAAACTTCTTCCCCATTTTTGTTTTCTATTTTGATACAATATTTATTGGTATTTGTATCCCAGTTCGGGATGGTCAGTGTTTTCCGTCCTTCCCCATCCCATTCTGCCTTTCCGACCTGATTGCCATATTCATCATATAAGGTGAGGTCATAATCGCAGCCTTCCGGCATGTCCATATAGATTTGGACACCGAAGTAATTCTGTATCGTCCGGTTAAAAGGGATGGAAAAGTTGTAGAAATCCACATCCTTTTTATCGCTGAGACTTCCTTTCAGACTGCTGGTTTCGTCCTTGATCAGAAAATCCAGATCCAGAAA
>NZ_QUIU01000068.1:0-1142 GCF_003480225.1 Clostridium sp. AM34-9AC
AACGATGACGGGGCAGGCGCAGCCTACACCTATGACAGCCGTGGCAACCGCCTCCGCACCACCAATGCATTAGGTGAAGTGGTACAGGAGCTTTCCTACAACCTGCGGAATCAGCCGGTCATCCAAAAGGATACGTTTGGAAACCGGACAGAACTTTCCTACGAACTGGACGGAAAGATCAAGGATGTCCGGCGATTAGGGAACGGTAACCGGAACCATCAGCGCACCCTCCAACAGTATGAGTATAATGCCAGAGGCCAGATCACGGGAGTCGTGGACGGCAACCAGAATCCCATCTCCTATGACGTGGACAGCTGGGGACGCATCACAGGCATTGGCTTTGCGGACGGGGGGAAGGAAGGCTATGAATACACCCCCGCCGGACAGATCAGCAGGACTATAGACGGTAACGGCAATGCAGTGCAGTACCGTTACAACAGTCTCGGCAAGGTCAGCGAGAGAATTGATCAGCTGGGATTCACAGAGACCTTCCGGTATGACGAGGAGGGCAACCTGTCCCTGCATATCGACCGGGATGGAAGACAGCTGCAGCGTGCCTGCAACGTGTTCGGTCAGCCTGTATATGAGAAGGCATCCGATGCGGAAGGAAAGCACACCAACATCAGCACCTGGCACTATGACAGTCTGGGCCGGGTGACCCGTGCTGTCTGCGACGGAAAGTCCTATGAATATATCTACGATGCATATGGTAACCTGAAAGAGAAGCGTTCCAACGGGAAACGCTTAGTTTCCTATACCCATGACAGGGCAGGGCAGATCACGGAGATTAAAGACCCCGCAGGAGTCAGCACCCGGTATGAGTACGATATCTTAGGACGCAGGAGCCGTATTTACAACAATGACGGACTGGAAGTGCGCTACGGCTACGATGCCCTGAACCGCATCCGCCATATCCGTTATGGCAATGGTGTGGAGACCGCCTATACCTACGATGGTGACGGTAACATCCGCACACTGGAAACCAAGGCAGGAGAAGATGTCCTGCTCTCCTTTGCATACCGGTATGACGGCAACGGAAACCGCACAGCGAAGGCAGGCATGCAGGCGACTCTGGGCGGCATCACCACAGGGAATAATGCGTTGGATCTCTCCTATGCTTATGATGTCCGGGGACAGCTTCT
>NZ_QUIU01000069.1:0-1047 GCF_003480225.1 Clostridium sp. AM34-9AC
CCACCCATGTAAAAGCACGGGCAAACAGCAAAAAGATGCGGAAACGGATTGCAGATGAGGAAGCACTGTTCTTCGAAGAGCAGTTAAAGAAGGAAATCAACGAAGACCGGGAAGCGCATGGGAAAAAGCCTCTGAAAGAAAAGAAGGAAGATCCCAAAGATCCCCCCTCCTGTGGTGGCAGCTCTGATGGAAAAGAAGAAAAAACGGTCAAGGAAAGTACAACGGATCCGGAAAGCGGATGGTTCCGAAAGGGTGAGCATAAAAATGTTTTTGCGTATTCCGTGCAGACAGCCTGTGACAAAAACGGATGGATTCTGGGTTATAGTGTAAATCCCGGCAACCAGCATGACAGCCGGACATTTAAATCCCTGTATGATAAGATAAAAGACATTGGCATTCAGACACTGGTAGCCGATGCAGGATACAAAACACCAGCGATAGCAAAGTTACTTCTGGATGATGGTATCACACCGCTTCTGCCGTATAAACGCCCCATGACCAAAGATGGTTTTTTCAAAAAAGGCGAGTATGTGTATGATGAATATTTTGACTGCTATGTATGCCCGAACGATCAGGTGCTGGCTTATCATACGACGAACCGTTCCGGATACCGGGAATACAAGAGCTGCGGAATCGTCTGTGAAGGATGTCCATATCTGAAGCAGTGCACAGAAAGCAGGGATCATGTGAAGGTAGTGACCCGGCATATCTGGGAGCCGTACATGGAAAAGTGTGAGGATATCCGGCATACGATTGGGATGAAGGAAGTGTATGCGCAACGGAAAGAGACCGTAGAGCGCCTCTTCGGAACAGCAAAAGAAAACCACGGATTCCGCTATACACAGATGATAGGAAAAGCCCGGATGGAAATGAAAGTCGGGCTTACGTTTGCCTGCATGAATCTGAAAAAACTGGCAAAGATGATAGCCAGGAAGGGAAAAAGGGGAACCCAAAAGTGTTTATTATTGATCAAGTACACACTTTTTGAACCCAAAACAAGAAAAACGCTTCTGGAGTGCTGACCAAAAGCGTTTTGTCTACAGTCTG
>NZ_QUIU01000007.1:0-137467 GCF_003480225.1 Clostridium sp. AM34-9AC
CCCTGCCAAGGGCTACGGGATTATTTCGCTAACTCTCAATTTATTGAATCAAATCATAGCACATAATCTTCTGCTGTATCTGCGCATAAGCCTTCGGCTCCAGATCATAGCCCAGATAGGCAATTCCCTGATACACTGTTTCCGGAATGAGCTCCGATGAACTCATTTTTTTACAAATAGCCTCAATCAGATCCCGCTTTGCCGCGATGATCTTCACATCTGCTGCGTAAAATTGCGCCATATCGTAATCTGAAGTATTGCCACAGGGGTTGAGACAGTTAGCGCAGTCCGGTGCAATGGCGAATTTCTCCGCATGAATCTTCTGGACTGTCTCTTCTTCGCTATCGCCGTCTGTCAACCGCAGAAATGCTTCCCGGACCACACTGTCCGTCCGCTCTGTTTTGCCATTATTAGACATGGCTCCCACCAGCCCGATCAGGGCGCTGATGATTCTGTCTCCCTGCATTTTCCTACAAACCTCCATTTTTCAGATGCCTGCTTTCCGTACAGGCAATCCTGATTATTCCATAATTTCTCCGTCAATGGAGATGGTCACTACCTGCCAGGGCAGGAACTTTCCGCTGTCCTGTATAGCCTTCTTTGCCGCCATTTCCAGTCCTCCGCAGCAGGGCACTTCCATGCGCACGATGGTCACGGACTGAATGTCGTTGTTCCGCAGAATCTCCGTCAGCTTCTCGCTGTAATTCACTGCATCCAGCTTCGGACAGCCGATCAGCGTCACTTTGCCGCGAATGAATTCCTTATGAAAATTCGCATATGCATAAGCGGTACAATCTGCCGCGATGAGCAGTTTTGCCCCGTCAAAATACGGTGCCTGCAAAGGTGCCAGTTTGATCTGGACCGGCCAGTTACACAACTGGGATTTCATTGTCGCACTACTCTCTGCCACAATTTCTGCGTTCTCCGTCCGGTTCATCTGACGCATTCTGCTTCCTGGGCATCCTCCATGGGGAATCTGCATACCTTCCCGTTGCATCTTTTCCTGTTGTTTCAGCTGCTGTGCCTGCTTTACTGCCGCCTCATCATAGGCCGGCGCCTCCCGCTCTTCGAAGGTGATGGCTCCCGTGGGACACCCCGGCAAGCAGTCACCGAAGCCGTCGCAGAAATGCTCCCTGACCAATTTTGCCTTGCCATCAATAATATCTATGGCACCTTCATGACATGCTGTGGCACAAATACCGCAGCCATTGCATTTTTCTTCATCAATATGAATGATTTTTCGAATCATGTTGCCTCCTTAATTTTGCTGTTCTCTTTGTCTCTTCGAATACCATAACAGACTTAAGCCGGTTGTTATGTTGTTTTTCCAACAAAATCATTATTTTCTTCGCATACAAAATCATCTTCTCCACCGCCCTGCGATTAATCGTAAGCAGCGCTTCTACTTCCAGCTTATGACCAATGGCCTCATAAAAAGAACCGATAGTGAACCAGTCCAACCTATGGGCACCATCATGTTCTCGCCTAGCTCCAGCGCTAAAATTCTGAACACAAAGGGCAAAAAAATACCGCCTGCATGAATATTAGTTCCACACAAGCGGTATATACAGCACGACTTATAATTTAGAAAGATACGGTCAGCTGCATCTTGAATCTCTCTTCACCGTATACTGCGTGAGGAATATCCTTGGGCATGATCAGTGTCTCGCCCTCTTCCACATAGAATACCTCATCGCCCACGGTAAATCTGCCCTTGCCTTCCAGAACGGTCACCATGGCATCTCCGCCTGCTGCATGGGTAGATATCTCCTCGCCCTTGTCAAAGGAAAAGATTGTCATGCTCACATAATCGTTCTGTACCAGAGTCTTGCTGACTACCTGGCCCTCCTGGTATTCCACCAGCTCCTTCAGAGTTAATTTGGTCTGCTTGTCGATATTTTTATACATCGTTGTCCATCCTTTCTTAAACACATCGTTATTGTGCCTGCCCGGCATGCTCCCACCAGAGCTCTCCTTGACTTTCTGAGGTGATTATACTAGAATCATCCCATCAAGTATGTTGATTTTCCAACAAAAGGAGAATTCATTATGACTAGCACTCTTTTTCAAAATATTTTACCCGAAGATATCCCTGTTATGCTGAAGCGTCTGAATGCCTATACAAAATCCTATCGTAAGGATGAATATATCAAACATGCCGGAGATCCCGCGGATTTTATCGGCATCATTGAGACTGGCTCCATCCATGTTTTGCAGGACGATTACTACGGCAACCGCAATATCACAGCCTCCATCTCCCGTGATTCTCTGTTCGGCGAGGCTTTTGCCTGTGCAGGAATTCCATATCTTCCCGTGGATATTGTGGCAGCAGAGGACTGTACAGTGATGTTCCTAAATGGGAAAACACTGTTAAACACCTGCGACAACAGCTGCACTTTCCATCATACCCTGATACGCAATCTCCTAGGAATCGTAGCGCAGAAAAATATGTATCTGAATCAGAAGATCAAATATATCTCCCGTAAGACCACCCGGGAAAAACTGATGGCCTATCTTATCGATCAGGCAAAATTGAAAAGGAGCAACGATTTTACCATCCCTTTCAACCGGCAGGAGCTGGCGGATTATCTCGGGGTAGAAAGAAGCGCCATGTCCGCAGAGCTGGGCAAGCTCACAAAGCTTGGCATCCTCCGGACACAGCGCAGTCATTTCACCTTATTAAAACCACTGGATTAATTTTTGATCACCTTTTCAAAATCGGAAGCTGGGTGTTTGCACAGCGGACAGATAAAATCTTCCGGCAGTTCCTCGCCCACGTATTCGTAACCGCAGATGGTGCAGCGCCATACCGTCTGGCCGTCTGCGGTTTTTCCCACTTCCTCCGGCTTCGGCTTTACCTCTTCTTGATAGTACTCATAGTTTGCCGATGGCTCCTCGCTTAACACTTCCATCTCTGTCACTTCACCAATGAACATGGTGTGGGATCCCAGATCCACGGTCTGACTGACCTTTACCGCCAGATAAGCATTTGTGCCTTCTATGATGTAGGGCACGCCATTCTCCGCATTTTTATACGCTGTGTAGTCTGCGAATTTGTCCACTTCCCGGCCGGATTGGAAACCAAAGCGCTGATATAGAGGGAATAGTGCTGTCTTACTAAGCACCGATACGTTGAACACGCCGGTCTTTAACACCATATCATGGGTATAATTTGCCTTATTGATGCATATGCAGAGCTGATTCGGAGTGGATGCCGCCTGAATCGCAGTATTGACGATACAACCGTTTGCTTTCTCTCCATCTTTCGTCGTTACGATATATAATCCATAACTTAATTTGTGCATTGCCTTCTTATTCATTATATTCTCTCCTTTTCTCCTTCAGCCTGTTTCGCTTCCTTTTTAGTATCTCTTATCTACCATATTTTATTTGCTTAACATTTCTTATTTTCTTTATCCTGATGATAACACAGTTGGAATTATCTGTCAATAATATTAGTAATGATTCTTATTTTTATTTCTATGATTTAAAAACACCGATACCTTTCGATACCAGTGTTTCTTATCTGTTTCCTAATAGGTCACAACGTTATGATACACTCTGTAATATCCGTCTCCGATATCCACCAGCTGCAGCTGTATTGCAAAATACTCCATACCGAGATTTTTCAACACATCCACCACATATCCCTGCTCGTAGGCTCCGGTATGATAGGATTGCTCAATGGTACTCCACAGGCTCTTAGGCACAACATTGTCAAAATGCTGGTCACCACTTCCCAGGCCGGTCAGCTGCTTCCTGCAGTCTTCATAATAGGAACTTAAATCCGTCAGCGCATCGGCTCTGGGCTCCGGCGTAGCGGCAGCTGTGGTATTGCCTGCAGAGCCTGCGGTATTGCCGGAGGGATAACGCAACGGCTCCTGAGGATCCGGATTGATATAATCACTGAGAGAGCTGCCAGGCTGCTCCGGTTCCTGCGTACCGTCTCCCTGCTGTCCGGGATCTGTAACGCTCCCGTCTGTCTGACCGCCGGAGGGCGTGGTGCCTGCGTCCGGATCCGGTGTGGCTCCGCCTGCTTCAGACGGCTGACCGGTACCCGCTGCCCCTGTGGTATTTTCCTGTCTGTAAGCGGTACCGTTGCAGGCCGGCAGATACACCGACAGATTCTGTCTTACATGGGTGGAGGCAAAATCTGCATCCGTCTTGTTAAAATAGTCATATCGGATGGCCGCTGCGTCATCCCAGGTCACATCCACATTGTAATAACCATCCTCCAGCTTTACGATATTCCAGGCATGATCCCCACCGGAATAACCGGTGCAGTAATAACAGGGAATTCCCAGCTGCTGTAACAGATACTGATAAGCTCTGGCATAACCGGCACACACGCTCTTCCCATTCACCAGTGCACTGTAAGCACTCTGGTTCATATCCGCTGTCAGATCATAGGTCACTGCCGATGCCAGTGCATCATGCACATATTTCTCTTTTTCATAATTGCTGTCAAGGGACGCTGCCCCGGTAATCAGATTCTGTGCCGCCGCATCAAATCTTTGCTTTGCGCTCTCCAGATCATCTGCCGTACTGTTATATTTTAAATCGATCTCCACGCATTGCCCGTTGGTCAGATATTTGCTGGAATAACCCGTCTCCAGCCAGAACATTTCCGGATGATCACCGATCACCGCCTCAAACGCTGTCTTTACATCACTGGCAGACACGGTCTTCTCCGGTGCAAACTTTTCCGTCAGGTTCTGTGCGTTGGCATAAATCTGCCGGTATACGGACTGCTGATTCTCCGACAACATCTGATAATACGGATACTCCTCTGCGGAAAATGACAGCCCCTCTCCCGTTTCTCCGGAACCTAATGTTTCCTTCAGATTCTGTGCTTCCTGATCCGGAATCTGCTGTTCTTCCGGCTGCACGGGAGTAAATCCTGTCCTGCCGCTGACATCCTCCGGAATCTGCATCTGATCCATGGACGGCGCCACGTAGCCGTTCATTTCCCCCGGCATACCATTAGGAAGCGTCACACTGATATTTCCATTCCCGGAAGTCTGTCCTTCCCCGGTCTCTTCGGTCCCAAGGGGTATATCCACTGTATTGCCATACAGTTTCTGCGCCAGAGAACTGGTCATATTGGGGTTCAATGCGAATACCAGGATTCCGCCACACAACAGCAGACACAACACTGCAATTCCTATCATGATCTTATTGACTACTTTCATCTTATGCTCCTATCAGACCGGGCTCCTGGCCTGTGCTCCTGCCCGGATTTGTTATAAAGCCAGCTTCTGCCGCTATTGCTTCTCTTCTCCTGCGGCAAGTAATCCATCCGGAGAATAGCGGTTCGTTGCATTCCACAAGATCCATTCTTCATATCCCGCATCGTAGACTGCCTGGATCTGTTCTCTGATCTGTGTTCCGTTGTAGGAAATATGTCCCGGAACCCAGGTTGCGGTAAATGCCTGCAGCCATGGCCGTACTACAGCCCTCTCCGCTTCCGGAATCTCCTGCAATTCTTCTGCAGACCCCTGCATGGCGGCCGATACCGTTTCGTAAGGATGGGCATCCGGCACCTTCAGACCAAACACACCGTTAGCATAATGAGAGGGATATACCATAGGGCTGATGGCATCCACTGTCTGTCCCAGTGCCGTGTAATCCTGCCCTACGGTCTGCACATCCGTCTCGCTGCCGATAATAGTGCCGAAGACATCTGCCGTGACCACACAGCCCTTTTCGTGAAGTCTGTCTCCCGCATAGGAGAGAAAATCCTGTATAGCCTGCCGCTTCGGATAGGCTTCCATATCCACACCGTAATCTGCCGCATCGGCATCCGAACCTACCGGGAATCGCACATAATCATACTGGATCTCATCAAAACCCAGATCTGCCGCCATCTCCGCAAGCTCTGTCAGATATTCCCAGACCTCCTGCCTGTAGGGATTTACCCAGGCCAGTCCATTGGCATCTGTCACCGGCTTACCGTCCGGCTTCGTCAGTGCCAGTTCCGGCTGTGCCGCCGCCAGAATGGGATCCTTAAAGCATACGATCCGCGCAATGGTATATATATTATGATCTTTCAATTCCTGCATCATTGTCTGAATGTCCCGGATGTAACGTATTCCGGCCTGCATTTCGGATATCCGGTCCAGCACGGGAATGTCCTGTGGAATCTCCTCATTAGTCAGCCGGAACGTCAAATTTCCCTCGTCGTTTTTCACGTCGATGACCATGGCATTCAGTTCCGTCTCATCCACCAGGCGGATCAGATCTTCCATTCCGCCACTGCCAGCCTTCGGGCCGGTGACGTAGATTCCCTTTACCTTCGTCCGTCCCGCCATGCGGTCCGCCGTAGTCTGCTCTGCATCTCCGGCGGCATCCCCATCCGTGACATCCGGTGCATTCTCCCCGGTGGCAGCCTCTTCTGTGAAATCCACCGTGGCCATTACTTCTATTCCTGTCTCTTCCGTCCCTGTCAGAGATAATTCATTGTCTGTTCCACAGCCGGTCATGCCTAGTATAAGTACAATCCCTGCTGCCAGAAGTCTCTTCCCCGGACCAGTATTTCGTATCATCGGTACTCTCCCTGCATACCGCCGGTCGCTCCTGTTTTCTTTATCCAGCGGTACAAAAGCTTCATAATTTCATGGTTCTGAATAGTTCCGTCGGAGTCAAAAGGTCTTTCACCCACTTATGAGCAAGCTCGTGTGAGCTTAGACCTTTTAACCCTGGTATCATTATATTTTTAATTGTTGAAAAATGCAAGAAATGCTATACTATATCTATCGGCTCTGCCTCCGCTTGAGAAAAGAGCCGTCCTGATTTTCCCTGGAATAAGGTTTTTCACCACAAGAAATGAGGTCTTCCATGTATCATAATTTTATCTTTGATCTCTACGGCACCTTAGTAGACATCCACACTAATGAAAATAAAACTTCCCTCTGGAAAAGGCTTGCGCTGTTCTATTCCTTCCAGGGTGCTTCCTATACGGGGAGGGAACTGAGGAACAGATATCGCCAGCTGGAAACGGCTGCCCGCAAGGTTCCCTCATCTTACACCTGTCCGGAGATCTGCGCCGCAGATATTTTTCGAACTCTTTATGTCGAAAAAGGGATCCAACCCACAGAGGCTCTTCTGACCGCTACCGGTCAGTTCTTCCGGATCGAATCCCTCAATATTTTACAATGCTATCCCGCCACGATCGGCACACTGCAGCAGCTCCATGCAAAAGGCTGTGGGATCTACCTCCTGTCCAATGCCCAGCGGATCTTCACCGAATACGAGCTGCGCTCGCTGGGACTCTGGGATCTGTTCGACGGTATCCTTATCTCCTCTGACGAGGGGTGCTGCAAGCCGGATCCCGCTTTTTTTCAGATCCTGTTTGACCGCTACGGATTAGATTTCACCACCTGTCTGATGACCGGCAACGAACGCACCAGTGATCTGGCAGGTGCTATAGCTGCGGGGATCGACTGCTGTTACCTGCACACCGCCACCTCTTCCGGTTCCGCAGATGAGCCACCAAAAAAAGCCCGCTTTACAGTTATGGATGGTGACTCTTATGCGCTGCAAAAACTTCTTCTAAGTTTAGCGAGATAAGATAAAGCACCCGGAAGTCAGCTTTCCCGGGTGTTTTTTCATCCATACAAAGGCTGCCACACAGATCACCACAGAGATCATGGAGCCTGTCAGGAACTGCATCAGGGCTGCTCCTCAGATTTTTTCCGTGGCATGCTCTTCCTCTGGATAAGTCAGTCCCCAGTCTTTTCGGATCCGGGTCATCATTTTCATAACATCCTCGGTAAGCTCAAGCTTCATTAATTCCGGATGTCCGGCGATGGCCTGTTCCATATCCTCCACCTCGTATCCCAGTGCGTCTGCCGTAGCTCCCGCCACAATTTCCTCGGTGTGTCCGTCTTCCGTGTACGTGATCACTGCTTTCTGCCCTCTGGGATACTCATACATTTCCACGTAAGCCTTGTCAAAAGAGATCATGCCCCGTTTGGGCTGCTTGGCATGCAGGGACAATGTGACCGTTGCCATCTCCTGCTCCCGGTTCATCAGAAGTATTCCCGCCTGCTCGTCCACACCGGTAGGTGCAATCTTCACCTGCGAAGTAATCTGATCCGGGCAGGAATTTAAGAACATTCTGACAAAGGAAAGGGCATACACACCGATGTCCAGCAGTGCTCCTCCGGCCAGATTCCGGTTGAAGAACCGGTTCTTCATATCGTATTCCTTATAACTTCCGAAATTCATCTGTATCACACGCAATTCTCCGAATTTTCCGGCATCCATGCGTTTTTTCAACTCCTTATAAATCGGCATATGATAGATAGTCATAGCTTCCGCCAGCACCACACCATGCTCCTTCGCCAGCTGCACTGCCTCTTCCAGTTCTTCGGAATTCAGCGTAATGGATTTTTCGCACAGCACATGCTTGCCGGCTGCCAGCGCTTTCCGCAGAAAGTGAATGTGAGTGTTATGAGGTGTGGAAATATAAATGATATCCACCGCAGGATCCGCACATACATCCTGAAAGCTCGTAAACACCTTCTGCACACCGTATTTTTCCGCAAAGGCCACTGCCTTCTCCTGTGTCCGGTTCACGACACCATACAGCTTCTGTCCTCTTTTTTCCATAGCCTGCGCCAGCTCATTTGCAATGACACCGCAGCCTGCACTTACCCAGTTTGCCATCCTATTTTCTGCATTCCTTTCCACGCGTCTTATTCTCATACATCTTTGCATCCGCTTCATTGATGATCTTACGGACATCCATACCACAGCCTTCTGCCCAGCCCACAGCACTGGAGAACGGCATCTCGCCCTGACTGTTTTTCTCCTGCAATGCAGCACTGACAGACTCTACCATTGACTCGATCTCTGTTTCTACCGGATTCTCTATCAGCATGACGAACTCATCTCCACCCACACGATAAACCTTCCTCCTGTCAGTGGATAATTCATATAATACGGAAGACAACGTCTGGATCAGCACATCCCCTGCAGCATGTCCATATTGGTCGTTAACATATTTCAGATTATTCACATCCCAGAAAATGGCAGCCAGTCTGTCAACCCCCAGATAATAGTCAGCAATCATTTCCTCATATTTGTTCTTATTATACACATGGGTTCCCAGATCAGTCTCCTTACGATATGTCAGGTCGGCAATCCTCTGTGCATCCTCGTGGCTGGTAATGCTGATATACCGCAAAATAAAGGTAAATGCCAGAAGGATCACTGCCCGTGGCAAGGCTCCGTAGAACAAAATGGTAAATACAGGATCAGGTTCCAGACTAAACTGCAGTGTTCCTGCCCCCCACTGCTCCATATACCAGTCTCTGGTATGATTACTGCCAAGCAGAAGATTCAGATCACAGATTCCATGATAAAACCCTGCCAGCATACTCAGTGTCATAGTCACATCATTCACGACATAAGTAACCCACAGTGTCATCCTTTCCCGGTACTGTACCGCCAAAAGCAACGGCAACACATAGATAAGCACCGCATGGAATGACAAAAATGCCGCAATGACTGCCGATATCATACAGATCAGTGTCAAAAACACATACTTTACCCAATGCTTTGACAGATCCACCTTTTTATAAATGTATAAAACAGGAATTCCCATCACCGCCGACACCCCTGCTGCCATGGTAAAGATTCTGGAATCCACAATAAAGATTCTCACTAATGTCAACAGCCAGAGGAGCAGAATAGTCACAAAAATCCAGAAAAAGCCTTTTAGTGTGTGTATATTTGAGTTGATCTCCTGCTGGTGTAATTCTTTTTTATACTTTTCCTGATAATTTTCCATCATAACATCCCTATGTTCTTCTATCATTTGTTCTCTTCATTCAGTGCTCAGCGCATAACAGATACAGTATAACATATTATGATATTTTTTGCATTAAATGAGCTTACTTAACATAATTAAAATCCTATTTTTCCACATTCTGTTTCATGCTGCCGGTGCCCCGGCAATCGACCTCTTTACTGGGAAATAATCAAGCTGCGGTTATTTTCCCGGTACTCTTTTGGGGAAATGCCATAGATTTTCCGGAAATTCCGCAGGAAAGAGGAGTAATCCGCAAAGCCGGTCTGCTGCCAGCTCTCAGTAATGTTCTTCCCCTCCGCCATGGCCTGGCAGGCGGAAATGATCCGCTTGTTCACAATAAAGTTATGCACCGTCATGCCGGTGATCTCCTTGAATTTC
Source organism: Clostridium sp. AM34-9AC (assembly GCF_003480225.1). Taxonomy (NCBI): domain Bacteria; kingdom Bacillati; phylum Bacillota; class Clostridia; order Eubacteriales; family Clostridiaceae; genus Clostridium; species Clostridium sp. AM34-9AC. The sequence goes on from NZ_QUIU01000007.1 coordinate 10,196, forward strand.
CGCAGAAAATGATACTTACTCATGTGCACGGCCTCCGCCACTTCCTCCACTGTGATCTCCTGGCTGAGATGGGTCTCGATGTAGCCGGTCACCTGCTCCACCAGAGGATGATCCACGATCTCCTGTGTGGAAGACAAATATTCCTCCCGTTTACACAACACATTCAGATACCCAAAAAACAGGCTCAAATTGCCTCTGTCCATGACCTTACGGATTCCGCAGTTCTGGACATCATCCCCCTCTAAGATCTCCGACATAGCAAGCTTTAGCAGAAATCCACGCAAAATTTCCTCATAATAAATGGGGAAATGATACAGTTTCGGCCCCGCTCCCCAGAAGCATTCTGCAAGAAACGGCTCTCCCGCCGCCAGCTCCCGCAGCATCTGATCACTGATCCACAAAATGATCCGGCGGGACGAATCCATTTTCTTCTCCGTGGGATGATATTTGTGCATGACATTTTTATCGATCAGCAGGAAATCTCCCTTCCGCATCCGCACCGCCCGGTCCTCGATCAGGGAAGAAAATTCCCCCTCTATAATATAGATCAGCTCATAAAAATCATGATAATGGAACGACACCGCTCCGACAGGCTCCCCTACCTTCTCATAGACCTCATAGTCACCGCTCAACATATATTGCCGTTCGTCCGCCGCATCCCGGCAGCGCAGGCTGCTTTTTCTGTTCACGACCATCCATTTTCTCTCCTGTATCATTCTGTTCAGTTTTTATTTTCCATGGTTTATATCCCCTGTCTTACTATATAGCAATTTTTGCACTATTTCAAGCAATTCATGCAGTTTTAATGCATTTACCATTCTGTTATGCTTAAGACAGCAAAAAACGAAACCAAAGCATTCCCTACAAGGAGGATTTCTATTATGCAAATGACATTACGCTGGTATGGCAGCAAGTACGACACGGTTACCTTAAAACAGATCCGTCAGATTCCCGGTGTCACCGGAGTCATCTCCACTCTCTACGGCACCGCTCCCGGAGAAGTCTGGGAAATGGATGACATCCTGGCCCTAAAGACTGAGATTGAAGCTGCCGGCTTACAACTGGCCGGTATCGAGAGTGTCAACATTCACGATGCCATCAAGATCGGTTCTCCCGACCGTGAACAATATATAGAGAATTATATCACTACCCTGGAGCGGCTCGGCCAGGCAGGCATCCATATGGTATGCTACAATTTCATGCCGGTCTTTGACTGGACACGCACCGAACTTGCCAGAATGCGTCCCGACGGTTCTACAGTCCTTGCTTACAACCAGGCTGCTGTAGACGCTATTGATCCGGCCAAAATGTTCGAATCCATTGCCGGCGATATGAACGGCACTGTAATGCCCGGCTGGGAGCCTGAGCGTATGGCTCATGTCAAAGAACTGTTCGAAATGTACAAAGATGTGGATGATGAAAAGCTTTTTGCCAACCTGAAATATTTTCTGGAGCGTATCATGCCCACCTGTGATAAATACAACATTAACATGGCGATCCACCCTGACGATCCTGCGTGGAGTGTTTTCGGACTGCCCCGTATCATCATCAACAAGCAGAATATCCTGCGTATGATGAAGATGGTGGATAACCCTCACAATGGCGTTACCTTTTGTTCCGGTTCCTACGGCACCAACCTGGAAAATGATCTGCCAGATATGATCCGCTCCCTGAAAGGCCGCATTCATTTCGCCCATGTCAGAAACCTGAAGTTCAACTCTCCTACTGATTTTGAGGAGGCTGCACATCTGTCCAGCGATGGAACCTTCGATATGTACGAGATCATGCTGGCTCTTTATGATATTGGTTTTGACGGTCCCATCCGTCCCGATCACGGACGTATGATCTGGGATGAAGTGGCCATGCCCGGATACGGACTGTACGACAGAGCTTTAGGCGCCACCTATTTAAACGGTCTGTGGGAAGCTATCGAGAAGTCCCATAAGCAGAAATAACCATCGCACCTGAAAACTCATAAATCAGTTTGGAGGAAACCATTATGGAACTTACCTTAAAAAGTCTTCATGACGACCGGGACGCATTTCTCGCTGCCGGTTATCATCTGCCGGAATTCGATTACGATACCGTTCATAAAAACACCGTGGAACATCCCCACTGGATCCACTTCGGTGCCGGCAATATCTTCCGTGCCTTTCAGGCCAACGTAGCACAGAATCTGTTAAACAGCGGCGTTCTGGATACCGGTCTCATCGCAGCGGAAGGCTATGACTACGAGATCATTGAAAAAAGCTACCGTCCCCACGACAATTTAAGCATTCTCGCCACCTTAAAGGCCGACAACACCGTGGAAAAGACCATCGTAGGCAGCATCATGGAGTCTCTAATCCTGGACAGTAAAAACGAAGCAGAATACGCACGTCTCCGGGAGATTTTTAAAAATCCTTCTCTCCAGATGGCCAGCTTTACCATCACTGAAAAAGGCTATGCTACCGCCAATGCCAAAGGAGAATTCTTCCCCGCAGTAGCCGCTGACTTCGAAAAAGGTCCCGAAGCCCCCGAAAGCTACCTGGGCAAGGTAGTCTCCCTGCTTTATACCAGATACACTCACGGAGCGCTCCCCATTGCCATGGTCAGCATGGACAACTGCTCCCATAACGGTGACAAATTATATGCCGCTGTCAATGCGTTCGCCAAGGCATGGACCGACAACGGACTGGTGGAAGCCGGCTTCTTAGGCTACGTCAATGACCAGACGAAAGTCACCTTCCCCTGGAGCATGATCGACAAGATCACCCCCAGACCTGATGCCAAAGTAGAAGCTATGCTGGCCGAGGATCATATCGGCGGTCTGGATGCCGTAGTTACTTCCAAAAACACCTATATCGCTCCCTTTGTCAATGCGGAAGAATGCGAATACCTGGTCATTGAAGATGCTTTTCCGAACGGTAAGCCCGCACTGGACAAAGGCGGCATCATCTTCACCGACAGAGCGACCGTAGACAAAGTGGAGAAAATGAAGGTATGTACCTGCCTGAATCCTCTGCACACCGCACTGGCCATCTATGGCTGCCTTTTGGGATATACCCTGATCTCCGAAGAGATGAAGAACCCGTTATTGAAAAATATGGTGGAAGTCATCGGTTACAAAGAAGGACTTCCCGTAGTGGTAAATCCCGGCATCCTGGATCCGAAGAAATTCATTGACGAAGTGGTGAATGTGAGGATCCCCAATCCCTTCCTGCCGGATTCTCCCCAGAGAATCGCTACCGATACCTCCCAGAAGCTTTCCATCCGCTTCGGCGAGACCATCAAAGCTTACGAAGCTTCTCCAGACCTGCATACGGAAGACCTGAAGCTGATTCCTCTGGTCTATGCCGGATGGCTCCGGTATCTCATGGGAATCGATGATGAGGGCAGAGAATTTACGCCCAGCTCCGACCCCCTGTTAGAGGAAGCCCGTCAGTACGTTGCAGACTACGAACTTAGTTTCTCTCCCAAGGATCTGTCAAAGCTGGACGCATTACTTGCCAATGAGAAAATATTCGGTGTGAACCTCCACGCCATCGGCATGGATACTCTGGTAAAACAGTATTTTGCAGAATTAAGCTCCGGTGTGGGGGCCGTGGCTACAGCCCTGAAAAAATATGTTCCTGAGAAGGTAACCCTTTGATCTTAGAAGTTACCACTTCTCATAAGGACACCGGTTGACGGCGATTACAGCCCTCAGTTCCACAAAGCAGCCACAGGCACCGCACAGGCCCTCATTCAGATATTTGCATTCCTTACATACAGCAAGGCGGTCTTCATAGACCGCCTTATCTGCTTTACTATCCTCTTCGATCCTGTCTATGTAGGCATACAGATTCTCCATATAGGCATTCTTGTCCATTTCCCGCAACAGACATTTCCGACAGGAATATTTTATTGTTTCTCTTATTTGTTCTTCTTCCATAACTGTTCTTATCGCTTATTTTATCCGGAACATAACGACACTGCATGCCGGCATGGTAAAGGTGATCCTGCCATCTGCGATCTTATACTCCGTAAATACTTCTTCGTGTACCTTATCGGGATCCTCAAAGGTGTTGTAAGCATGCATATCATTGGTTAGTATCGCAGCGGTCACGTGCTTTGGATCACACTCTGCGAAAGCGATCTCCACCTCTTCTGCCTTATCAATGGACAGGTTGTTCAGGGTGATGGTCACAACACCGTCCTTATCCACGGAAGCGGATTCCTGTAAATGGGGAACCTTGAACTTTTCATCTTCACCGATCTGTTCCACACCATCGATATAGCTTTCCACCAGATCCGCATCCTGATGGTATTTGTACATATGGAATACATGGTAAGTCGGGGTACGCAGCATCTTCGGTCCCTCGGTCAGGATCACTGCCTGCAGTACGTTGATAAGCTGTGCGATGTTTGCCATCTTCACACGGTCACAGTGCTTGTTGAAAATATTTAAAGACAGTCCGGCCACCAGAGCATCACGCATGGTACTCTGCTGGTATAAAAATCCGGGATTCGTGCCGGGCTCCACATCATACCAGGTGCCCCACTCATCGCAGATCAGTCCGATCTTCTTCTCAGGATCATATTTGTCCATGATCGTAGAATGCTTATGAATCAGTTCATCCAGCTTAAAAGCCTTTGCCAGCGTCTTATACCATGCTGCATCGTCGAAGTCCAGTGAACTTCCCTTGTGAGACCAGTCATCCTCCGGCAGTGTATAGTAATGCAGGGAAAGTCCGTCCATAAAGCCATGCATCCATTCCGGTGCATTTTCAAAACAGGTCTTCAGCACATTTTCAGTCCAATAAGTATCTCCCGCATTGGGGCCGCAACAGACTTTGAAAATCGGGTGCTTCTGATCATAATTTCTCACATAGGTCTGGTATCTGCGGTACAGATTGCCATAGTAGGATGGGGTCATATTGCCGCCGCATCCCCAGTTTTCGTTACCGACACCGAAGTAATCCACCTTCCATGCTTTCTCTCTGCCGTTTTTTCTACGCAGGTCTGCCATAGGAGATACCCCGTCGAAAGTCATGTACTCTACCCACTCGGACATCTCCTGTACGGTACCGCTTCCCACATTGCCATTGATGTAGGTCTTACAACCGATCTGTTCACACAGTTCGAAGAACTCATGGGTACCGAAGCTGTTGTCCTCGGTCACACCACCCCAATGAGTGTTTATCATTTTCTTGCGGTTCTCCTTCGGGCCGATGCCGTCCTTCCAATGGTATTCGTCTGCGAAGCACCCACCGGGCCAGCGCAGTACCGGAAGCTTCATCTCCTTCAGGGCTGCCACCACATCATTACGCATGCCTTTGGTATTGGGGATCTCGGAATCCTCTCCTACATACAGTCCCTCATAAATACATCTTCCCAGATGCTCAGAGAAATTGCCGTAAAGTTCCGGATTGATATGTCCCTTTTTGTTCTTTTCGTTAATATAAACCTTTGCCATATTGATCCTTTCTGTGGCAGGCATCCGTTTCCTACCACTGTTGCGGCATCACGCCATTCCGTCGCAGTGCGATTCCTGCAGAGCGTTCATTATAAAATATAAAAGATGCCAGGGTCAAAAGGTCTAAGCCCACATGAGCTTGCTCATAGGTGGGTGAAAGACCTTAGGACCCGCCCCGATATGAGCATAAAAGTGGGATGATAACCCCACGATATGCGAATATTGGGTAGGATTGTGGGAGTGCGTAGCACGGAACAATCCGTAGGCATCAAAGTCGGGGGCTTTTGACCCCGACATCATATAAAAGAGAATTGCATAAAGCAATCCACAACTGAGATTATTTTAGCAAAGAAGGTGATGCCTTCCAAGAGGAAAATGAAATTTATAAACATTTTTTGAAAAACGCCCCCGTGCAATCATACGATGTGGATAACTTTCTGAATTTTCAAAAAAGTGTTCAAAAAATATTTTTCCAAAATGGCAGGCACTAAAGTAAATTTACCTTTCGATGCTGGTTCATTATTGAAAGCCCTTCACTTCATGCCAGCTCTCCGCAGGCTCCGTACTTTCTTCCACCTGTACATTCTCATATACTACACTTCTTAACTTGTCTTCCGAAAAGTTATCCACTCTTGCCCTGATCCGCAGATCCTGCAGGGTAAAATCGGAAAGCAGATACTGGCTCTCATCCGGCATCACATCAAAAAAGGTATCACAGATGCAGTCACAGTCCTTCATCGTGATGTGATCTGCATAAGACAGCGGCCTGTCCTTCCGATCCTTCAGATCATAATACTGGGTCCAGGGATAAATCTTGAGGAACTCCTTTACCCGGCCTTCGATCTGCTCCACCGTGATATATTCATAGTGCTGCGGGGTGTCCGGCCGCATTTTCAGCCACAACAGTCTCGCTGCCCCCTTGATCTGAATCCTGCGCATGATGATATTGCGGTTATGTACTGATTCCGAACCACAGGTGAGACACCCATGGCAGAAGCCATAGACACAATCCTCCACCAGAATCCGCTCATTGGAGCCGTTCTCCGGCTGGCTGTCCGCCCAGGGGCCCTTACCGCCCTTCAGCACCACAGAGTCGTCATTGACTTCCATATAACAGCCTTTCACCAACACATCCGTACACGCATCGATATCAATGGCATCCGTACTGGGTGCCGCAACAGGACCTGCCGGGGAATAAATATGGCAGTTCAAGTATTTTACATGGTCACATTTATAAATATGTGTGGTCCAGAAATGGGAATTCTGTAAATTCAGACCGGCGATCCGCACATTTCTGCAGTTGGACAGATAGACCAGCCGGGGTCTCTGACCATCCTTGTTGGTGCCGTTACTCCATTTCCAGCGCAGCCAGCAGGCTTTCCAGGTCTTAAGTCCGTTACCGTCAATAGTGCCCGGTCCGCACATGGTAAATCCATTCAGACCGTCCGCATTGATCAGTGCCGTAAAATACAGGCAGGTCTCTCCCTCGATCCGGGTCTCGGCCAGATCATAATCCGAGATATCATCGCTGCCCTTTAACGTCGCACCGGCGGAAACATAGAGATTCACTCCCTGTTTGAAATAAAGTGCTCCCGTCAGATAGGTTCCCGGCGGCACCACCAGGACACCACCGCCCTCTTCTGCCGCCAGGTCGATCACCTTCTGGATCTCTTTGGTATAAACTTTTCCGTCGTCCCAGATCCCGTACTCTGTGAGGACATAGGGTCTGCCCAGTTCCTCAAGCTCCGGCATCCCTATATCATAAAACCAGTCATCTATGGGAGTTCCGTCCGGGAAATATTCCGTAGGTCTTTCTTTTTCGTTATGCATTCTCTGCCTCCTTTGCGTTCTGCTCCCTCAGAAAACGAACACAGGATTTCCGCCCTGATCGTTATCGTTGGTTATCTGATTTCTACAAAGGTAGTGTCGTAAGGTGCAATGGTTACCGTACATGCGCCCGCTTCCGTTGGGATAGTGGTGGTCTGCTCGGTGTCACTGTTGTTGATGACTACCAGTTTTTTACTCTCCGGGTAATAAGCACATTCTGTATACAGGTTATCCGTCATATAGCTGCCGGAGGTGCCTTCTCCACCGGCATAACGGATCAGCTGGTACAGCATTCTGGTATTCCACAGGTTCACCTGGAAGGAAGACAGATAGATTCCCAGTCCCTTGCCGAAATGATTCAGGGTGATCAGTGGCTTCCCGCCGTCTGCCAGAAGTACCTGTGCTTTTCCATCCGTCAGATACCGGTTCTCCTTCGCTTCCACACCTGCGCCCTCTGGGATCAGATGCTCCGGATCCGCTGTCTCAAAGGTCCATCTGCCGTGACAGACTCTTGCGCCGGTGTCCTCGTCAATTCCCAGCACATGTGCCATACGGAAATACGTATCATATCCTTCTACAGCGGAAGGCTCGTTCACACCGATAAAGCAGCCTCCCTCGTGTACCCACTTTGTAAGTGCAGTAACAAGCTCCTCATCCTTCCAGGCATCCCCGCCGCTCCAGGCGCTTCCGGCTCTGCCTGCATTGATTACGACATCTACGTCCTTCAGTATACCATTTTTTACATCCTCAAAGGAAATAAATTTCACATCCACAGGAAGTCCGGACAAAGCTTCGTTGATGTGGATCAGGTCATGCATATAAGTCTCATGAAAGTGTCCGGACAAGGTCCAGGAACGTAAGCTTCCCCAATAATGCAGCACTGCCACACGGGTCTTGATGTGGTAAGGTTCTCCCGCATCGTGGAAGCTGCGGATCAGACGGAACTCATCTGCCACTTTTTCAATATAATCACAGAAATCCGGGAAACCCTCCACCAGATGAAGGTATCCGCCGAGACCGATCCGGTCGATCTTCGCACGCAGCAGGGCACGTCTTACGCTGTTCCAGTATTTTTTCGCATCCAGGGCAGGATCTCCGCCCTCCATGAAAGTCGGAGCACCGCCCAACCCCACCGGGAACAGATAGGGGTGCAGACGCAGTTCATGTGTAGGCACATCCACGCCCGCACACAGTCTGGCTTCATAACCGGAGAATACACATTTGATCAGTCCGTCAAAACCAAACTCCTGAAATCTGCCATTATAAGGCTCCACGCCTACCCAGCTGTCGTCATAGAAGACATAAGCCTTTTTGCCGTAGGAATGCACCATATCGATCAGCTTCCTGCCAAAGGAAATAACGAAATCATTGATAAATGCCATCCAATCCGCCTTTTTCGCATTGCCAGGCATATGAGTCACATGCAGCTGTCCCTTATTGATAAAATCTTCCGCTGTCATGCGATATCCGTATTGTTTCTCGAACTCCTGTAAAGCAGGAACGCTCACAGTGAAATCATAGGAACCCCAGTCAGAGAACAGATTCCGGTTCCTCTCACTGCTGCCCCAGATCCATACGAAATTGTAGAACATGGAGGTAAAGCGCACCACCGTGGTATCCGGATGGGTCTCACACCAGTGCTTCATCCATCCCAGCAGATACTCCTGAGTCTCAGGATATCTGGGATCGATCTGCATCAGATGCTCCTTGTCCCAATGGTTCGTAGTATGATTGTACATAGAGATTTCTTCCCAGATACGATAGGCTAAGAAGCTTACTGTATACTTATGAAAAGGGATGATGCCGCTCAGGGACACGCTTCCCTTCTCTTTGTCATAGCTCCAGTCCGCATTGTCGATCTTCACATTGGTGGTTCTGTCATAAACCTCCCAATATTCCAGACTCTCTGCGCTATCATTGATCCGGAACTGCTCCGCAAAAAAGCTGTCCATCAGTCCGATGGTCAGGGTGTCACTCTCTGCTGCCTGGGGCGGTGTGCACAGGAAGGTCTGCTGTAATTTGTCCTGATTCTCCTTTGCCCAGGCATTGTGATCTCTGATAATACAAATGGTAGAATAGATTCCGTAACCGGCATGGGTGATTTCGTCGGAAAGCACGGTTCCATCACTGTCACGGATCACATCTGCTCCCCATTTTTCCGCCATTTTCAGAGTCAGTTCTTCATATCCTGATTCTCCCGGTAAGGTAAAACCACCTTTTCCCATTCTGAGTTCCTCCTCATATTCCTGCTTATTTTTCATTCCTGTCATTTCTTCACTTCTATTTTCCGGTACAATATCTGTCCTGTTACAGCAATTCCTCTTTCAGACACAGTCTGACCACACGTTCCAGCTGCTCTGCCTCAGACAACAGCACCTGATCTCCTGCAGGATCCGGAATGTCCTTGTAGATCTCCGGTTTCTTAGGAACATTGATTTGTCCCACAGGCTCCCATGCGCCGAAACCATCCGTCACGCACTCTGCCAGATAAGCGTAGGCTCTTTCAGAATGACCTTTGCATTTCTCCCGGATCTCCTGTGCCACATATCCTGCCATCTTATAAGCACCGAAGTCATTGGTATGAGTATAATCCCCTGGGAAAAAGATGGGTTTTGCGTCCTGCAATCCCTTTTCCAGAACGTATTCTTTACTGTGGGCATGAAGATCCAACACCGGAATACCGTACTGTGTTCCCAGTTCCAGACACACATCTGCAAATTCCTCCAGCAGATCCAGATACGTCTGATCCCGCAGTCGCCAGGTATTTCTTGCAATGGGTGTCACCAATACCGGATAGACCCCCTTTGCCTGATTTTCTTTGATATAGCGTTGCAGATTCGCCCGGTATCCGCCCTTTGCCTGCAGCCCGGGAAGCTTCTGATCATTATGCCCGAACTGGAAAAACACATAATCTCCCGGCTTGCTGTACTGAGAGATCACCGCATAATGCCCTTCCTTGCGGAAGCTATCGGTAGTCAGTCCGGAGTGGGAATGATTCGACACTGCCACACGTGTGTCAAAATATGCCGGAAGCATCTGTCCCCAGCCACAGTAACAGGTGCCTGGATAATAGGGATAATCTCCGGGCTGATCTGTCACTGTGGAATCACCCGCCAGATAAACCGTAGGACCGTTCACCTCTTCTACCGTAAGAGCACTGATCCTTGGTCTGTCCGCCAGTACTGCAATATCCACAGTCTTATCCGCAAAAATCCGGGAATAACCCACAGGTACAATATCGCAGACATTTGTAATCATTGTATAAGTGAACTCTCCGGCTCCCACTGTGCCATGAAAAGCCAGCCGTCTTCTTCCGGTGAAGATCAGTATCTCTCCCATTTCCTCTTCTGATCGGATGGTCAGGGTGATCCTGTAGTTCCCCTGTCTGGGTACATCTACCTTGAAGATCAGCGGAATCCTCCTGGGTGAGCCAGACATCGGTTCTCCCGACTGCCTCTCCAACGCTGCCACTTCTTCCGCAGAATCCAAATAGCAGCCGTTCTCATCTTCCTTCAGGAAGGACATCTGTTCGTTTTGATACCAGTACATCGTATCAAAAGAGGAATTCAGTTCCCGGATCTGCAGCAACTCCTGCTCTCTTCTGTTTTTTTCTGTTACAAAACCGTAACCTTGGCCCGGCTGATAGAGGTCTTCGCTGCCCACATCGATCAGATTGGCCGTTCCTCCATCCTTTCCGAACAGGAAATTCCTGCGAAACATCTATAACGCACCATCCTTCTCAATATCATCGGAAATTAACAAGGTTGCAAAGAAGGAAAGTGCCAGTCCCTGTCCCCATCCCTGAATATACGCCTTGGGAATGCCTCTGTATCCTTCCTTGTCTCTCATGACGGCAGTTCCGCCGGAGACATTCATCACCTTACCATCCTCGCTGACATTGGCAAGCAGGCCCTTGATGGCCTTGTTGATATATTTGCTGTGTAAAGGATTGCCTCTGGTCAGCATTGCTGCGGCAATTCCTGCAGATGCGGAAATCTCTTCATAAGATTCCGGATCATCCACTACGGTTCTCCACAATCCATTCTCCGTCTGGTATACCTTCAGGGCTGCCAACTGCTCATTTAAGGAGCCGGCCACATCGATATACTTCGGATACAGATAGCACTGAGGCAGAATACCGCCTACCTGCGACATGGTAAATGCTGCCCAGGCATTGGCTCTTCCCCAATAGATGCCGGACATATGATCTCCGGCAATATTGTCATAGCCGTGATACCAGAGTCCACTGCTGGGATTCTGTAAATATTTGATATGCCAGTAGTACTGGTTCAAGGCATCATCGATCAGTTCTTCATCGTGTTCCATCACGCCCACACGCAGCATCAGGAACGCTGCCATGAACAAAGTGTCACACCAGCACTGCTCCGGGAAATCGTTGTTGGCAGATACGGTATGCTGCAATACATGATCTCCGAAACGCAGGGCATCTTTTCTTAAATAAGTGATCTTACTCATAAGAATGTCATGATACTGCTGCTCTCCGGTGGCCTGGTATAAGGTGATCAGGCAATGTCCCATGGCACAGGCATTTACTGTCCATACCTTGGGCAGTCCCAGATCGATCAGTTCGTCGATACGATCCTTTAACAGATCCAGATATTCCTTCTTGCCTGTCTTTTCATAGGCATCGCTGATTCCGTAATATGCCACACCACAGGGCCAGTCCCAGGTGAGATCCATATTCATAGTCTTTTTGACGATCTTGTCAATGACTCCCTCTATTTCTTTCTTATCATATTCCAGTTTTAACATAGCTCCTCCATTTCTGCCTTTTGACTCTTTATATTCTTTTCCCACAGTTGTTTTTATTGTAAAACAGTCGGTCGGAAAAGGACATAAAGTATCTTCAACTATTCAGAACCCCATTCACAAAATCGCTCTGAATAGTTACATTTTTAATATAGCCCCCAAGCCATTCATGCCTGGGGGCTGTATGTACTTCCTGTAATAAAACTTTTTACTTACTGAAGTCTGGTGGTGTTACCTGCATCCAGAGCAGCCTGTCTCTCATCGATAACTTCCTGATAACCTGCATCCAGGTACTTCTGGCTCAGTTCTTCATACAGAGAATCGAACTGGTCCTTAGGGCACATGGTCAGCTTGTCACGGTACTCAGTATACAGATCATACAGCGTCTGGTTGTACTCAGTAACAGCATCGATAGCGGTTGCGAACAGACAGTCGGAGTTAGCCTTGCCTGCTTCATAGATAGCAACCTGTCCGTTGTAGTTAGCCAGGATCTGATCATAGAAGTCCTGAGGAATACCCTGAGGGGTAACTGCCTGGATATCTTTCTCGATAGATCCGAGGGTCTTAACTGCGGTTACTGCACACCAGTAGTCTACGTTGTTGTTGTGTCCCTGCTGCTCAGCCAGACCGGTCTGATCTGCTACTGCTACGGGATCGCCGTTATCATCATAATTGAAGTTCACGCCTTCGATACCCCACTGCATAGTGAACAGATTCTCGGGCTGGTTCAGCCACTCAAGGTACATCATAGCTGCCTTTACTTCATCCTCGGTAGCATCGTTAGCGAAGCCAACCATCATACCGAAGTTGGTTCCGGGTCTGTAAGAAGCGGAAGATCCCCAGGTCTCATCCTGTGTCCAGGTGGAAGGAGTCACTGCTACTGCCAGCTTGGCATCGGGGTTAGCATCATAGAAGGAGTTCAGTACGTTCATGCTGGAGGAGATATATCCGGTCCAGGTAAATGCTTCACCGTTGATGAAGTCTGCCTCTGCCTCGGAAGCATCTCTCATATAGTACTCAGGATTGTAGTAACCATCGTTGTACAGCTCGTTCTCCCATTTTAAGAATCTCTTCTGAGCCTCGGTGGACAGAGCGGGGATCTGGTAGTCACCGGTGGTTGCCCATGTGGTCTCATCCTGAGGATAATCTCTGTAACCATAGTTCTGGTCAATACCTGCGCCGCTTACTTTCTTACCGCTTAAAGGATACTGATGGCCGTTCTCAACCAGTTTTGCATACAGCTCTAACAGCTTGGTGTTGTCGCCAACAGGATACTCAGAGAAGCCAGCTTCTTCCAGCCAGTCCTGACGATAGAAAGTACACCAGGTATAAGTGGTGTTACCGTAAGGTCTGTAACCGAGTACCAGATAATCTTCATCATCCAGCTTGGTGTAAGCATCGTTGCCGTGCTCTACCATGGTCTCCCAGTAAGTAGGAGCGATCTGCTTGAACTCTTCTACATCGTAGGTCTGCAGATAGCCGTCTGCCTGCCAGCTTGCCAGCTTATCATAGTCATATTCCATACAGATGGTAGGAAGGCTCTGACTTGCTGCCAACATAGCGTAATCAGTCATAACGTCGCTACGGGTAATTCCTACATATTCTACCGTGATGTTGTACTTATCACCGAAGTTCTCCTGTACCCAGTTGGTCCAGTAGTTGTTCTCTACATCAGAGCATCCGTTTCCGGAAGAACCACGATCGTATACGGGGATCTGCAGAGTAACATTGTCTGCGAAAGCCTCCCATCCATCAATACCTGCTACTGCTGTGGATGCTCCTGCATCTGTGCTTGCTGCAGAACTCTCTGCTACAGATTCCTTTGTTCCGGCATCTGCGGTTGTGTTGTCCGCACTGCTGCCGCATCCGGTCAGAGTGCTCATTGCCATAGCACCAACAAGTGCTGTTGCCATTACCTTGTGAAGAGTATTCTTCTTCATAAATCAATCCTCCTTAAAAATTATACATAGTTTTATGTGTACCCCCGGTTTTGGGGAAAACTAACATGGTTGCTCTTGTTTCTTCGAACTCTTTTAACCCTTTACCGCTCCGATCATGGTTCCCTGTACGAAATACTTCTGCAGGAAAGGATAAATGATAATGATAGGAATGGTTACGAACATAATACTTGCTGCCTGCAGCACTTCGGGGGTGGACTGGATCGCGCTTCCGGTATCTGCCAGAGATGAAGTCTGTGCTTCCGCTGCGGATGCAACCAACTGATATAACTTATACTGGATCAGTTTCAGATCGGCGCTCTTGGTATAGTACATGTTGTCTGCGTAGGAATTCCAGCGGCCTACCGCATAGAACAGAGACAACGTTGCCAGGATCGGTTTGGACAGCGGTAATACGATACTGCTTAAGATCTGGAAATTACTTGCGCCATCCAGGAAAGCGGATTCCTCTAAGCTGTCGGGAATCGTACTCTGGAAGTAGTTCTTCATGATCAGCATGTTGTACGGGGAATAGATCAGAGGTAAGATCAACACCCACATGGTATCCAGCACATGCAGCTTCTGATATAACAGGTAGCTGGGAATGATGCCGGCACTGAAGTACATCGGTACCATCAGCAGGAAAGTCAGTAACTTTTTGCCCTTCAGTCTCTTCTTGGAAAGAGGATAAGCGGCACAAGTACATACCAGCATTCCCAGAGCGGTGAAGATCACGGTAACGATCACCGAGAAGATCATGGAGTAGGTCATGGAGTTATCTGCAAATACCTTCTTGTAAGCATCGAAGGTGATGTCTTTGGGCCAGAAGTAAACGCTCTTGGACATTACTGCGGTATTACCGGATATGGATTTTACTGCTACATGTAAGAACGGTAATACACAGCTGGCGCAGAGGATGACGATCACAGCCATCATGACGAAATCACTGATGCGGAATTTGTTGACCGCATGTGCTCCGCCTGCGGAGGTAGATTCTTCATTAATATTAACTTCTTTTTTCTTCATCTCTCTCACCTCCTACAGTAATCCGTCTTCGCCAAGCTTCTTTGCGAATTTATCAGATAACAGAACCAGGATCAATCCGATCAATGACTGGAACAGACCAACTGCGGTCGCCGCACTGAATTTTCCGGCTCCAATACCTTTGTTGTAAATGTAGACAGCCAGCTGATACTGGAAGTCCTTGACCTGTGAATTCTCCAATGCGGTCAGACGTTCCAAGTTACTTCCCATGACACGTCCGAGGTTCAGGATCAGTAGTGTTACTACTGTACTCTTGATACCGGGAAGTGTGATATGCCACATTCTCTTCCAGCGGTTCGCACCGTCGATCATGGCTGCTTCATACAGCTCTCCGTTGATACCGGTGATCGCCGCCAGGTAGAGGATCGTGCCCCATCCCATCGTCTGCCATACACCGATCAGCAGATATGTAACTGCCCAGTGCCATTTCTCATTCAGGAAAGGAATTCCTTCGGAGATCACTCCCAGGTTCGTCAGCAGGATATTCACCAGACCGGAGTTCGGACGAAACATTGTCATGGCTACGCTTCCGATGATAGCCCAGGAAAGGAAATGTGGCAGATACAGGATCGTCTGTGATACTTTCTTGAATCTGGGATATCTTAATTCATTCAGGATCAATGCCAGAATGATGGGCATCGGGAAACCAACTAGCAGGTCTGCCAGATTGAACACTACGGAGTTGCGGAGCGCTCTCATGAAATCGGCATCCTTAAATATTTTAATGAATGTCTTCATTCCCACCCATTCACTGCCTGCATATCCCTTCGCCGGCTTGTAATCCATGAAGGCCATCCGTAGTCCCGGGTATGCTCCGTAGCTGAATACAATTACCATGATCAACGGAAACAATAACAGCAGATACAACTGCCAGTCTCTTTTAAAAGCTTGTTTCCAAGTGGTTTTTGTTTTCACACCCACCACATTGGCTGCATTCTTCTTCGCCATGTCGAACCTCCTCAAGTGTCAACTATATTTTCTCGTCATTTTGTACACTTTTTGTAACCTTGTAAGCATATTATCATACATGTTGTCGTATTTTTCTAATCAATCAATATAGAAAACTATGCAAAAACAACCATTATAGATCATGGTCGTTTTTCGTAAGTATTGAAGTTTCGTTGCATTTTCGTAAAATCGTCATGGATTTTAGAGCTTATTTTCTGTAGAAGCCGCCATTTCACACAGTTTTTAGCCTTTTTTAATCTCTATTGTCGGAAGCGTTTCCGCCCCTGAAAAGTCATTTTGCAACATAATGGTTGATTTTGTCAACTTTAATTGTTATATATAATGTATAGACATTATTTCCACTGTATAGTTTCTTTTCATCACAGCATCATGCAGGATGCACAATGCCATTTGGGAAACTTTGAAACAGGAGGCATAACATGGCAAAATCCAAACGAGCAGTCACAGAATACCGAAGCTATTATCTGCCCATGCAGTTCCCCGTGCTGCTTCTGTCCGGTGATTATTGGAAGATCTCGGATATCCCCAGCGGAAGTCTTCATTTTCATAACTGTCTGGAGATCGGGATCTGTCATTCCGACAGCGGCACATTAGAGATCAATGGCGAAAAACAGACCTTCCATGCCGGTGATGTCACCGTATTGCCCCGTAATGTTCCACACACCACTTATAGTGCCCCGGGCACAAAAAGCCACTGGTCCTATCTGTTTCTGGATCCGAAGGAGTTGTTCCGCAATCTTCTCCCCGCTTCCTGGAAAAATCACGACCTCTCCACAGACGGCTTCCCGGGGTTCCGCTATATTTTCAGCAAAGAGTCTTTTCCCCACATCAACTATCTGGTATCTCATATCATCCACGAACTGGAAGAACAGAATCCCTGTTACCAGATCAGTGCCAGAAGCCTGTTGTGCTCCCTCTATATCGAGCTGTACAGGATTGAAAGTCTCGGCGGTGCCAACCCCGCCACTGCGAAACCGGGTTCTCCCGAGATCCTTGCCTTACAGGGGCGCAAAAAAGAGGGCGAGATCGTCGAAAACTCTCTGGTGATCTCACCCGCTCTGGATTATATCGAAGAAAATTATATGCAGCAGTTTACCATTGAATATCTGGCGGAACTGTGCCATTGGAGTCCGACGCACTTCCGCCGGGTCTTCCACGATATCATGGGCACCTCCCCGTTGGACTATGTGAACAATACCCGGATCTTGAAATCCTGTATCCTGCTGCGCAGTACAGAACACTCTATTCTGGACATCTCCGAGATGGTAGGCTTCCATTCCGTATCCAGCTTCAACCGCTACTTCATCAAGCTGATGCAGATGTCTCCCAGAGAATACCGCAAGCAGATGCAGCAAAGCGAGAAAAAAGCGGAGAACCAGTCCATTTTGGAATTCGCCGGCTGGATGCGACCGGAATAGCTGCTCTCTGCACTCCGGCAGTTCCGGGCATTAAGCCAGCCTTTTATGTTTCCATCTGCCGGAATAATAACGGATCACCGGGATCACACAGCCGCAGCTCCAGGACAGGGGTGTGGCGATCCAGATTCCTGTAACTCCCAGAATTCCGGACAGCAGATAAGCAAACACGATCCTGCCGGACAGTTCCGTTAATCCTGCTACCATGCAGGTATTCACATCTCCGGCGCCGCGGATCACATTCTGGTAGCTCTGCATCACACCGGCGATCACATAAGCCACGCCGATGATCGTCAGATACGTACAGCCGATGCCGATGGCTTCTCCCGATTCGTTCGCATCCAAAAACAGCGTCATTAACTGAACCCGGAAAATAAGTACCATGGAGGCAATAAAAATACTGGCTCCCACCATGACACCCAATGTCTTATAGAGAGCTTCCCGGATCCGGTCATACTGATTCTTCGCAATGTTCTGCCCAGTAAATACCGAAAGTGCCGTTCCAATAGAGACGATGACCTGGATCGCCACACTGTCCACACGATTTGCCGCCACGTAGGCCGCCATGGTGGACGAGCCGAAGGAATTCACCAGTCTCTGGACACTCATGCCGCCCAGTGCGATCATACAGGACTGGAACGCCGCCGGGAATCCGGTCTTCACTACCAACCGGATATAACCAGCCTCCGGCTTCCATTTCATCAGAGAGAGGCCAATCTCTTCTCTCCCCTTCATGACTTTTGCAAAACAGATTACTGCCGAAGTACACTGTGCCAGAATCGTCGCATAGGCTGCTCCCGCCACTCCCATCTTGCAGATAATGATTAAAAAAAGGTCAAACACAATATTCACGACAGAGGAAGCGATCACCGCCCGCAACGGAGTCTTCGAATCTCCCACACTGTTCAGGATTGCCGCACAGCCGTTGTATACCACGCTGCCGAATACAAAGGTGTAGATGATATGCAGATATTCTGCGGAATAACCGATGACATTCTCCGGTACACTCAACAACCGCAGGAAAAACTCCGCGCCGAAAATTCCGATGAGTGACATGATGCAGGTCAGCCCACCTGCCACCCAGACAAGTGCCGTCACAGTCTTCGCCAGTCTCTCTTTATTGCCACAGCCAAAGCACTGCGCCACCACCAGTCCGGCACCGTTACACATGCCACTGACGAGCGCCAGCAGAAAATAGGTCAGGGTTCCTGTACTTCCTACCCCCGCCAGAGCACTCTCGCCCAAAAATCTTCCCACGATCACTGTGTCCGCCACATTATATACCTGTTGGAATATGTTGCCGATCAGCATCGGTACGGCGAAGCCGATGATCAGTTTTAATGGTTTGCCCTGTGTCATATCTTTCATATAGGTGTCCTCTTTTTTATCCTTCTGTTTTCAAAACGAATCCCGCCAGACCGGATTCCGGTCAGTTCAGATGCAGCAGTCTCGCCCCTGCCAGACGGTTCTCCCGCTTCGGCGGCAGATCATAATAGACCTCCATTTTGAACGGATCCAGTTCCAGGGTCAGTTGTGTCGGGCAGCCGTAGCGTTTCAGAGCCACACGCCATAGTTCACCATTGGAGAACCAGTCGTCAATCAGTTTTCCGTCCTGATACAAGCGTGCGCAGTCTCCGCCAAAGTCCAGTTCCAGCCAGACATCGCCTGACAGTGCATCCGCCGGGTGATACTCATATTCCAAGGTTAATTCATAGACGTTTGGTTCTGTTTGACCATATACGTTCCAGATGCTTTCCACTGCCTGTCCGGCATCCGTGATCCGCACCTTACCAGCTTCCGCAAAGTGCAGATCCGGCAGCAGACTCACCTTGCCCTTTTCATCTGCCCCTTCCTGCGCATAACAAAAATGCTCCGCATCGTGTATGGTAAGGATCCTTACCGCTTCCGCATGATCATTGCCATCACTCCACTCGAAATAAATATCCTCCGGCTTCTCATCCGTATAGAAATAATAAGTTCCGCCAAAGTATCCCAGATAAGAGGCATTGGTTTCCCGAAGTCTGAACTGCTCTCCCCGTATCACCACCGGCAGATTATAAGGCAGCACCAGAATCGCATCCGTCCGCACATGAATCCGGTCGAAAATCATCTGCCTCTGTATTCCTTCAACATCTGTCACCGTAAACTGTAATGGCTTTTCCGGTGTGATCTGTTTCTCCGTCATTTTCCGTTTTCTCTGGTGATTATTGATAAATAAGAACCCGCAGTCCGCCGTTTTATTATAGCGGAACGCTGCCCGCAACGTCTCCATATCTTCTGCACCCATGGGCTCGGGAATATTATCCGGCAGATACACTTTCGCCGGTGCCAGCAGTTCTTCTGTATTTTTGATAAAAATATGGTGTTTGCGCAGTCGATAATAACTTTCTGACGGCAGACCGTTTTCCCGCAGGCACGTCTGAAAATCATAGCTTTTCACAGGAAGATCATTGGCATAGCCGGTTGCCTTCGACTCCTGCAGGGTGGTATATTGTCCGTCGGGGTTCACGCCGCCGTGGTACATATAATACCCGATCAGATTTGCCCCTGCTCCCAACATGCAGATCGTCTGTGCCTCGATATCCTCCGGGTAAGGGTAGGTGCGTCTGTGTGCCGTCACCTGCAGTCCCCCACCCAGCTCCGCCGTCAGGTAAGAGAATTTTGACGTATCAAAGGTAAAACCACTCTGTCCTTCGGCGAAATCCGATGCAATATTTGCATCGTCGTGAAAAGGCTGAAACAGGAAATTCTCGCTTGCCGCAAGTTCGTGGGTATGATTCGCCCACGGAGCATCCACATACCCGCCAAGCACCGGCAGGAAGTTTTCCGGTACATAAGCGCCTCCCCATCCGGTCGCTGAAAAATAGGGAGCGGTCAGTCCCTTTTTCTCCGCCATAGCTCTGAGTGTGCGCATATGCGCCATGCCCTCTTCCCTGTCGGAAGGGCCACCGGCATGCCCGTATTCATTCTCGATCTGAATGCCGATGACGGGACCATCGTCCTTATGCATATACCCATCCGCCTGCTCGGCAATCTTGGTAAAAAAGAGGTCCACATACTTGAGATACTGCGGATCATCTGTTCTAAGAGACAGTTTGCCCCGCTTTTCTTTCTCCACCAGCCAGTCTGGGAAACCGCCGTTCCTGCACTCTCCGTGTGCCCACGGACCGATACGGAGCCATACTTTCATCCCGGCTTCCTGACAGCAACTCAAAAACGCCTTCAGATTTCTTCTGCCGGAAAAATCCCACTCACCTTCCGCTTCCTCATGGTGGATCCAAAACACGTACGTAGCAACGATGTCTACACCGCCCTGTTGCATATTCTTAATTGCTGTTTTCCATTCCCCTTCCGGATAGCGGGAGAAATGGAATTCTCCCATGATGGGCAGGATCGGTCTGGCGTTGCAGGTTAAGCTTTCACTGTTATAACTATAGATTTCCTTTTTCATTTGAACGTCCTTTTCCAGTAAAATTCATCAAAATTTCTTTTTACGTGTGATTACAGGTCATGTACCCGGATTCCCTGATGGGCATTATCCATGGCAAGCAATTGCTGCGCACATTTTTCCGCTTCGTCTGTCCGTCCCAGTCCCTTAAGCCCCAGGCTCATCATAAACAGGCAATGCTTCCGGTTCCGCTCCTTCAGATCTTCTTCAAAAATCAGAAGATCCGGCAGGGATACCGCAAAATAATCTATCTTTATCTCATCGCCTATATGCTCTTTGCCATAGTCTACCAGTTTGCAGAATCTCTGTACTGCCTGTTCTTCGTCACCAAGCTTTCGGTACGCCAGCCCCTGATAATAGATCATTTCGGGCGGCTGATCGTTGTAATACATCATGCCCACTGGTTCTGACTCTCCATAGCAGGCTTTCGTAAGGTTCACGAAAGCTTCCTCTGTCTCTCCCATTTTTTCCTGCACCAGCCCCAGCAGATAGTACAGATTGTTTTCCTGTGCCGACTCCAGTTTTCCTTCTCCCAGATTGTGTGGATATTCGTCCACTGCCCGCAGAAGAAGTTCCTTTGCTTCCGCATAGTCCTCTTTTGCCACAGCCGCTTTGGCCAGTTGGTACAGGGCTGTAAGGTATTGGGCTGCCACCTTGCCTTCGCCGCCTTCCCACTGATGGAACTTCCTTACCATGATCAGATCAAGAGCCTTCGCATTTTCTCCCAGTGTGTTTAACAGCGTAACATACTCCAGATACAGATCATCCCTGCTTTCCACCAGGTCAAAATGTTTTTCCATGTCACTCCAGCGTTCTTTCACGGGAACATTCAGACGCTTCTTCAGCTGATCCAGTTCCAGATACACTCTGGCATCCGTCTCATCCAGTGCAAAAGCTTTCTCCATTTCCTCATACGCTCTCTGCGGCTGCTTTTTCACATTGTAATATGCCAGTGCCAGATTCCTGTGTACCGTCGGGAAATCCGGGTACCTGCGAGCCGCTTCTTCATAATCCGCTATGGCTTCGCCGTACACTCTCCTGTCATAGAGCAGGCATCCCAGATAATAGTAAGCCATGGCCAGATGATATTCTTCTGCCAGACTCTTTAACACGATATAATCTTCCGTTCTGTGAGGAAAACAGCCATCCGCTGCAGCATTTTCTCCCAATGTCACGTACATTGTCATGTAACAATTTGCCTGTTCCGTATTTTCTTTCCTATGCAGGTTCTGGTATCCGTAAGCAATATAATAATATACCAGCGGATAAATATCCTCTTGCCGTGATACGTTCTGTTGTTCCACCCATTTTTCGGCAAGGGTGATTCCCTGTGCGTAGTCTCCTGCCTCATAGAGATCGATCATCAGCTCCAGCAGGGTGTTATGGTTGATCTTCTCCGGCTGTCTGTCATAGAGCGGATTGATCTTCAGGCTCTCCTTATGTAATTCTTCCGCTTCCAGCACTCTGCCCATTTTTCTTAAAATATTTTCCTTCAATGCCCGGGCTTTCATGCACTGGTACTGTCTGAGAATAGACTCGTTTACATGCTCCAGAGCCTCTGCAAATCTTCCCGCTTTCGCATCCAGGCAGGCAAGTTCATAGAATCCGGGAGTCTGGAAACTGTCGCCCCAGATGGCTTTGTAAAAAGCATCGTAAGCTTCTTTTTCTTTCCCCTGATATTTCAGAGAAAGTCCCAGATTATAGTACGGCTCATAATCGTAAGGGTTCGGATTGGAACGAATAGCCTTCTCCACTGCCTTCCGAAAATACTTTTCCGCCCCGGTAAAATCACACTTTTTAAGCAGACATCTTCCATAGGCATTGTTCAGGCGGATATCGGTAGGATCCCTACGCAGCCCCTCCAGATAATAATCCTCGGGATGATAAGTGGCATGCCGGTATTGTTCCACATGTAAACCGTAGAGGAACAGATCCTCCGTGGTTTCACAGTCTTCAGGAAGTGGTGCTGCCTTCGCCGGTTCCGGCACTTCTGCTTCAATTTTTTTCGGAAAATGGTAAGAGACCAGTTCTCTCCCATCTGCGGCACAAACACATACCCGCAGACCGCAGAGTACCTCTGTGCCATTCTGCTCTCCCTCTGTATATGCCGGTATCTGTTGCAATTTTTCACGGTCAATCTTCACTTCATAAGTTTTCTCCGGTGACAGATCTGAGGTTTCCTCATACAGTACCTTTTCCTGTCTGCCGTTTTCTCCCGGCAATGTCAGCAGTATCCGTGCTCCTTTTTGCACGGAAGTGGTATAGGCCGATACCGTAAGCTGCCCCTTTGTCTCATCATATTCCGCATTTACCGCCGCATCGATCGTAGCATTTTTCACATAACCGATATTTTTATAGGGCATAAAATACTGTTTGAAGTTCTTGGTCTCCTGAGGCTGGATCCAGGTGAAATCCGGCTGATTATCCGTAAAGCATCCTGTCATCAGCTCGATATACGGACCGTCCTCGTCGGTCAGTGCTCTGTCCCATGCCTTGCCAAATTCTCCGCATCCCCAGGTCCACTGTTTTTTCCCGGGGGCAATGTGGTGATCTGCCACATGCAGAAGTCCTGCCTGTTTTCCGTAATCGTACTCCCCTATAAAATTGTAATCGGAACGATATGCCATATAGGAGGTGGGCACCGGAATATTTTTATACTGGGCAATATTCACATGGTCGTATTTATGCTTATAATAAGTTCCCTCCGCATAGGGGAAGCTGATAACATCCCGCTTGCCGTGGTCATAGACCGCCGTCACATCCTCCGGAAATACGGAGATGGTGTCATCATTTACCGCTACTGCAGGGTTCGCCCACCACAGGAAGGTCTGGGGCATTTTCGTCCGGTTATATAGCTTTGCAGACAATTCGATGTATGCCTTGTCGGGATACAGGGTCACGCCCAGCACTCCTTCGGTCCGGAACATGTTCTCGATCTCTCCCATCCAGGCCGTGGCGCTTCCATCCTCATTTTCCGCATAGGTATATTCCACCGGATCAAAGGTGCTGGGTCTGTGATGCTGGGGCCAGTTAAATTCAATGCCACCCGAGATCCAGGGACCCGCCAGCCCCACCAGTGCCGGTTTGATAACATGATTGTAATAGATAAAATCGTAGCCGTTGGTCTTGTCATAGGCTCTTTGTATCCTGCCGCCCAATTCCGGCAGCATCATTACTTTTAGATAATCGTTTTCCAGAAAAAGAGCTATATATTCCTTATCCACTTTCTCATCACTGATCTTTTCGATCACCGTGTGTGGATAGATCCTTCCCGAGCTTCCCTGATAGACACATTTCTCCAAAAACATCGGATTCTTATCCGGCTTTCCTGCTTCGTATGTGGGAATGATCACTTTTTCTTCCCAGACCTGAACCTTATTCATGGTTTCCTCCTTTTATCTCCGTGCAGCTTTCTTTCCGCCGCCCGATATTATTTTAACCTCGCACCAGCATGCTTAACTCTTCTTCCGTTATTTCCTCCGCCGGCTCAAAATTCTCTCCCGACAGATACGTATAAATTGACGCCTGCAGTGCCCTCACCTCCGGATACTGCTGACTCTTATGCAATTCCATGGTGGATAGCAATACTTTTCCCTTCAGGCATCGAAACTCTATCATCTGTGCCATGGGACGTAAGAATGCATAGCTGTCCATCTCCGTAATGATCGTCTTCATGGGATGCGGTAGAATCACCGCCCGCTTCGTTGTCATGATCCACCATTGCCAATCCGTGTGAAAATCCGTCGGAAATTCCTTAAAAATTGGATGCTCCGTATCGATCAGCTGCCCCATACCGCCTTCCTGATCTGCAAAAGTTCCCACCGACCAGAAATCCGTCGTAAACTGTGTTTTTATGGAATACGGCAGGCTCTCTTTATCTGCATCCGGAGACAGATAGACTCTCCCGCCGTTTTGCAGAACTGCTCTCGTCTGCTCATCAAATACTCTCGTTTCATATACATTTTTCGGACATTCTGGGCTTGTTTTTTTATAGACCCACACAGGATAGGTGCTGGTGCAGTCACCGATACTCACCGTCAGTATGAGTGCCGCCGATACTCCCTTGACCTTCAGAGGAATGTCCAGTCTTCCCAGTGAAGTATAAGTCCCCGGAGGACAGTTTTTTTGCCCGTCTGCCCGGCCGCATAGAAACTCCCCGCTTCCGGTATTCACGGCACAGTCCCGATACCCCAACGTCCAGACAAGCTCACCGCTGATGCTCTCTTTTCCAAAATTTGCCACTTCTACTTCCGCTGTCAGATATTCTCCCTCTTCATAGGTATAGCGGGGCATTTTCACAAAAATACGGCTCTCTGTGAAAAACTCCCTGAACCGCTCCGGTCTGGCAAAATCATAGGGCTTCGGTTCTAAATGGGAATTCATCATGCCTACCAGTGCCGTCCCCTGCCCCGGGAAATCCTGCAATCCCAATAGTGAAATGCCCGACAGCTCCATTGTGCGCATGGCGGCTTCAATTTCCTCCCGGTAGGCCAGCCGTGACAGTTCTCCGGTGGCTTCCACGTATTTTTCCCATGTGGGCAAAAGTCCCCGTTCCTCTACACGTTTTTTGATCAGTTTCAGATTCACCGGATCCGATATTCCATGAAAGCTTTCCAGCTCCTCAAAATCCGGCAGCACTTCGAACTGCCCCACTTCAAAACTGAATACCGGCTTCTGATACTCTTTTCGTATCTCTGCCATCGCCTCATCATAGGTTCGATCTGTGGAGGGATAGTTTTCATTGAGATACCCCCGCATGCCGGAGAATGTTCCGCGGATCACCACATCCTTGCAACTCTGCGATGTATAGAAATCGCTCTCTGGGTCACATCCTTCTTCACCATAAAAGGCATTGGATCCGTTCGCATACAGTCTGGTCGGATCCATCCTTTTCGCCGTTCTGACCAGTTCCCGCATCCGTTCTCTGCCTTCATCTTGTGCCTGCAATTCATTGCCCAGTGTCAGCATTACAAAAGAGGGATGATTGGCATAGGTTTTCAATAGGTCCACAAGTTCTGCCCGGTAATACCGATAGCTTTCCTCCGTTCCAAAGGCATCCTTCGGATCCCAGTGAGACAGCTCCGGCTGCAGAAGCATTCCCAGTTCATCCGCTGCCGCAAACGCAGCTTCCGGCTCACAGTGGGAATGGAATCTTACAAAGTTGATTCCATAACTGCGATATTTTAATAACATCTCTTTCCATTCCGGAATTGTCATGGGTGGATGCCCGGTCTCCGGGTATTCTGCGCAATTTGCCTCACCCCGCAGAAAAATTGCCCTGCCGTTCAGTGCCAGTCTGCCGCTGCCGTTATCACCAAAAGAGCGGATGCCGAAACGGATCCTGCACTCAGCAGTGCTACCGCCTTTATCTTCTGCTGAGATACCGTTGTCCAGGGTTACAGCCATCTCATAGAGATTGCCCTCATCTTCGTCCCACAGTTTCACATTCTCCCGCAGAGGCAGATCACGGAACCAGATTTCCATTGTTTTCGGATTCTCCTCTTTATCTGTTCCGGCTTCCGTTAATCCCTCCCCGGAACAGCTGATAATTTCCGTCAATGTCTGTGTGTCTTCTAACTCTCCTACCGCCAGAGCCTCTGACTGTAATATGATTTTCGCATCTTTATAGACTTTCTTTGCGCCAGGTGCCAGTTCCACACATACATCCAGCACATATCCGCCTGCTTTATTTTTCTCTTCCTTTTTCACCGCTCTCGGATATACCCGGAGGCTGTCTATAAAATTCTGCGGTCTGGTATACATGCTGCATTCGCCAAGTATCCCGTTCCAGTTTGTCTGTGTCTCATCCGTCGCTGCGGAAGAATAACAGATGGCAGCTTTGGGCATTCCCGGATAGCTGTTATCCGAAAGAAACGTAAATTCATGTTCTCCCGGTGCCGCCCCGGTGAGTTCAAAAATATAAGGTGTACTTAGTGTCCCCTGCCGGAACACCGCACACGCTTCTCCATCCACCAGCAGCCGGAGTGCCCGTGCCCGCTCCGCCAGTACGAACAGCCTGTCGGTTCCGTAATCCGGTACCGTTATCTTACGACTGATCCTGGCTTCTCCCTCATAGGTATGCCGCCTGGTAAATCTCGTAGCGATCGGTGCATCTTTGTCTATCTCTCCCGCCGCATTCCCCAGTACCGCATCCGGATGCCACTGATTCGCCCCCACATCTCTATGTCCGATCCCGTTCTCATCCAACGTCCCCGGCAGATCCATCTGTCCCGTGGTTCCGTCCTCCAGTACTACATGCCATTTTCCATTCAACAATATTCTCATATAAGCTCCATCCCACAGACCCTTTTCCATACAGAAAATCCCCTAGCAGATCCATAGTAAATTTTCTGATGTTTTCTCCTTGATCACGGAATCATTATATAGCTTAACTTTAGTGTTTTAAATTCACTATCATGAACTGTTTTTTATATTCATTGCATTATTCTGAACCTTTTTGATATAATATGCGTGAAGGAGTGAATCAGAAATGACAGATAGAAGAACTTTTTTATGCGAAGATTTTGAAATTTCCTATGAAGATACAAAAAAAGGATGGTCCATGCCCTATTCGCATCACCACACCAACTATGAAATCTATATTCTGCTCTCCGGGGAGCGTCTGGTTACCATCGGCGATATCACCTACCGGGTAAAAGCCGGCATGGCAAGCCTGTTTGAGAGCAATATCTCTCACCGAAGCGTCGGTGACACGGATTATACCGGGATCTGCATCCATTTTTCAAAAGTCTATCTTGAAAAATACTTTTTACCTGCCGTAGTATCTTCCTACCTGACCTGTTTCAAGGCACCGATTATTTTCATTCCCGAGGATTACAGACAAAAGCTCGTCGACTGGAACGCAGCTTCCTGCTGCAAATCTCCCACTGCCTACCTGTTGCTTGCACAGATTCTTACAGATCTGGCAGCTTTTCGCTATCAGTATCCTCTTGAAAATGAAATTTCTGTCAGTGAGAATAAAGCTTCCGGTTTTCAGCGGATCATTAATTATATTAACGCAAACTATACAACGCTTCAGACCGTCCGGGATATCGCCGAATCCTGCGGTGTGTCCGAAAGCTATGTCCACCGGGCTGTCCGGCGGACAGAATCCCTCACCGTAAAAGAATATATTAATAAGCTTCGCCTCCGTCATGCCATACACCAGGTGGAACAGGGCGGCAATTCTCTCTCTGTCATCAGCAAGACCTGCGGTTTCCAGAGCGTGTCCTATTTTTACCGGGTTTTCAAAAAATACTACGGCATGACACCTACACAATATTTCTCCAAAAAAGAACCCCATTACTGATATTTCTATCAGTAATGGGGTTCTCATCATATTCTCATATACCCTAATTATTGCTTACACAATACCCTCTCAGATTGTCTGGCCGACTTTCCTTACCTACCCGCAATAGCAGCCTTTGCTACTGTGCCCCTTCAGAGGAAAGTTCTGTTTGGGTTACTGTATAATCATTTTGTTCTGCATTATCGTACCATAACCATATCATATAGATAAATTCATGTTATGAAAAGCAACCTGCTGTTGCCATACTCTATGCCTGTCATACACCAAAATATTTTCGGCACTTTTCGCTTTTAGTGCCAAAAGTGTATTGACAAAATTATGATTATTTATTACATAATTTCAAATCTTTGTTACACGTTTTCATCTCCGCAATCTTGGAACTGCCCAGCAACGTTCCACACACCACTTACATTCCCCGACGTCTCGGCGGTACCAACCCCGACACGACGAAACCGGATTCTCCCGAGATCCTTGCCTTACAGGACCGCAAAAAAGAGGGCGAGATCGCCGAAAACTCTCTGGTGATCTCACCCTCTCTGGATTATCAACCGCTACTTCATCAAGCCTCCTCACAGATTCTTCCCGCATTCCATCAGGTATGCATCCATTCCCAGACACATTGCACCGATGATTCCGGGGTTCTCGCCCAGTGCAGGAGCCACCACATACTGTGACATATCCTTCGGCAGGCTGGTCTCCGGCAGATAGCCATTCAGAAACTCCACCGCATTCTGTCTCACCATGTCGAAAACCTTCTCCTGGTGCATCACACCGCCCCAGAGAATGATCTTCTCCGGTGAGTAAGTCAGCATGTAATCTGCCACAGCCTGTCCGATGTAGTAACTTTCCAGTTCCCAGACATCCTCTCTTCCGGCCAGTTCAGCTCCCTTTCTGCCATACCTGCCCTGAATCGCAGGACCGGAAGCCAGTCCTTCCAGACAGGCACCGTGATAAGGACAGCAGCCTTCATAGGTATCCTCCGGGTGCTTGCGCAGGAAGATATGTCCGCCCTCGGGATGCATCAGGCCATGCAGCAGTCTGCCGTTAATATATGCCCCTACACCTACTCCCGTACCAATGGTGATATAGAGCGCATTCTCACACCCCTTGGCTGCGCCGAAGCGTACCTCGCCAAGCACTGCTCCATTGACATCTGTATCAAAACCTACAGGGACTTTCAGTGCTTCCCGGAACGCTCCCGCAAAATCATAAAATCTCCATGCCAGCTTCGGAGTGCTGGTAATATAGCCGTAGGTTGCCGATTTTTTATTCAGATCCACCGGGCCGAAACAGCCGATCCCCAGTGCCTCGATTCCTTTATCCTGAAAATATGCTATCATTTTCGGCACCGTACTCTCCGGTGTCTCCGTAGGGAATACTGCCCTGTCGAAAATATTTCCCTGCTCATCTCCTATGGCACATACCATCTTTGTGCCGCCGGCTTCAATTCCGCCTAATTTCATTCTAACATCCTCCCAATACAACTTTTTACTATGCCTGTTCCCTGTTCAGGATCCGCTTATGGAACACCAGCACAAACAACAGAGTAAAGAGTATCATTGCTGCCGGCATGATCAGAAAGCTCCTGCCATATCCTGTTTTTTCAGCAATGTCTCCGTAAATATAGTTAAATCCAATATCAAACAGGGATGCTACACTGATGATCAATCCGGACATCGTGGACACCTGCGACGGATCATAAAGTCTCCCGATGGCCATAACCAGTGTCGGATAAATGATCGAGCAGAACAGTCCGGCCAGACTCAGCATCCAGAGTGCCCCACTGAAGATCCCTGCCGCATAAAGCACTGCAGAAATCACAGAAAACAAGGCAATGCTCGGGAATACCTTCAGCCGGTCAACCAACGGAGAAAAGACCAGTCTTCCCACCGTCATTCCGCCAAAAAACAACGCCATATAATTGGCAGCCTTTCCCTGCTCCAGTCCCAGCGCATTGGTTCCGTAGATCACAAACCAGTTCAGCATTCCATGTTCTGCAATAAAGTATACACCAAAGATCACCACCATGACAATCCAAAGGTAGTTTCCCTTCATTTTCCTTCCCTGCTGATCCTTTTCTGCCTTCTTCACTTCTCCGCTGTCCGGGATCTGCAGTTTTAAAATGATCAGAAACGCCAGAACGCCGATGGCAAAAAGAACCCCTGTCACAGCTTTCCAGCCGCCAAAATCGTCAGCCAGATTTCCGATCAGACTCTGTCCTCCGCTGGTACCGATTCCCTGCGTAAAGAACAATACATTGACGATCATGGCCGGTGATGTGGCAAAAATGAACGGTGTGATCAGTGTAATGGACGTATTCAACAGCGTAGAAGCTCCCATTGCCAGGAACATTCCCACCAGCAATGCATAATAGTTATCTGTAAGCAGGAATACCAGCATTGCACACATCCATACTGCGAGAAATCCCAAAAAAGCCTTTTTGCGGTCGATCCTATCCATGATTCTGCCTCCGGCCAGCAGGAAACACAGATTTCCCGCATAGCTTACGGCTATGATCGTGGACAGCCCCTTTGCCGTCAATGCAAAATGCGTCTGAAAAATGCCGGAGAAAATACCTCTCAGGCTGTCACTGATTCCCAGGCCGACCATCAGGATTGCAAATCCGATGAGAGCGATCCTTCTATTACTCTTCTCCATTCTGGCTCCCATCTTCCGGCTCTTCTACATCGATCCGTACATTTTCTACATTTCTCAGTGTCACGTCCTCCTCGTAAAAAGGCAGGATTCCTTCTTTCTTCGTGATCTGAATATCATGGAAGGAGACATTCTTCACATAATCCGCATAGATTCCGGAAATCTTTGTGTGGATCTCTCCCTCTCCCTGGCAGGGTCTCTTATCGTAGCCGTTGATCTCCCACTTGGATTTCTTATCCAGTGTCAGCCGAATGCCTTCAAAGGTCACATCTTCAATATAATTGTCTTCACTGCCCAGCAGGAAAATGCCGTTTTCTCCCTCGCAGGTAATATTCTGGAAGCGGATATTGCGGATCTTACCGGCCTTAACTCCGGGTTTGCGATCCAGCGCAGTCAGGCAGACAGCCTCCGCTCTTCCCCACCATTCATAAGAGAACCTTCTGGTCTCCATAATGATGTTGGAAAAGATTACATTTTCCACGTTGCCATTATCTCTGATCTGAATGGAAATTCCACGGTTACTTCTGGAAATACAGCAATTTTCCACCAGAATATTCCGAAAGTCAGACTCTCCCTCCGTGCCGAATTTGATGGCAGCACTGGTGGATACCAGGGTACAATTGGTGACCACGATATTTTCACAGGGACCGTATTTCTTATAATCCCCGGAATTTTTCAATACGATGGCGTCATCTCCACATTCAATGTGACAGTTACTGATCCGGACATTCTGACAGTGATCCGGATCGATGCCATCGGAATTCGCCATCTTCAGATTATTCAGCAGGCGGATACCGTCGATCAGCACATCCTTACAGCCTACCAGATGCACTGTCCAGAAGGCACAGTTCGTCAGGCGGACTTCCTTGATGGTCAGATGCTTTACATCCTCCAATAGCAGGAGCGGAACTCTGGGATAATAGGAACCCTCGATATGATAACCCGAGTCATCTCCGTAAAAGACAGATTCATTGCCATCAATGGTACCCTGTCCGGAGATCGTCACATTTTCCTGTCCCAGCGCATAGATAAAGGCATGGAACGGGCGTCCTGCATATTCACTGTTCAGGAAAGAAGGCAGGCCGGATTCATGGGCTGTGATTTTACCATTGTTGCGCAGCGGGTAATAATCTTCTAAATTGCTGCTGGCTTTCCAGACAGCGCCCGGCTCCAGATGTACCTCCACATTGGATTTCAACAGCACATATCCGGAAGAATATGTCCTACCGCCGGGGAAGAGGACTACGCCTCCTCCCTGTTCTGCACACGTATCGATTGCTTTCTGAATGACAGGGGCATCATTGGTCTGTCCATCGCCCACTGCACCGTATTCTAATATATTGATCATAATTTTCTCCTTCGTAACCCTCTTACTTTTTTTCATTCACAATACGCAGGGTCTTGATTTCATAAGGCTTCATAGTAAAGCTCCATCCATCCTGTACACGGGTCATATCCGCATTCTCCACCCCGGAAAAATTCTCCATGCAGTCACAGACTGTTACCTGTGCATCCGGAGCAAGTGGGAAGTTCACATGCACTTTGGTACGCATTCCCCAAGTCTCATAGATACGTACGATGATGCCATTGCCGTCCTCTGCTGCTTTCACAGTATCTGCCATCACATTTTCCTCTGCTATCTGCAGCATTGAGAAGCTGTCTTCATAGATACCCTGTACCTTCTCCCAAGCCATCGGGCAGTTCAGATCGTAAGCTTCTCTTACCACACTTCCCTTGCGGAAATCTCCCTGATGAGGGAACAATGCGTAGGTAAATTCATGCTGTCCCTGATCTGCATCGGGATTGGGGAAAATACCTGACTTGATCAATGTCAGTCCCATCACACCCTCATGGACATCATAACCGTATTTGCAGTCATTCATCAGTGCCACACCATAACCGGGCTCGGAAAGATCTGCCCATTTGTGTGCGCATACCTCGAATCTTGCACGATCCCAGGATGTGTTCTTGTGTGTCGGCCGCTTTACATTGCCGAACTGGATCTCATAATCCGCTTCATGTGCCAGAATATCCACAGGAAAGGATACTCTGAGCAGCTGTTGATGTTCCTGCCAGTCCACTCTGGTCTGAAAATCGATCCTTGCGGTGTGCCGGTAGAAACGAATGGTCTGTTCGATCATGGAATCCTGGAACCGTCTGCGCACATGTAATGCCGCCGTCTCCGGTCCGTTCTCCAATACTTTGAATTCTTCCACATCAATGACATCCCAGGATTTCTCCAGATATCCCTCGTCAATATTCCAGGCATCGAATTCTGCCGGCCGATCCTCATATACGGTGAGACGGTTACCCATCCTGCCCTTTTGGATCAGTTCCCGGTCCTCCCTGATATCCACCAGGCTTGTGATCTCAGCATTGGCATCAAATCTTACGGTAAAATAGGGCGTTTTGAAGCTTACCGGTCGTCCGTTTTCCTCCATTACAAGCTCAGTGAAACAGTTGTCCTCTCCGGAGTTCACCGCTCTGCACACAGTAACACCGCTGGGTCCTGCTGTTATTTTCTGCCAACTGCCCTCTGCATTCCGGATCAGTGCCGTACGTGCAAAGCTCAAAGGATTCCATACTGCGCAGACCTCCTCATTCTTCTCCGCACGATACCGGAACAGCTTTTCCCGGATGCTCTTCTTCGCCGTTTTCATCATTTCTTCATCCGCAGCAAAAATCTCTTCATACTGTGCGGCGGAATCCTCATACACTTCCTTAATAGAGGAACCGGGCAGAATATCGTGGAACTGGTTCAGCAAAAGCAGTTTCCAGCTGTGTTCCAGTTGTTCCTGTGGATAGAGATACTTTTGATCCAGAAGTGATGCCATTGCTGCATACAGCTCGGTTTCGCCGTTTTTGAACTCAGCCTTACGATTATATTTTTTATTCTGTGCCATGGAAGTATAAGTACCACGGTGGAATTCCAGATATAGTTCACCATCCCATACCGCCAGACGCTTTTTGTCCATTTTGTCTTCCAGAATATGAAAGAATTCCTTCACCCCTGTCTGTCTTGCTGCAGGACATTCCACGATGCTGTGCTCCAGCCTTCTGCTCTGCTCCAGCATCTCTTCTGTGGGGCCTCCACCGCCATCACCATAGCCGTAACAGGTCAGCACCTCAGTGCTCACATCCTTATCCTGATACCGCTGCCAGGTACCCATGAGCTGGGAGGCATTCTGCAGACCATTATAAGTGGTGGAATGGTTTCCCACCATCTTCAGGTCACCCGGCTTCTGATAGTTTCTGGTAGAAATCAGATGTGTCAACACTTCCGTTCCGTCAATGCCCTTCCAGAGAAAGGTGTCGTGAGGAAACCGGTTGAACTCATTCCATCCGATTTTCGTGGTCATAAAATAAGGAATCCCGGATTTCTGCAGGATCTGCGGCAGCGCCGCACTGTAACCAAAGACATCCGGCAGCCACAATACTTCATTTTTCTCCGCGCCGAGCTCTTGTTCAAAAAATCTGCGGCCATAGATGATATGCCGGATCAGGGATTCTCCGGAGGAAATGTTGCAGTCCGGCTCCAGCCACATGGCTCCTTCCGCTTCCCATCTGCCCTCTTTGATCCGTTCCCTGATTCTGGCAAATACCCCTGGAGCATCTTCCTTCACAAACTCATAGAGCTGTGGCTGGCTGGACATAAAACGGTATTCCGGATATCTGTCCATCAGGTTCAGTACCGTCTCAAAGCTGCGCACTGCCTTTTGTCTGGTCTGACGCAGGGGCCATTTCCATGCCACATCAATATGGGTATGGCCGATACTGTGCACCGTCACCGGATTCGGTCTTCTGTCGGCATAATAAGTACCTTCCAGCTCCTGCGCCGCCATTTTCATGCTCTCAAAGCATTCTGCGGATCCGGGTCTGCGCAGATCCAACAGATTTATGCATCTTTCCAGTGCTTTAAAGCCCTCGATCCTGGATAGATTGTCCTCCGGCAGAAGATCCGCAGCTTCATAGACAGCCTGCATGTCATAATAGAGTCCCGCCGCCTCTTCCCGGTAGACTGCCAGCTCCAGGCGGAAGAAATTCGTACCGGTAAACGTGCCTGCATACGCACTGGAATACGCATAAAAAGCCAGTTCGTAAGTCTCTCCTGCTTTGGCATGCTCCGACAGAATGATAAACTGATGGTTCATATCCAGCGTGGCTGCAAATCTGCCGTTCACATAAGCCATGATCTGGGGATTGTCCGTATTCCAGATATCTGTGGCTCCGGTGTTCAGCACGGCACGGACTGTATGCCCCTCCATCTGCTCCGGGATCGCCACATCTGCCAGGAAGAAATAATGCTGATCCAGCTCTCCCCAGGTCTCATTGCGGCCGAAATCCCGGAAATCTTTTCCTTCTCTGTGGAATTCCTCCTCAAAATGGTAATCCGCTTTGGCGATCTTCACGGAAATTACCGCTTGTCTGTCACTATATATCATCTGCTCTACGGCTTCGAGAACAGCTTTGATTCGATTTCTAACAGTGTCCATATTACACTCTCCTCTGATTTTTATCTGAAAACAAGAAAAGCGGGGAGAACCGGAACAGTCTCCCCGCCGAACAGCTTTAGCCCTTGATACCGGTGGATGCAATTCCTTCTACCAGATATTTCTGCATAGTCAGGAAAATAACAAATATAGGAATCAGGGACAAGGTTGCCATTGCAAACATAGCACCCCAGTCAGAACCTGCGGTAGGATCCGAGAACATCTTCAGAGCGTAACTCACCGGATATTTCAGAGGATCGCTTAAGTATAACAGTGCTGCCAGGAAATCATCCCATCTCCACATAAAGGAGAAGATCGCACTGGTTACCAGTGAAGGTTTGATCAGAGGAAGGATGATACGGAAGAAGATCGTATAGGTAGAACATCCGTCCATTCTGGCCGCCTCATCCAGATCCATGGGAATCCCCTTGATGAACTGGATATTCAGGAAAATGAAGAATCCCTGACCGAACCACTGGGGAACAATGATAGGAAGGTAAGAACCGACCCAGCCTAATTTATTAAAAATTATGTACTGCGGGATCATTACTACCTGGAACGGAAGCATCATGGACAACAGCATGCAGGCGAACCAGAATCCCTTGAATTTGAAGTTAATTCTTGCGAAGCCGTATCCGATCACAGCAGAGGAAGCCACTGCTCCGATGGTGGATAAACCTGCGATCACAAAAGAGTTTTTGAAGAAGGTTCCGAAATTGTATCCGGCAAATCCCTGCCAGCCTACCTTGTAGTTCTCCAGAGAGAAGTGTCTCGGGATCAATTCCGATGCCGTTCTTATAATCTCATTGGTATCCTTAAAAGAACTAAGTACCATCCATACTAACGGATATATCATCACGCAGGCAAAACAGAAGGTGAAGATATGATAAATCACTCCGATAGCAAATCTTTTTTCTTTATATCCTTTTTTCATACGCTCACCATCAACCTTCTGATTCATAATATACCCACTTGTTCTGGGTCTTGAACAAGATCAGTGTCAAAATTCCTACTACCAGAATCATAAACCATGCAAGTGCACATCCATAGCCAAGTTTGTTATAGGTAAATGCGTTCTGGTACATATATACAGTATAGAAAAGGGTGGTATCCCTTGGTTTTCCCTGTGTAATAATGTAGCTCTGTGTAAATGCCATAAAGCCGTTGATCAACTGGTTGATCAGATTGAAGAAAATCGTGGGGGTCAGCATGGGGAGTGTGATCTTGAAGAACTTATGGACACCGCCAGCTCCATCCATGGTGGCTGCCTCATATAAGCTTACGGGAATCTGCTTTAATCCTGACAGGAAGATCAGCATGGAGGATCCGAACTGCCATACTGCCAGAATGATCAGTGTCCAGATCGCAGTATCGGAACGTCCCAGCCATGCGATATCCAGTCCGAACAGACCGTTGATCACACCGTCACTGGCGAACATTCTTTTCCACAGAATGGCAACCGCCACACTGGAACCGATAATGGAAGGAAGGTAATACACTGCTCTGTAAAAGCCGGACAGCTTGGTGCTCTTCACCAGAAGCATTGCTACGATCAATGCCATGATCAGACGAAGAGGTACGGAAAATACCACGTAATACATGGTGACACCGAATACCTTCCAGAATTTCGGATCATCCGTGAACATGGTAATGTAGTTTTCCAGCCCAATGAATGTCGGGGACTGTAAAATATTGTATCTTGTAAATGAAAATGCAAAAGATAAAAGCATGGGAACCATCATGAATGCCAGAAATCCGATAATGAACGGTCCGACAAACACATATCCGGATACGTTAGGACTATCCAGCCACTGGCCCAATGTTCTTTTTCTCTTTGGGGAAGTCTTTTCTTTGCTCATTTTTCCTCTCCTTCTGCCGTTTCTATAACAAGCGCCCGGCTCCCGCCCGATGCCGGATGGGATCCAGGCGCCCTTTGATTACAATTTGTT
The DNA here is from genome assembly GCF_003480225.1 of Clostridium sp. AM34-9AC. Classification (NCBI taxonomy): domain Bacteria; kingdom Bacillati; phylum Bacillota; class Clostridia; order Eubacteriales; family Clostridiaceae; genus Clostridium; species Clostridium sp. AM34-9AC. The sequence goes on from NZ_QUIU01000007.1 coordinate 47,446, forward strand.
ATAACGGTCTTACTTCAGAAGTCTTACTTCTCGTCTTACTTTGCCGCCTCGCTCAGAATCTTCTGAGATGTGGTTACGAATTCTTCTGCTGCTCCCGCTGCATCTGTATCTCCATAACGCAGGTTCTCAACAATGGTCTTGGCCTGTGCTTCTACTTCACCCTTACCGGAGGGATCGGGATCATCAATAGGAGTTGCGATCTTGGATACTTCTGCGATATAGTCAAATACCTTCTGGGAATTCTCATCCACATTAGGTTTGATCGCTTCTGCCACATCACTGTTCACAGGGATGCCTCTCTCTGCCAGCAGGATATTGTTGCACTCAACGCTGTTGGTGAACCAGTCCAGGAATTTTGCAGCTTCCTCTTTATTCTGAGAAGTCTCGGCGATAGAAAAGAACTGGCTGGGCTTTAAGAACATCGGTTGGGTGGTTGCATCGCTGGTAGTAGGATACATGGTGATTCCCAGATCTCTACCGGCTGTGTTGGCAATACTGATGTACTGGTTGGAATAAGAAAAGTCATTCCAGGTAGTTCCGTCAATGATAGGCTTGGTCTCTACTACATCCGGGTTCTTCTCTGCCAGAAGATCAGGAGAAATAGCGGATTCTGCCTTGTTGAACTTATCCACATTAGCGAAATGGGTTTCGCAAGCAGTCTTGGTACCTGCTGCCAGCTCATCAAACAGGTGGGAGCCCTGTGTTCTTGCGATAACCTGCATCATGTTGATGCCGCCATCGTAGTAGGTCTTCACACCGGTCTTCTCGTAAATGGTCTGTCCGATATCATACAGTTCTTCGATGGTCAGCTGCTCGGGAATCTCTACACCGGCCTGTTCTACGATTTCTTTGTCATATACCATCATAGGAGCATTACTGCCAAGGCTTAATGCATAACAGGTTCCATCAATAGATCCACTATCGATAACGCTGTCTGCAATCTTGCTTGTGTCAATGACACCGCTGTCAATGAACTGGCTCAGATCAGCAAGCTGTCCGCTCTGCTGATACTGTTGCAGATAGGAGTAATCCATCTGGATAATATCGGGAAGGTTGCCGCCTGCTGCCATTGCAGAAAGCTTATCCCAGTAGCCGGACCAGTCGGTAAACTCTACCTTGATCTCTACATTGGGGTTCTGTTCCATGTAAAGGTCAACTGCCTTCTTGGTTACATCATTTCTCGTCTGGTTGCCCCACCAGCAAAGGCTCAGGGTTACTTTGTCACCACTGGCTGCCTGTGCTGCGCTGTTATCACCTGTGGCAGCGGAGCCTGTGCCAGATGCATCAGAACTGCCTGCGCTGCTTCCACATGCAGCCAGAGACATGGTCATCAATACAGCCATAAGACCTGCAATCATTCTTTTCTTCATTTGTTATACCTCCCATACAATCTGTCGGGTATGTGTCCTGCACATCCCTCGTTGTTGTTTTGATGAATTTATTTTATGTCCATTTTGCATAATGGTAAAGTTAAATAACGGTTCTGTCGATGCAAAAAAATGGCTTTTTTAACCATAATCTTACATTTTTTTCGTCACATTTTCATACTTTTTCAGTTTTTTTCATATTTCATATGGCATTTTGCATAATTTCGTGTTCAAAAAAAGGTTTCTGAATGTTCAAAAAACGGCTTTTTGTTTTCTTCCCACGGATGAAAATTGAACTTCCCATATTTTTACTATATAATAACCATGATACGGAGGTTTTTCCATGAGCAATTTATCACAGCGTTTTAATAATCTGTCTTTATATAAGAAAATACTACTGATCCTGTCAACGACATTGCTTTTTGTGTTCTTTGCTTTTGTTGTGGGCATTCAGCTTCTTTCCCAGTATTATGCCCGTGAGCTGTATACTTCCAATGCACAGTCTCTGAATTATGTATCTTCCTTCGTCTCTGCAAGAATGGAGACCGTGGAATCCGGTTCTGCCCGGATCCTGTCCGATACCATCATTCAGACGAATCTCACCGATATCATGGATGCTCCCACCAGTATCCGTAATGCCCAGAGAAAGCAGACGATATATCAGGCTCTCTATCCTTATATTTTTGATGACGACTATATCAAATCCATCAGTCTGGTACTTCCTGACGACACACTGATCTGTATGGGAAATACTTCCGATCTGGATGCTTTTCCTCTGGAGGAACTGGCAGAAAATGCAGCAGCCTGCCAGGGGCGTGCCAGCTGGAGTGCACCGGCTTCCCCCGGGAATACCATCGTGCTTTACCGGGATATCCGGCAGCTTCGCCATCTGACCCTGGATCATCTGGCTTACCTGTACATAGTGATCGACCTGGACCAGCTGATCAGTGATGCCCTGGAGAATGCCGGATATTCTCTCTCCACGCATTCCCGTTTTATCCTGTTTGCAGGAAATGCGCAGTTTTACCCACAGGAGACTTACCATCCGGAACAGTATTCCAGCCTGCTGCAGTCGCTGAATCATGGCAGCAGCCATTATTCTATTCTTTCCATAGATAAACGAAAGACCTTTGTCATCCAGGGAGATTTTCCACGTACCGGATGGAATTATCTGTATTTTCAGGATTACGATCCGCTCTTTTCTGCGATCCATACCGTTCTGATCCGGATGATCCTGTTCTCCGCCGTGGTCGTGATGATCGCTCTGTTTCTGGCACTGTTGCTTCTGCGCAGGATACTGCACCATCTGGATCTTCTGGTAGAGAAGATCCGCCGCTTCGGACAGGGACTCCCGGATCCGGAGGACACCGCTCACTACGATTACAGTCTCCGCACCGATGAGATCGGGCAGCTGCATGTCAGCTTTGACGAAATGAAATCCAATGTAAAGACTTTGCGGGATAAAAACTATGAAAAGCAGCTGTTGCTCCGGGATACCAATATCAAGATGCTGCAGCAGCAGATCAACCCGCATTTTCTCTACAATACCCTGGATACCATCAACTGGATGGCGCAAAAATACGGTGCCGATGACATCTCCACCATGGTCCGTTCCCTGGGGAATCTGTTCCGCGCTGCTGTCAACAGCAAAGAAGACCTGATCCCTTTAAAAAAGGAACTGGACGTTTTAAAGGATTATATCCGGATCCAGCAGATCCGTTTCGGAGACCGGCTGGACTTCCAGCTGCATGTGCCGGATGACATTTCCCATATTTATGTCCCGACACTTTGTATCCAGCCTCTGGTAGAGAACGCATTAAAATATGCTCTGGAATTCAGTGACGATGTCTGTCATATCACCGTCACCATTTCCGAAAAAGACACCGTCTACCAGATTACCGTAGCAAATACCGGTTCCCATTTCGAGGATGATCTCATCTGGAAGCTGGAACACAGGCAGGTCACTCCCCAGGGTTCCGGTGTGGGACTGGTGAATATCAACTCCCGCCTGAAGCTGCTCTTCGGCGACCGGTATGGCTTATCTATATACAATGAAGACGGAATGGCCATTGTACTGCTGTCCATTCCCAAAGAAAGAGAGGATTCTTATGCTCAGATTGATGATTGTAGATGATGAACAGATCATACGTGAAGCACTTTCTTCCATGATCGATTATACCTCCCTCGGCTACGAGGTGATTGCTACCGCCAAAAACGGAATGGAAGCCTATGACCGGATCCGTGATGACTATCCCGATGTTGTGATCACAGATATCAAGATGCCTATTTTGAACGGTCTGGAACTGATCGAACGTGCCTCCCGCATCGACTCCCGGATCACTTTTATCCTGTTATCCGGTTACGGTGAATTCGAATATGCCAAGCAGGCCATGAAATACGGGGTCCGCTACTATCTCTTAAAACCCACGGACAAGCAGGAGCTGATCAACTGTCTGGATACGATCCGTGAAGAAAAAAAGCAAAAAGAGGTACAGCAGAAGGCGGAGCAGGCACTTCTGCTGAAGGATATGCAGTCGCCATTAGAACAGGGGCTGCTTATGGAAGCATTGGATCAGCCTGATAATTTTCCCCAGGTATTCAAAAAGTATCAGGGACTTCTGTCCTTTCCCGAAAAGGGACTATATGCCTGTATCTGTTCCTTTGTAGAAGAAACCTATCTGAAAAGCTTTCTAAAGGATATCGTGCGGATTCTGCTTTCCTGCGGAGCAGAAAGTGTCTTTTCTGTTATTTATGTAAAAAACAGTGCGCTTCTGGTCCTGTCCTCTCCCACCCTGGTCCATCAGGAAACGATCCGCCAGTCTTTGGAGGAGTTGCATTATCCGCAACAGTGTGTAACCTTTGAAGCCTCTTTTCTCCACGGTGACACTTCGGAAGATTTGTTTGCGCAGATCATATCCAAGATATCCCGCTATGAACGGATCCTGCTGATCCGCCCAGAAACCGGAGAAACCAGAGACTTCCATAACAACATGGCCGCTCCCTGGCGGATTTCCAAGCTGCGTGAGGCATTTACCGCTTCCCCGGCCGAAACGGATATTCCATCTCTGCTGGATTCCGTCTTCACTCCTTCCATGACACCGGATGTTGCGAAGAATATCGCCCTGGGACTTTTCCTGAATCCCGATAACTCCGGACAAGAGCCGCCGCTCGATATTGCCTGTGACTTTTTCCGCCGCCTGTATTCCTGTACCCAGACCTCCGAAATCCGGAAGCTGGCGGAGATCGTACTGCTGCAGGAGAAGGACGAGGCTGCCTCCTCTAAGGGCGGTGCCAACATCAGCCTCTTAAAATCTTACGTGGAAGCCCACCTGGACTGTGAGACCCTGTCTTTAAAATGGCTGGCAGAGAACTATCTCTTTGTCAGTGTCGGCTACCTGAGCAAACAATTTGTAAAGGAGGAAGGCATCCGGTTTTCCGATTACCTGAACAAAAAGCGGATGGAACAAGCCATCCGCCTTATGGTGTACTATCATAATGACAATATCAAAACTATTGCCAGGTCTGTGGGATTCGGCAATAATCCACAGTATTTCAGCCAGGTATTTAAAAAATATACCGGCTATACTCCCACAGAGTATATTGAGAAGGCGGGTGCCTCTGCGCCCTCCTGATGCAGTCTCCCTCATCGTAAGGGAATTACATGCAGTTGTCCAGAAGCTTCATCAAAGCATCATGCGCTATGGTAAATGTCTCAAGACCGCTGAGTACCTTCTTTTCTTTGACAGCAATGCTCCTGCCGTCCTTTTCCAGTGCATGGAAACCCTCAAACTCAAACAGGTGCGGTTCCAGTGACAGGAATCCATCAAATCCGGAGGCTGACAGACGCTTCAGGATCACCGCCACATTTCCGTCACCATAGCCTGCCGGAACTACACTCTGGTCTGACTTCAGTGCATCCTTTACATGGATATAGGCAATATAGGACTTTAACATCTCATAGGCTTCCAGCGTATCCTGTCCGCACTGTACAAAGTTGGCAAAGTCAAAAATAGCTTTAAAATGATCCCCGTAAAAGGTATCCATGAGTTTTTTGCATTCCGGAGCCATTGCTCCATAGATATCTTTTTCATTTTCATGCAGGAGCAGTGTATCATTCGCAGAGGCATAGTCCACGAATTTACCGATCCTGTCGAAGACTTCGCCCTCATAGGCTGCCGGATCACTCTCCTGCGGAAGATAGAAGCTGAACATCCGGATCGTCGGGCATTCCATCTTATGGCTGATCTCCACTGCCCTCTTGAACTCTTCAAAATGGGGAGTGAAATCATCCGTGATCAGAATCTTACCCAAGGGAGATCCCAGGGCAGAAAGCCGGATTCCATTATCATCCAGTGTCTTCTTGATCTGCTCCACTTTTTCATCCGTGTGATAGATCAGATTTTCTCCATCCACTCCACGCATCTCCACATAAGACATTCCCAGTCCTTTCAGTCCTGCGATCTGAGCTGTCAGTTCCGGTGCGATTTCATCTGCAAAACCTGTGATTTTTACTGTCATTCTTTTGTCCTCCTTAATAAGTGCCTGTCGTATCAAATACAATATCAGTGTCTTCCTTTTTTCTGGAAGTGGCACGTTTTTTGTTCAATTCTCGTAAAAACAATTCTTCATCCAACGGCAGTTCCACGGTGCGGTCCAGCCAGCTGGACAGATGCATGGCATTGGACAGGGTCAGCCCCCGGATTCCCTCCGTTCCCTCTGCCACCAATGGAGTTCCTCTTAAAATATGACCTGCGAACGCTTTCAATACACCAATATGCTGCTCGTTTTGTCCATCCGTCTCAATCTCAATTCTGGAATATTCCGGCTTTTTAAATCCTTCCTTCTCCGTTTTGCAGAAATCGCTCACATTGGTGGACAGTTTATCAAAAAACAGTCTGCCTTCCTCGCACACGATTTTTCCCATCTCGAAGGTCAGCTCCAGCCGGTTGGTTCCTGGAGCATCTGCCGTGGTAGTCACGAAGACACCGGTGGCTCCGTTTTCAAATTCCATATAAGCCGTCACATCATCCTCGACCTCGATATCATGCCATTTTCCTTCGTGGCAGAAGGCTCTCACCTTCACAGGCATGCCGCACAGCCATTGCAGCAGATCCAGCTGGTGCGGACACTGGTTCAACAGCACGCCGCCACCTTCTCCGTCCCAGGTTGCCTTCCAGCCCGCCGCATCATAATAGCTCTGATTACGATACCAGTCGGTGATGATCCAGTTGACACGTCGCAGCTGCCCAAGTTCGCCGCTCTGGATCATTTCGTGAAGTTTTCTGTATACACAGTTGGTTCTCTGATTTAACATGATGGCAAAGGATCTGTCAGACCTTTCCGCTGCCTCATTCATCTCCCGTACCTGTTTCGTGTAGACTCCTGCCGGTTTTTCGCTGATCGCATGCAGTCCATGCTCCAATGCATAGATGACGAATTCCGGATGCAGATAATGTGGTGTTGCCACCAGAACGGCATCACAGCTTCCCGAATCAATCATTTTCCTGCCATCATCAAATACCTTGACCGTCTCCGGAAGATTGTTCCTTGCCCAGTCCAGGCGGCTCTGCCGGATATCCGCTACGGCGGTCAGTTCCATATCCGGCACCATCCCTTTCAACACATTGCCTGCATGACCGGTTCCCATACTCCCAATACCAATAATGCCCAGTCTTACCTTTTCCATTTAGACACCTTTCCTTTCATTCTCTGATGTATTTCTTTGATGTTCTTATTGTAACTTCTCTACGATTGTAATAATATGTATATAAAATACTAATTTTATACAAAATAACGACCTTTGGAGTGCCTATGAAAACCCAAATGACTATTCCCTATTTTACAATTGATGCACCCTATGAACTGGCTTACCGCAACAACGGAACCTCTTCTCCCGCCAGACCGCATACGCACAACGCTCTGGAAATATATCTTACAATGTCCGATCTCCCGGATGTCCTCTTAGACGACACTGTCTCCAGTGTTTCGAAAGGATCTCTGATCATCATTCCGCCTCACCATGTGCATCAGCTGTTCAATCAGAAGCTGACCATCTATGAGCGCTACGTCCTGAATATTAACAGCGACTGGCTGTATACTGTCCTTGGAGCCGGTTCCGGACTCATGCCTTATGCAGATCCGGCTTTCTCTCCTGCGATCCTCCGGCTTTCTCCCACCGGGCTTACCGGGCTCTGCAGTCAGCTGGATCACTATTTGCAGCTGCATCCTCAGCCCTCCCTTTCTGCCTATGCGGATTTTTTCTCTCTGCTAAGTATACTGGATAGCCGGATCCAGCACGGCCTACAGGCATCTTCTACCGGACAGCGTTCTATTTCCCAGTCCCAGAAAAACATCAATGAGGTCATGGCCTTTATCAACCGGCATCTGACAGAGCCACTGACCCTGGAAAGCATTGCTGCAGAATTCTACCTGAACAAGGACTATCTCGGGCGCCTGTTCAAGGAACATACCCATGCCACCATCGGGCATTATATCTCCGTGCAGCGGGCTAACCTCGCCCAGACGATGCTGGCAGAGGGCCGGACCGTCACCGAGGTACAGGAACTTCTCGGCTTCTCCAGCTATGCCTATTTCTTTAAATTTTTCAAAAAAATGACCGGGATCTCTCCCAGTCAATATCGTAAAGATAACACTATGCCTCTGTCGCATTCTCCGTCTCCACATTCCAAAAAAGGAACTGCAGCCTGTGTATAAACACACATTGCAGTTCCTTTTGCTTTTACCTGTCTACTTCACAAGCTATCTTATTATTTAGTCAGCAGCATCATAATGTCATTGCTTCTTGCCACGAACTTGGTCATGGCATCGGCAGACAGAGGTACGTGCTGAAGCTTTGCCAGATCGTACAGCTGCTCGCAGATCATTTCTGCATTCTCACCATCCTGGTGCTCAGTAATGTACCAGAGGATGGCTGGCATTCAGGATCATGGTCTCTCCCTCACCGCCGAAGGCACTCATGTCCATACCGGGCATGGAATACATCTTCATCATATCCTGCATACGTCTGCTCTCTTCGGACAGAGTGATCATGGAAGAGATCTTCTTGTTCTTCAGCTCCTCTACCTTGACAGTGATCTTGTCGTTCTTCAGAGCTTTCTTCATCAGCTTGCTGATGCTCTCCGCCTGCTCTTCCATCTCTTTCTCGGCCTTCTTGGAAGTCTTGGACTTCAGGGCATCGGTCATATCCGCATCAATACGCTGGAACTTGATTCCCTCGTTCTTTTTCTTCCGCAGAAAGAGTGCTCACACAAGTTCCGTTGGCAATGGCGGTCTGTCTGGACTATTCCTCTCTGTCTTTCCAGAGTAATCTTTCATATTCCGCAGACTCTCTGGCACATCCCCGCAGGATTTCCCGGTCCAATCCCCTCCACATATGCTCCGAATCTCTGTACAGATACGACAATTGCAGTACATTCATCTCCGGTGCCTGTTCCGCGATCTGCGACAGGGAAACTCTTGCAAAAGCAATGCCGCCGTATTTGATCTGTTCCAGTACTTCGCTTTCCGAACCCAGTTTTGCTTCACTCTCCACGATGATGTGGATCCGTCCTCCGGTACGCTCCTGCACCAGTTCTGCAAAACCTCAGCGTTACCCAGCGCCGCATCCGGGTGCCATTGATTCGCTCCGACGTCTCTGTGACCGATGCCGCTCTCGTCCAAAGTTCCCGGCAGATGCATCTGCGCTGCCGTTCCATCCGTCAATATTACCTTCCACGTTCCCTCCAGTGAAATCCCCATCGCAATCCCTCTGTTCTTATATAATTTTTTATATTTTTCAGTCAGTCATCACGAAATATAGTTAGCTTCATTATAGACTTCACCTCAAATCCAATGCAACGGATTCTCCTTCATGTTCTATGCAAAAAAGAACCACATTACCGATATTTCTATCAGTAATACGGTTCTTGAATTCTTATCAGTATGCCAACGGTTCAAATACAAAACGCCGCATAAAGCGGAACCACCTTTTTGTTGTCCTCAAACGCAAAGTTTTTCGCGGAAAGTTTGATCGCGTAAGCCGGCTTATAGGTATCCATATAGACCTTTAAGCTTTTGGCTCTGGTATTATCGGCGGATTTCACCTCAATCGGGATCAGCTGACCATCCCGCTGGATAACGAAATCTATTTCAGCCCCACGCTCGGATTCCCAGTAGTAAGTGTTATAACCATTGATGGCAAGCTGTACATTGACATAATTTTCTGTCATGCCACCTTTAAAATCATTCAGTTCCTCCACCATATAGAGAATATCGTTTGCAGCCAAATCCTTCTTGGCGCAAAGCAGCCCCAGATCCGAAACGTAAATCTTAAACGCATCAATATCCCGATAATTTTCCAAAGGCTTCTTGATCTGCTCTACCCTATAGACCTGTGACGCAATTCCCGACAGACAGAGCCATTCAATCGCATTTTCAAATTCAGAAGCACGTCCACCCTTTTTGATCAGCTTATATTGAAAGCGGGTATTTTTCTTGGAAAGCTGAACCGTAATATTATCATAGGCAAGTCTGGTTTTCTTAATTGCATTCAGATTATTGTATTTGCTCATATCATTCAGATAACTTGTCAGAATGGTATCCTGCGTATGGCGGATCAGGATATAATCCCCTGTCTGGACAAACTGCATCACACACTCCGGCATACCGCCTACCACAAGATACTGACGGTAAAGCTGCATGGCTGCATCATGGAGTGCGGATGGCATCGGCCGATTCGTTTCAAAACATTTTTTAATCTGCTCTACAAGTTCATCCTCTCCCACAGCAATCATAAATTCTTCCATATCCATCGGATACAGCGTTTTCATATCAACCTTACCAACGGGAAATGAAAATTTTGCTCTGTTGACGGCAACGCCCAACAGGCTGCCTGCCACAATAATATGATAATCCGGGGCATCCTCACAAAAATATTTCAATGACGTTAAAGCCCTTTCGCAAAGCTGTACCTCGTCAAATACAATCAATGTTTTTTCTTTTACAATCGTCTGACCTGCAATATGAGATAAAATCGGTATCAAATAATCAGGACTGATCTTTTCCTCAAAGGTTTCATTCAGTTTTGGATTCGTTTCAAAATTGAAATAGGCTACATTTTCATAATGAATTCGCCCGAACTCTAAAATAGAATAAGTCTTCCCCACCTGTCTTGCCCCCTGCAAAATAAGAGGTTTGCGGTGTTCATTTTCTTTCCATGCTTCCAGAAAACCCATGATTTTTCTATACATGATCCATCCTCCTTAAAGGTCCTGAATATAGTATAATTATTATTCATGTAAAATTCAATATGTTTTTGTGCTGTTTTTGCATTAAATGCATGAATATTTTTATAAAATCATCATTTTCCGACATGTTTGCTATGGTTTTTACATTTTTTGGTAAATAGCAAATTTAACTTCCGTTTTGCAAAAGTAACTTCTGTCTGAATTATTTTTGCAAGATTAACTTCGGAATCAGCACCTTGAAAACAGAAATAAGTCTTGCGAAAACAGTGCCAACTGGAAATTAGTATTGCAGGAGTGGACTTTAGTATTACAAACCGCTTGAAATAGGGCTTTTTAGCATGTTACTATACTCTTGAAGTCATATTTTACTGTATGCAAATAAGAAGTCATCGCTTCGTTTGCATGTTTGCAAGGGAAACTTCCACCTCTGGGATATGGGTGACATGATCAGGAGATGACATTGGCAGTTTTACTTCAGCAGTTCAGGTTTTAGTATGATTTCATTAGCAGGAACAGCTTCCAGGTTAAGCTTAGAGGCTGTATCCGCGCCATAAAAGAAGCTGAATAGTTGATGTGCGGATCGATTATTCAGCTTCTTTCTTGTATAGGAGTTAATGTGACTCATCATCAGGTTGACTTTATCCTGTGTAAGAAAAGCAAATGATGTTTTCTTAGGAACAATCCTTCTGATGAATTCATGAGTTACTTCAATACTTCCTTTTTGATCAGGACGTTGCGGATCACAGTAAAACACATAGGTTCTGCGTCTTCCATCCTCATCAAACTCTATTGCCAACGGATCCGTAAATTCGCTTCCGCGATCTGCTAAGATGACCTGGAACATCTCACAGAATTGTTCCCGCCCAAGTATCTCATAAAGATGGTTCACCGCTTCTGTTACCGACTTGGCTGTATTCGCTTCCCTAAGATATGCCAGCATAAGGGAACAGTTTCTAAAGAATACTGTAAGCAGCACCTTTGTGGAATCCCTGGTGCCTTCTACCGAATCCATTTCCACCACGTTGAAATCAGGATGTCCTTTCATAAAAGCTTCAAAATCTTCGTAGGTACGCCCGATATGGCATTTCTTATCGACACGTACAACCTTTTTGGATTTGCGTTTTTTATAACGCACTTTTCTTGGAAGATCTATATTTCCAGCAGAAAGTATGCCGGCATCTATGTAGTTATAAATGGTCCTTTCATCTATCATGATTTCTGCTGCATTGTTCATACAAATTTGATGAATCGACTGGCCTTGTTTGATAAGAGGCGAAAGGATGGCATCAAGCCGATCCAGTTCTTCTGGTGTTATATCGATACCCTTACGGGAATCAGAACGTGTCTTTTCGTATGTTTTATGAGCTTCCTTTGCATCATAGAACTGTTTGGCAAGAGTACAGGAACGTACCTGTTTACATGAATTGCAAGCATAGGGTGCTTTCTTTAGACTTGAACATTTTTCCTCTTCAAAATCAGGACAATTGACCATGCACAAAGCACACTCAGAACAGTATGTTTTTCCGTGCCATAACCGATTAATAAACCCACAGCTATCTTCGCCACAGATATACTGCCTAGTGCATCTCTTTCTGTGTCTGCATGGATTATAGCCTCTGGAACGCGTACCAGTATTTCGATAATCAAGATGGGCTTTCACTTCTTTAGAAACAGTTGATGGATCCTTGCCTATCAGAGCGCCTATTTCAACGAACGTCTGCCCCTCTTTTAAAGCTTTCTGTATGGTAATGCGATCATCCAGTGTCAGATGCTTATATTTATAGGATGACATGTATTTATCCTCCTTAGTCTTGCTGCCATCTCCTGACACTACTGAAGTGATTACCATTATTACACAAAAAAGAAAAGGAAGATCATCTATTTACAAGACTATCTTCCATCTTCATGTTTGTATGACTTATTTCTGTTTTATAAAATATAAAAGCCTTAGTAACTGGAAGTTACTTTTTCAATTGAGTTTTTACATTTTTTACGTTTTTACATTTTTTTACATTTTTACATTTCTTTACAAGGAATCGCGTTTGCAGTAAAAGCAACCCCCGCCACAGGTTTTTATTCCTGTAGCGGGGGGTGCTGTAAAATATGGGATTCAACTATCGCAGATCAGTATTCCAATACATAGGTTGCTGTCTCGGTAATCGGGAAGCATACCTGTCCGCCTGCATTCGAAACTGTCTTGACAATGCGGGTTCTGCCGTTGGCATCTACCTTGTAAACCGTCACTTCTCCGTTTTTCACGGGTACTGTGGTATGGAATACAACGTTTGTACCCAATGCCTGTTTGTTGGTAAAGTCGATGGTTCTGGAATGCTCTGTAACAGTATCCTTATGTTCAAAGTTGGTTTCCTTGTAACCGGACAACTTGCTCTTTGCAAGGAAGGTTACTGCATCTGAGTTGCTGATGAATACATGCAGGCCACGCAGAGCTGAGGTGGACACTGCTTTCACTGTTGCTGCAGGAATTGTCTTGTCAAAGCCGCTGGCATCTACATGAAGCAGATCCTGGTTGGCACCGGATACATTCTGCTGCTTGTCTTTTGTCTGGGTAGAGATCACTTTTGTAATGGCATCCCATCCGGTGATCTGCTCTCCTGCGATATTTGTGGTGGTCAGTACCGGTTCAGGAGCTACTGAGCCGGAGTCAGAGGAATCACTGCTGGTGTCTCCGGCGGACGGTGCAGTTGTCGGGGTTACAGGAGCAGGTGCCGGAGTCGGGGTCACAGGAGCAGGCGCCGGGCTCGGGGTTACCGATGGATTTTCAGAATCATCCGATGTTGTGCCCGGAGTTCTCAGAACGTAATAAGTATGCTGGATCATATTTTCTTCCAGAGTTGCTGGATCCGGATAATAACCTACACTTTTGTACTTGGAGTCATATACAATATAACATACGGTACTATAATTATAGATTCTTCCTATAATAACCTCATATGTATCCGTAGGATACGGATATCGCACAATATATTCGTCCGCAAATTTTTCTGCCTCTTGCAAGGTAAAAAAGGGCAGTTCCGCACTCTCCAACTCTTTTATGGTCGTTGCTCTCACCCAGTCCTTACTACCATCCGGCCATTTTTTGCACCAATGTGCATGAATTTCTGTTGCTGAGCTGTATACATTATATGACGATGCCTCATTTTTATTACTCTCGGGCTTGTCACTCTGAGGATCGTCATACCAGCCCGTAAATATATAGCCATCTCTAGTAGGTGTCGGGAGACTTGTAAGCATTCCGGCTATCATTTTAACGCTAGTGTTCATACTCATTTGCCCTTCGTGAAGATTAAATGTGGCATCATACTGGGGATAATAATAATATGTGGCGTTATTCAGATCCAATTCTGTACACGAATCTTCTACAGCCTCATATGAATTTAAATACTTTTTATACAGATAGATATAACTGTCACCTTTTTTCCCTAGCAGGTAATAATAATTACCGTTTGTACTGTCGCTTAGCGTGAAATATTTTAAATGAACTTCTTTCGCTGCGCTAATAAAGTTAATATAAGTTGCATTGTCTAATTGACTCAAATCCGCTAAGTTTTTAATTACATCCTCTTGATTCTCAGCTGTGACTTCTGTCCAGCCCGTGTTTACACTCTCTGCCGCCTTTGCGTGCATCTCCGGCACCATGCCTGCTATCAACGTAATAGCCAGTGCCAGACTAAGCACCTTTCCTAAAAATTTTGTTTTTCTCATTCTCTTTCCCCTTTCTTCTGTACTTCCGATTTCTATAAATCTGAGTTGTGTTTATTATAACAGCATTTCCAGAAAATAAGCGGCAGATTGCACCAATCGACCCAAAAACGACATCAATCGACCGGGACGGAAATATCGTGCTTTAATTCAGACGAAATAGTAACAAAAAAGAGCCTCATTACTGATATTTCTATCAGTAATGAGGTTCTCATCTTATTCTCATATACCCCAATTTATTGCTTGCGCAATACCCTCTCAGATCTGCGTGTTTACCGCCAAATTACTTATCGGCGATAGCAGCCTGTGCTGCAGCCAGTCTTGCGATAGGTACACGGAAAGGTGAGCAGGATACATAATCCAGACCAATCTTGTGGCAGAACTCTACGGAAGAAGGATCTCCACCGTGCTCACCACAGATACCAACGTGCAGCTTAGGATTTACAGGCTTACCAAGCTTGATAGCCATCTCCATCAGCTTGCCGACACCGGTCTGATCCAGCTTAGCGAACGGATCGTTCTCGAAGATCTTGGTATCATAGTAAGCGTTCAGGAACTTACCTGCATCATCACGGGAGAAGCCGAAGGTCATCTGGGTCAGGTCGTTGGTACCGAAGCAGAAGAAATCAGCTTCCTTAGCGATCTCATCAGCAGTCAGAGCTGCTCTGGGGATCTCGATCATGGTACCTACTTCGTACTTCATATCTACACCGGCAGCTGCAATCTCAGCATCAGCTGTCTCGACAACTACCTTCTTAACGAACTTAAGCTCCTTCACTTCACATACCAGAGGGATCATGATCTCGGGCTCTACATTCCAATCGGGATGTGCCTTCTTAACCTCGATTGCCGCACGGATAACAGCCTTGGTCTGCATCTTGGCAATTTCAGGATAAGTAACAGCCAGACGGCATCCTCTGTGACCCATCATAGGGTTGAACTCATGCAGAGAAGCGATGATGGTCTTGATGGTCTCTACGCTCTTGCCCTGTGCCTTAGCCAGCTTCTCAATGTCAGCTTCCTCGGTAGGAACGAACTCATGCAGAGGCGGATCCAGGAAACGGATGGTAACAGGGTTACCCTCCAGAGCCTCATACAGCTGCTTGAAGTCGTTCTGCTGATAAGGCAGAATCTTCTCCAGTGCTGCTTCTCTCTCCTCTACAGTGTCGGAACAGATCATCTCACGGAATGCTGCGATTCTGTCCTCTTCGAAGAACATATGCTCAGTACGGCACAGACCGATTCCTTCAGCGCCCAGCTCACGAGCCTTCTTAGCGTCTGCAGGAGTATCTGCATTGGTACGAACTTTTAACTTACGATATTTGTCAGCCCAAGCCATTACACGGCCGAACTCACCGGCGATGGTAGCATCAACAGTCTTGATCTCGCCATCATAGATGTTACCGGTAGTACCATCGATGGACAGCCAGTCACCTTCATGGAAGGTCTTGCCAGCCAGAGTGAACTGCTTGTTCTCCTCATCCATAGCGATATCGCCACAACCGGATACACAGCAGGTACCCATACCACGAGCAACTACTGCTGCGTGAGAGGTCATACCACCACGAACGGTCAGGATACCCTGGGAAGCCTTCATACCGGTGATATCTTCAGGAGAGGTCTCCAGACGAACCAGAACAACTCTCTCTCCTCTTGCATGCCATTCTTCTGCATCTTCTGCGGTGAATACGATCTTACCACATGCAGCTCCGGGAGAAGCACCAAGACCCTTGCCGATAGGAGTTGCAGCCTTCAGAGCAGCGGTATCGAACTGAGGATGTAACAGAGTATCCAGGTTACGAGGATCGATCATTGCAACTGCCTCTTCCTCGGTTCTCATGCCCTCATCTACCAAATCACAAGCGATCTTCAGAGCTGCCTGAGCGGTTCTCTTACCATTTCTGGTCTGTAACATGTACAACTTACCATGCTCAACAGTGAACTCCATATCCTGCATATCTCTGTAATGATCTTCCAGAGTCTTACATACTTCCTGGAACTGAGCAAATGCCTCAGGGAATTTGTCAGCCATCTCAGCGATCTTCATAGGTGTACGAACACCTGCTACTACGTCCTCACCCTGTGCGTTGGTCAGGAACTCACCGAACAGGCCCTTAGCACCGGTAGCCGGATCTCTGGTAAATGCAACACCGGTACCACAGTCATCACCCATGTTACCGAATGCCATAGACTGAACGTTAACAGCAGTACCCCAGGAATAAGGGATATCGTTGTCACGACGATAAACGTTTGCACGCGGGTTGTCCCAGGAACGGAATACAGCTTTGATAGCGCCCATCAGCTGTTCCTTGGGATCATCAGGGAAGTCTACACCGATCTTAGCCTTGTACTCAGCCTTGAACTGGCCAGCCAGTTCCTTCAGATCATCAGCAGTAAGCTCAACGTCCTGCTTAACACCCTTCTTCTCTTTCATTGCATCGATCAGCTGCTCGAAGTACTTCTTACCTACTTCCATAACAACGTCGGAATACATCTGGATAAATCTTCTATAGCAGTCCCAAGCCCAACGAGGATTGCCGGACTTCTCAGCGATTACGTTAACAACGGTCTCATTCAGACCAAGGTTCAGAATGGTATCCATCATACCGGGCATGGATGCTCTTGCGCCGGAACGAACGGATACTAACAGAGGATTCTCGTGGTCGCCGAACTTTTTGCCGGTGATCTCTTCCATCTTAGTAATGTACTCGTTGATCTGACCCTGGATCTCTTCATTGATCTCGCGTCCATCTTCATAATACTGTGTACATGCCTCTGTTGTAATGGTGAAGCCCTGAGGAACCGGCAGACCAATGTTGGTCATCTCAGCCAGATTCGCGCCCTTACCACCAAGCAGTTCGCGCATGTTTGCATTACCTTCGGTAAACAAATATACCCATTTCTTCATACTTCTTTGTCTCCCTTTTTATAATATTTTTGACAAAACTTTGTAACCCAAACCATTACCGGAGCATTTCGGCCTCGGTTTTTAGTACTTTGATATTGTAACAATCTACCAATATAATATCAAGCCGAAATTGATAATTTTTTGACAGACTACCGATTTTCGTGCACAATGTCGAAAATAGCTATTGTGTTTTTGTTTGTTTTGTCTAGTACTTTGGTATTATGTAACCGCTTACATTTGTTCAACTTTCTTTACATGCTTTTTACAGAAGCTTTTTGCATAAAAAAGAATATCGCTTGCGAGATTCTCCGCCTGCGGCGGGTCGCTTTTGCGACATATTTCATAACCGCCGCAGTGCGAAGACTCCCACCGGATTTTTCCGATGGGAGTCTTTGCACTTTTATTCCATATACAATTCTAATCCAGCATGCCGTCCTTGATCACGTTGTGGTCACGCAGCAGTTTTTCCACTACAGTACCCTTCACTACGCGAAGCAGAGGCTTCTTCAGTGCATTTAAAGGTCCGGGCAGTTCAATCTCCAGGGGAGACATGCCATCCATCAGCTTCACGCTGCTGTCCAATAACTCTCTGACATCATATACACTTCCCCATACCTCAGGCACACCTCTGTCTACACCTAACAGTCCATAGACAGCCTCCATAGCGGTTCTCACGGAATACTCTGTGGTGAACACGGTGTCTCTCGGGGTCTCTGCAAACTGGCCTAAGAAAGCGAAGTTCACACAGCCGTCGGGAATGACATCGGGACGGTCACCCTTGGTTCTGGGCATGAAGAATGCGGTAATATAAGGCATCATGGTAGGTACGCAGACTGCGCTGTGCTCTGCCAGATCCTCGATATCTTCTACGGGCACACCTAAGTGATACAGCCACTCTTCGGTGATCTCTTTACCGGTACAATCCTTCATGGGCTTCTTAATATAATCGCCGGGTACGTCGGTAAACAGACCGTATACCCATACACATACCTGATTTTTGTCCTGTTCCTTGAACTGTCCCTGACGGTTGATTGTCCAGCTCATGAGCCACTTGGAATCCTGGCAGCTTACGATACCGCCGGTTACGACCTTACCGCTTCTGGGGTCACGCTTGCAGATATTGGTGATATAAGGAATGATCTTGTCATCCAGTGTGGTCACGGTAGCGGATTCCCAGTTAGTCTTGGAGACATCAGAACAGAACTTCTCGGGATGTCCGAAGGAAGGATCCTGTTTTGCGATATTTTTCCACAGGCTCCATACGCCGCTGGTGCGAACCTCTGCGTCACCGTTGGGTGCATGGTTCTGGTCACCGTAGATAGTACCCTCGGTACAGCTTCCGTTGGTAACGAATACCAGGTCATTCTCGGTGAGGACAATGCCCTTCTCTACACCTTTTACCTTACACTCAATAGCCTTTGCCACCTTTTTGCCGTCATTGATATCGAAAATAACATTTGTCACTTCGGTGTTGAACTGGAAGTCCACACCTGCTGCCTCCAGATACTTCTTCATAGGAAGGATCAGAGACTCGTACTGGTTGTACTTGGTGAACTTCAGGGCACTGAAGTCAGGCAGTCCGGAAATATGATGGATGAATCTCTGGAAGTAAAGCTTCATTTCCAGTGCGCTGTGCCAGTTCTCGAAAGCGAACATGGTTCTCCAGTATAACCAGAAGGTGGAGTTAAATACTTCATCATCGAAAACATCTTCGATGGTCTTATCATACAGATCCTCGTCCTTGGTCATGAACAGCTTCATGATCTCCATACAGCCCTTCTGGCTTAAGTTGAACTTGCCATCGGTGTGGGCGTCCTGTCCGCAATCCTTCGTTGCACGGCACAGGGAATAGTTGGGATCTTCCTTGTTCAGCCAGTAATACTCATCCAGCACGCTGGCTCCGGGTACTTCCAGAGAGGGAATGCTGCGGAACAGATCCCACAGACATTCAAAATGGTTCTCCATCTCACGTCCGCCACGCATGATGTAGCCTCTGGTCGGATCAAAAATGCCGTCACAGGCACCGCCTGCGATGTCCATTGCCTCCAAGATGTGGATATGGGAACCTGGCATCTGTCCGTCACGTACCAGGAAGCATGCTGCAGCTAAAGATGCCAGACCGCTGCCTACGATGTAAGCGTTCTTCTCATCCACTCCTGCGGGCTTCTTAGGTCTTGCGAAGGCTTCGTAGTTACCGTTGGAATAATAGATGCCTTTGCTGTTTTTGTCATATCTGCCAAGTTCAGTGTTTCGGTAGTCCTGCTTTGCTGCCTTGACGGCTGCCTTTCTCTCTTCTTTCTTCACCTCTGCCTTATGTCCCTTGGTTACTGCTGCCACTGCGCCTGCACCTACTGCCAGCGCTGCCAGTCCCAGTCCGATATTATTCTTTTTTGCCATAATGATTACCACCTTTCTTTGATGACTCTCAAATGTTTTTCTGTTTACAAATAGTATCCTACTTCTTTTTTATAAGAAAACCAATTTACAAAAGAGGATAAATGATAAAGTTTTTATCATCCTGCCCTTTTTGTAAAGTACTTATACTATTTCAGAATTGCTTTTTCCGTCTGCTCAAAATTCTCGATGGAGCGGCTGATGTTTCCATAAAGAGTGATTGCCAGTTCTTCAACGATCTTATGATAATCATCCTTCATTCCCCGATCGATCCAGTCTAACATCACACCCACAAAACCATATTTGTAAAATCCGGCAATGAATTCCTTGTGTTCCTCCGCCACCTGCATACCGGCGCATTTTTCCTCCACCACGTCCACAATGAGCTGGTAGGTCAGCTTGTTTAAGTAGCTTTCGATCTTCTGGCGATCCACGCAGCGGTAGACATTCATAATGAAAGGTTTGTTCTCCAGCACTGCCTCGAAAATCTGGCAGAAGCCTTCTTGCCAGTTCTCGTAGGTCTTCTTCCCCTGCAGTGCCTTCGTGCCGTCTTCCACACAAACCCACTCTACCAAATCGTAAATATCTTTGAAATGATAATAGAAAGCCATGCGGCTGATGCCGCAGTCCTCTGCCAGTTCATTAATGGTGATCTTATCCAGAGGCTTCGTGAGAAGCTCTTTTTTCAAAGCTGCTTCCAGTGCCAGTTTCGTTGTATTGGCCATAACCTGTCCTCCACTGTTTTATGTATTATTTTCTGTTCTTCCTCGATATAGCTTATGTAATTCTATTATAAGCTCACGCATTCGTACCATCGTACTCTACATCTTACTTCACAGGATATTCATTCGCTAAGGTTGTCGTTCGTCAATCATGTAAACATGTTGACTTCCTTACACTCATTATATTGTACGACAATAGACTCAAAATAGGCAAATTAACTTTTTATTAAAAAACTCTTGCTTTTTGTAAAATTCCATGGTATCATCTTACTTGCGTTTCGGGGTGTGGCTCAGCTTGGTTAGAGCGCCGTCTTAGGGAGGCGGAGGTCGCGAGTTCGAATCCCGCCACTCCGATTCATGTATAGGCGTCAAAATCTTTTTACGAGGTTTTGACGTCTTTTGCTTTTGTATTTTATTTATTGATTTGGAAAAATAATGCTTTTTTCCATCCAGCCGCTAAAACAATGCACCTTTACTATTTTCACCCTCTTACTTATTAGGACTTCCTATTGCCTTACAAATGTAAAACATCCTACATTTGAAACCTTGCTTTTGAAAATTGTAGAAAAAATTTGAAAAATTTAAAAAATGGCTTGCTTTTTATAAAATTCTATGCTATGATAATTTTCGTTCCGGGGTGTGGCTCAGCTTGGTTAGAGCGCCGTCTTAGGGAGGCGGAGGTCGCGAGTTCGAATCCCGCCACTCCGATTCATTGTAAAGTCCTTGATTTTCAAGGACTTTTTTGTTACATTTCATGTTGTATCATGGTACTTTTCTGATTTTCTCTATGTTTCCTTTTGGTGTTTCCCTATAGCCACATATGCGTATTGAATCTTTCTGCTTGGAAGTCATCGGGGTATACTGTAGAATTTTGGTAGATTACGCCCCACTATCGAAACACTAACGGGGCTTATCTGAAACATTTTAAAGATTTACGCCCCGCTTTCAGAACGCCAACGGGGCTTATCTGAAACATTTTAAAGATTTACGCCCCGCTTTCAGAACGCCAACGGGGCTTATCTGAAACATTTTAAGATTTACGCCCCGCTTTCAGAACGCCAACGGGGCTTATCTGAAACATTTTAAAGATTTACGCCCCACTTTCTAAGTTTCGACGGGGCTTAGCACAAAGAAATTATAAATTAAGCCCCAGTACTCAAGATTTAGCGGGGCTTAACAAACACAATTTCAGCATGCTTATGAGCTCCACTTAATCATCCAGACACTCCTTTCCCATCTACCTCGCTGAAAAATTTTTCTATCAGTCTGTTTACCTCATCCGGTTGGTCAGTATTGGAATTATGACCGGCATTTTTTATCCATTTAAGCGGTAAACCTTCTCTCTGATGCCATTTCTTATTATAGCTTTTTGCTGAACCTGCTCTATCCTTTTCTCCACAGATAAGAAGTGCCGGACAACTGATACGATATGGCAGATCTGCTTTGATTGCCTCAGCAAGCATTCTGTACCCAAAACCGGCGAGCCCTGCATATTCTTCAGGATCTGAATCATAGGACATCATCATCTTCCGCATAAGATTCTGACCATAATCCGTCTCTGCGCACCCTCTTGACCCTGCCCTAAGAAGCACTTTCCATGGATATATCTTATATAATGGCTCTGCTCTTTCAAGAAGCCATATTTCCACTGCGGTCATATAAGACTTTTGAAGAGGTGCAGAATCAATGGAGATAAAGCCTTTTATCTTATCCGGATATAATTCCATATACATTTGAGCCAGATATCCCCCCATAGACTGACCGATAATTATGGGATTATAAATTTCTTCTTTTACTAAGATTTCATAAAGCCATTCTGCCATGTCAGACAGACTGTAATTATTCGTAAATGGTCTGGATAATGCATGTGATGGTGCATCCCATACAAACACATTCTGTCTCTTCTCAAAATATTCTGTCTGCTTTTCAAAAAGCCTATGGTCTGCCGTAAGTCCCGGTAAAAACACTAACGTAATTTTCTGCTTGTCTATTATATTTACAAAATAATGAATGCAGCCACAGGGTGTCTTATAACTGTTTTCTGTCATTTCCCGTCCCCTTTCCATAAACCATTTCCCAATGATTTATCCTTCATATGCCACCTTCATTGACCGATTAACAGAAGACCTCATTGGATATCGCATTGACCTGCCTTAGCTTGTTTATAAAGCAGACCGCTTTTAATAAACAATAATAAGAACATTACGGTTATCGCATACGGCTCTCTTGCCATAGCCAAAAACAAAACAGCAATTATACTAAGTCCTACAGACAAAGCGGTAATTATCTTTTTACCTTGTTCAAATTTGAAATAGACCATCAGTATTTTTACAATTCCTATAATCGTTAAACTAACAAACAATGCCCAATAACCACTGAAATGATGCTTAACTGAATGGCATTGGTCATTTCTTTATCCATGTGTTTTCTCCTCTGTTCTATACCTCATTAATTACTGATTTTTAAAATTCCGCAAGCCTTTCCCGGCTTGCGGAATCTTCCAAACATATTATAATTTTTCCACGCACCGGATCAGTGCATCCACATTTTCTTCCTTCGTGGCCCAACTGGTACAGAATCGCACGCAGCTGTGTGTGGCATCGATCCGTTGGTCATAGCTGTACTCGAACTGCTCTGCGATTTTTTCAAGATGAGCATCTGGTACAATGACAAAGATCTGGTTCGTCCGGTTGGGTGCCAGATATGTGTAACCCTTTGCCGTAAATGCTTCCCGCAGCTTCTCAGCCATGGCAATGGCATGGGCGGAGATTTCCTGATAGAGACCATCTGTGAAAAGAGCGTCAAACTGTAGACCCAGCAGTCTTCCCTTGGCAAGCATGCCGCCGTTCTGCTTGATGAGATATCGGAAATCCTGTGCAAGCTCCGGGTTTTTGATCACTACTGCTTCTCCAAACAATGCGCCGACCTTGGTTCCACCAATGTAAAAGACATCGCAAAGCGCCGCGATATCCGGCAATGTCAGATCATTGTCCGGCGCTGCCAGTCCGTAGCCCAGTCTGGCGCCATCTAAGAACAGATACAGTCCGTATTTGTGACAGGTCTCGGACAGAGCGGTCAGTTCCGCTTTGCTGTAAATGGTTCCAACCTCTGTGGGATTTGAAATATAAACCATTTTCGGCTGTACCATGTGTTCAAAGCTGTCGTTGTGAATATGGGCTTCGTAAGTCTCTGCTACCTGTGCTGCCGTGATCTTACCGTCGGGGCTTTCTAGTCCCAGTACCTTATGTCCGCAGGCTTCCACCGCACCGGTCTCATGGACATTGATATGTCCCGTGACAGCGCAGAGCACGCCCTGGTGCCTGCGAAGTGCTGCATTGATCACTGTGACATTGGTCTGGGTCCCACCTACCAGGAAATGGACTGCCAGGCTGTCATCCCCACATGCCTTACGGATCTTCTCGCGCGCCTCTTCACAGTATTTATCCTCACTGTAGCCCGGTGTCTGCTCCATATTGGTCTGCACCAGGTGCTCCAGCACCTTCGGATGCGCTCCCTCATTATAGTCACACTGGAATAAAATCTTATCGCTCATTTTTTTATTGACACCGCCGTGACAGTGTATTTCCTCCAAACGTTATTTATATTTTAGCTTTTTCAATTTGCAAACTCTTTACATTTTTCGATCGTTTCTATCTTATTGGCTTCTCTGGACTTCCTGTTACTCAAATTCAGTCAGTCCTTCGTCTCCAGAACCCTTACCAGATATTCCCATACTCTCTTCGTGGAAGATATGCTTAAGGTCTCCTCGGTCGTATGAATGTCCTTCATATCCGGTCCCATGGATACACAATCAAGGTCTGTGATCTTGCTGCCTAACAGTCCGCACTCCAGTCCTGCATGGATAGCCTCCACCTTGGGCTCAATGCCGTACATTTCCGCATACAGCTTCACCATTTTTTCCCGCAGTGGAGAATGCACACGGTATTTCCAGCCGGGATAATCTCCGGTCACCACGTAATCGCCGCCTGTCAGTTCCACCAGTGCAGAAAGCTTTGCGATCAGGTTATCTTTCTCACTTTCCACGCTGCTTCTGACAGAATACTCTGCCCGCAAAACTTCCGCATCTGCTTTCAGGATACCCAGATTCAGAGAAGTCTGTACCAGCCCCGGCATATCTGCGCTCATCGCCTGTACGCCGTTGGGAGTCGCCTGTAAAAAGGCTGCCACACGTTTTGTATCTTCCGGCGCAGCACAGGTGATTGTCTCTGCAGTGTCTGTTAACTTTTTTGCGGTTACTTTTACATCCGGATCCTTGGTGGCAAGTTCGTCCCCCAGTTCTGCTGCCAAAGCTGCTACCTGCTGCTCTAAGCTTTCCGCATCTTTTTCCTCTACTACGACGACTGCTTTCGTCTGTCTGGGGATGGCATTGTCTGCCAGTCCTCCGTCCGCAGATACCAGTCCTACAGGCATTTTCTCAGACAGCTTCCACAGGAGCCTTCCCAGGATACAATTGGAATTACCTCTTTCCTTATGTATCTCTCCGCCGGAATGTCCTCCTAAGAGGCCGGAGACTTCCACCTCATAGCGCACGCCCGTAAGCTCCTGTTTTTTCATCGGGAAACGGCAGTTCACTCTGGCACCGCCAGCACAGCTGGTCAGGAAAATGCCTTCGTCCTCGGAATCCAGATTGATCATGCGATGACCCTGTAACATAGACAGGTCAATCTCTCTGGCTCCGTCCATACCGACTTCCTCATCCACCGTAATGATGACTTCCAAACGGGGATGCCTGATGTCCTCGGAATCCAATAATGCCAGTGCATAAGCCACAGCAATACCATCATCGCCGCCGAGGCTGGTATTCTCCGCATAGACGCTGTCTCCGTCGATTCCTACCTTCAGTCCTTCCGTCTTCATATCCATGGTGCAATCCGGTGTCTGCACCGCTACCATGTCCATATGTCCCTGCAGGATCACCACCGGTTCCTTCTCGTATCCGGGAGTTGCCTCCTTGACCATAATGACATTTTTCATAGCATCCTGTATATAGAAAAGCTTATGTGCTTTCGCAAAGTCCACCAGGAAATCGCTGATCTGCTCCACATTGCCGGAGCCATGAGGGATCTTCGTGATCTCTTCAAAATAGTAAAATACTTTCTTCGGTTCTAAGTTCGATAAAACACCCATTTTCAATTCCTCATTTCTGCGCTTTTATAGAGAACAAAGTGCTCTTTCAGTATAAGTATTTGTCATTTTTCTGTCAAGGGAACAATCCGGTGCGCACTGTTTTATAAGTGTCACACCGGATTATTTTAAGCATAATTGTAACTATTCAGAACCCCATTCGCAAAATTGCCTCTACGAGGCTTCCTTGGAGAACAAGCCTGCCTGTTCTCTGCTCATATGGTTACTTCGCCATATAAAACTGCTTATCTGCCTGAATGCAGGCATTCGCAGAACGCAGTTTTGCATGGTTCTGAATAGTTACGCATAATGATATTGTTTTCTCTTGGCGATCAAAAATCCGATCGTCACAAACAGTGCCAGGAACTCCGCCAGCACAATGGACAGCCATACGCCGGTAATGCCGATCAGCTTCGGCAGGATCAGCACGATGACGATCTGGAATGCGAAGGTGCGCAGGAAGGAAATCGCTGCGGATACAGCTCCGTTGTTCAGTGCTGTGAAGAAGGAGGAACCCCACACATTCATGCCACGGACAAGGAAGGCAATGGCGTAGATACGGAATCCCCAGGTAGTCATTTCCAGCAGTTCCTGATCATAGCTTGCAAAAATTTTCACCAGTGGCCCCGCAAGAATCTGGGAAGCTGTCAGGAGGATTACGCCACAGGCAGAGATAATGACCAGACTTTTCCGGCACAGATTCTTCAATTCCGCATGATTGACGGCACCGTAGTGGAAGCTTACGATAGGTGCAGATCCCAGGGAATAACCGAGATACAAGGTCATGAAGATAATATCCACATACATAATGATACCATATGCCGCCACGCCGTTTTCTCCGGCCGCTTCCATCAGTTGAAAGTTATAGAGCACACCAACAATGGACGTAGACAGATTCGTCACCAGTTCGGAAGAACCGTTCATGCAGGTCTGCCAGATGACTTTTCCGTGCCACTTTGTCTTTCCAAGTCGCAACAGACTACTGTTTTTTCCGGCAAAATAGATGATTGGGATTACTCCGCCGACGACTTGTCCTGCCGCCGTTGCCAGCGCCGCTCCCGCCAGTCCCAGAGGGAACACCACGATCAGCACGTAATCCAATACCGCGTTGGTCAGTCCCGCGATCACATTTACCTTTAGACTCAGTGTCGGCTTCTCCGCTGCAATGAAAAAGCTCTGGAACAGATACTGCATAACGAATGCCGGTGTGGATAAAAACAGAATCCGGGAATAACGCACACAATCCGCTTCCAGTTCTCCGTTTGCTCCCAGTGCCAGAGCGATCTGTGGTGCCAGTGCAAAACAGATCAGTGCCACCACGATGGATACCGCCAGCGTCACATATACGATCAGGGAAAAATATTCGTTGGCAAGCTTCTTTTTACCTTCTCCCAGAGTCATGGAGACCACGGCGCTTCCTCCGGTACCCGCCATGAATCCGATGGTTCCTACTCCCATCAGCACCGGCATCACCAGATTCAGAGCGGCAAAAGGTGTCTTTCCCACAAAATTGGATACAAAGAAACCGTCTACGATGCTGTACACCGAAGTACATAGCAGCATTAAAATGGACGGTGCCACGAAGCGCAGCAGCCGCTTATAACTAAAATGATCTGATAACTGTATTTTCATAATAACCTCATGTCTTTCTGTAGCCTGCATGCCTTTCTGTAATCTACATGCCTTCCGGCACTTTTGCGTCATGTACTTATACACATTGTGCAGGCATAATTTTTCATGTCGTCCCCGAAGATTACGACGATTATATGGGCTCCGCTCCCTCTGTCAGTTTCACTATTTCTCCGCGGAATAATTCCGTATGTTTTTTCATGGTCCGCAGGAACACTTCTTCCTCCTGCTCTCCCACAGCCGCCAGCGCCCGGCGCTCCGCCTCCATCAACGGAACCACGATCCTATCCACGGTCTCCTTCCCCTTCTCCGTAAGATAGATTCTCTTGTTCTTGCGGTTGCCTTCCTCCGCACGCAGAGTAAGCAGACCTTCCTCCGTCATATTTTTCAGTGCAGAATTCACCGTCTGGGGTGTGTAGAACCAATATTCGCAGATCTCCCGCTGGGTAAATGCCTCTTCTTCCCGCTCCCGGATACAATACAGAATCCAGAAAGCCGTCTCCGACAGATTGCAGTTCTTTGCATAGACCCGGTACAGGTCATCCATTTCTTTGATCAGCTGATTATACAATGTGATCTGCGCATAAGATTTCCCTCTTTCCTCTTCCATGACCGCTCTCCTCCTGTAATTCCGAATTTCCTCGTCTATTTTTATCCGATTTCGGACTAAGTGGCATTATAATCCGAAATCGGAATATTGTCAATATGTAAAAAAATACGCAAAACAGTCACTTTCCATTGTGCCCTTCTGCGTATCGTTATATAATAACTTTGGCATCAGTTCCGGGAGGAGTGCGGTTCGCCCGTATCGCCAGTGTCTAGGTTCACCTTATTGAATATCCCGTAGAACACTCGGCGGCTGATGCTATTCTGAAATATTCTGTTTTTTCTTACTAATAATTTTGTGATTACCCATGACGCCGTTAATTATCACACCCGTTCCACGTTTAGATGAGGATATCTATGAATATACTTTGAATATACTTTTTTATACCGCATTAATTCACAAAGCTGAAGAAGGTGGGTTTTGGATTACCTTTCCTGATTTTCCAGAATGCATGACGCAGGGAGAAGACATTCAAGCTGCCTATGCCATGGCTTATGATGCCCTTGAACCGGCTGTAGCATCCCGTCTGGAAAATGAAGAACCTCTGCCAGAGGAATCCCATGTCTGCTCTTTCGATGCAAACTCTTTTAGCATTGTTGTTCCCTTTTTTCAAAAAAATACTGGAAAAAGGAAACAATATCAGTTATAATATTTCTTGTACCATTTGCAGATATGGTTCATCGGTAGAACGCTAGCTTCCCAAGCTGGAAAGGCGGGTTCGATTCCCGTTATCTGCTTATTTGAAAATTCGTTGAAAACATGGGAAAGCCAGTATTTATCGGCATTCCCACAGTTTTTATTATTTCCAAGCAGGAAGCACTTTTTCCCTGTTGTAACTGGAGAGTTAGTTTGGTGTAAAGAGCCTCAAAACAATGAATTCCGTACAAAAAACTTCCTAAACCAGGATTTTTTGTACGGAATTTCTTTATTTTGCTTATGTAGCGAAAATAGAGACTTTTTACATAGCAAAATCTCATGTTTTTGTATTTTTTTCGCAGAAATTGGCGTTTTAAATACAAACAGAGTTCCCGGAGGACCTTCTGCCGCTTCAGGAGTTTTGCATTTCATAAAAACCGTTATAAATGCACTTTTTATAAAAAAAGAACTGTATAAAAGAAGTTTTTTCACAAATTCGGCAAAGAAAACATTTTTATGAAACGAATAGCCCCGGCAAGGTATAAGGAAAAGGTGGCCACCTTTCTTATACCCTGCCAGGGGCTATCATTTTTTAACTGGCTTTCCACTTTTGTCACTATCTTATTTTCTTCCCAGCCGGATCACATTCCAGGATGCTTTCCTCAGCACGGTCTCCAACTGGCCGCCTTCTGCTTTGGCATCGTCGGCCTGACGGGGCTGTACTTTCTCTCCTGCTGCGGAGTTCACGGTCTGTAAGTCATCGGATACCAGCTCGGTCTTGCCGATCAGTTCATAGCCTTCGAAACTGCGCAGGTCCATGGTCAGGGGCAGGTCTTCTTCCAGATTACGGTTCACGGCAAATACGGTCACTTCCTCCGCTTCCTCATTCCATACCGCTACCGCTTCCACATCTGTGATGCCTCCGTGGCCGCTGGTCTCATGCTTCGGGCTGTCGATAGCCAACTGCAATACAGTTCCTCTGCCATAGCAGGATGCATGATAGAAAGGATAAAAAATGGTCTGTCTCCAGGCAATCCCGTTCTCCTCCGTCATGATCGGTGCAATGACATTCACCAGCTGTGCCAGACAGGCGATCTTTACACGGTCCGCATGCTTTAACAGCGTGATCATCATCAGACCTACCATCAGGGCATCTTCAAAGGTATAATGATCCTCCAGCAGATGAGGGGCTTTCTGCCAGGGATGATTCTCTGTGGTGTCGGCATCCTCCTTGCTGGCGTGGAACCATACATTCCATTCGTCGAAGCTTAAGTTGATCTGCTTCTTGCTGCGCTTCTTCGCTTTGACATAATCGCAGACAGACACTACCGTACGGATGAAATCATCCATGTCATCGGATTTTGCCAGATAATCATTGCTGTCCATAGCTGCATTGCCGTAATAGGTATGCAGGGACAGATAATCTACATAATCATAATTGTGTTCCAGTGTGGTAGCTTCCCACTGAGGGAAAGTAGGCATCTCCCGATAAGAACTTCCACAGGATACCAGCTCGATGGAAGGATCGATCAGTTTCATGGCCTTGCCCGCTTCCTGCGAGATCCGTCCGTATTCGTCCATAGTCTTGCTGCCCAGCTGCCAGGAGCCATCCATCTCATTACCCAGGCACCACAGTTTGATATTATAGGGATTTTCCACACCGTGGGATCTGCGAAGGTCGCTATATTTGGAGCCGCCGGGATGGTTGCAATATTCCAGCAGATTGCAGGCATCTGCCACACCTCTGGTACCCAGATTCACTGCCATCATGATCTGTGCATTCACCTGCTTCGTCCAATGGTAGAATTCCTCCAGTCCGAAGGTATTCGGCTCCAGAGATCTCCACGCCAGATCCAGTCTGGCCGGACGCTTATCCACAGGGCCTACACTGTCCTCCCAGAAAAAGTTGGATACGAAGTTACCACCGGGATAACGGATCAGGGGAACCTGCAGTTCTCTGACCAGTTGTACCACGTCCTGTCTGTAACCGTATTTGTCCGCCGTGGGATGTCCCGGCTGGTAGATACCGCCGTACACCGCCCGGCCCAGATGCTCAATAAAGGAACCGAACAGACGGTCATCCACCTTCGCCACCTTGTATGCCTTATCTAATGTAATCTTAACCTGTTTCATGCCCCAATCTCTCCCAAGTTTTTCTATAAATGATTTCTTCGTTCTTCGAACTCCCGAAATTACAACAAACATGCGTAATCCGGTCTGATCGCCGAGAGTGAGCAAGCTCTCTCTGGCTCTCTTGCGCTCATTATATCATATTCACCGAATTCCTTATAAACGGCTTACACTCCACGGAATACACCCCGTTTTTCTGATGTATCTCCTCGCCCCGCAGAAGCTTTAAGATCACCTCGCTGGCACAGTATCCGATGTCATGTAACGGCAGTCCCATGGTGGTCAGCTCCGGCTTCTCATAGCTTGCCATTTCCCTGTTATCAAAGCCTGCCACCGCAATGTTCTTACCTACCGTATATCCCAGTTCATCCAGTCGGTCATAGGCTCCGCCCGCCATAAAATCATTCATACAGAAAATCGCCGTAGCTCCCCGCTTCACCAATTCTTCCGTATGCTCATAACCGCTTTCACGATCCCATTCTCCGTAAACGATCATTCCGGGATCGTACAGCAGATTCGCTTCGAACAACGCGCTCTGGTATCCTTCCAGTCGGGACTGTGTGTGGATACTTTCCTTTTTCCCGGCGATGACACCGATTCGTTTGTGTCCGCAGGAGATCAGATACCGTACCAGCTGCTCGGCACCGCCCTTATCCTTTACCACCACAGAGGGGATCTCCGGCTTGTTGGTAAATCCGTAGGCCACCACCGTAGGAATCGGCAGATCCGCCGGGATCACATTGATCAGTCTCTCATGAGACGCCACATAGATGATCCCCTCCACCTGCTTCGACAGCAGCTTCTGGATCTCCTTCTGCACGATGTTCCGGTGGATATTGTCCTGATAATAGGCATCTCCGTATTTTTTATACAGACGTAAATTCACCAGCAGGATCTGATAATCTTCTTTTTCGCAATACTCCGTGATGCCGTCGATGATATCCGGCAGGGCAAAGACTGTCATATCCTCCGCGATGACCCCGATACTCCGGGTATTCTTCGTCTTCAGATTCTGCGCTACGATGTTCGGCGTGTAATTCATCTCCTGAATCACCTGCAGCACTCTCTTTTTGGTCTCTTCGCCCACTTTTCCCTTGTCGTTGATGATATTGGATACCGTTGCCACGGATACCCCGCACTCTCTGGCGATCTCTTTTATGGTAGGCATAGTGTCCCTCCCTTTTGTAAGCGACTTGTCTACCACCATTCTAACACAACTTTTCCCTATATCACAACAGGCTGTGTTAATTCTTCATACCGGTCAGAACGATACCTTCCACGAAACTCTTCTGTCCGAAGATATAGATCACGATACCAGGCAGGATTGTCATGAACGTCGCTGCCAGTGCTACCGGCCAGTTGGTGCCGAAGGATCCGGTAAAGTTCGTCAGTGCCACGGCAAAAGTGAATTTCGACATACTGTTAATGTAGATCAGCTGCTGCAGCATATCGTTCCAGATCTGGATAAACAGCATCATGGCTACTACCACAACTGCCGGCTTGATGGATGGCACCAGGATCGTCCACAGGATACGCATTCTGCCCGCACCGTCAATGGATGCTGCCTCGTCCAGCTCCTTCGGGATCGTCATGAGGAACTGACGGATCAGGAAAATATTGAAGAAACCGCCACCGGTTAAGTACGGCAGGATCAGCGGCCAGTAGGTATCCCCCAGTCCCAGTCCCTTGGTCCATACCACGTACAGAGGAAGCAGGGTAACCATGCTGGGCAGAAGGATCGTTCCGACGCAGATATTAAAGATCAGCTTCTTGCCGCGGAAACGAAGTCTTGCAAAAGCATAGCCACAGAAAATTGCGGTCACCGTACCAAAAGTAACTGCCGGAATGATGATGGAGAAAGTATTCCGGAAATATCTCCAGTATTCGAAGGTCTCCAAGGCTTTTGAATAGTTCGCCCACAACCACTCATGAGGAATGAAGGAAGGCGGATACTCGTTCAATTTTGCCGTACTCATCAGGGAGGACCGGAAGATCCACCAGATCGGCAGTACCACTAACAGTGCCAGCAAAAGTACGATCAGCGTTGCCACCAGATCCAGAACCAGTTGTTTCCGTTTTTTACTCGGTGATAAATTTGCTGCCATCTTCTATTCCTCCTCTCCAAATAATTGTTCTTTCTGTGTTTTGAACAGAACTATGGTAAATATACCCACAAGAATGAAGAAGATCACCGCATACGCCGCAGCGTAGCCCATCTTGTTCTTCTGGAAACCATACATATAGATCACATAGGACATGAACATGGATCGTTTACCGGGTCCGCCGTTGGTCAGCGCCAGTGCCGGGTTGATGACCTGTAAATGTGTGATCAGTGCTGTCAACACATTGTAGAAGATAATGGGAGTGATACTGGGGATCGTAATATTCCAAAATCTCTGCCATGCATTGGCCCCATCGATCTTCGCTGCTTCTATGTATACGCCGGGGACATTCTGTAATCCCGCCAGGAAGATAACGATCAGGTTGCCACTGGTCCATATGGCGATAAGCACCAGACAGGGAATAACCTGATTCGGGTCGTCCAGGAACCTCTGCTTCGGAAGTCCCATCATCCGGAGCACGAAGTTGAACAGACCGAAGTTACCTTCATATAACCATTCCCATCCTTTAAATACGCCGATGGCCGGCAGCAGATACGGGATGAAGAACAGGGAGCGGAACAATGTCCGGCCTTTTATATTCATGTTTAAGAGGATCGCTATGATCAGTGAGTATACCACGGCACCGATCACCGCCAGAAAAGCATACCATACAGTTGCTTTGATAGAATCCCAGAAATAGATATCTTTCGTAAAAATACGCTGGAAATTGGCAAGCCCTATAAATTCCGGCTTCGTAATGCCGTTCCAGTCAAACAGACTTAATACAAATACTGCAAGTGTGGGAAGATAGCTGATCAAGGTCACTCCCAGGAATGCCGGTATCAGACAGAGATATGCGGTCAGTTCTTCCTTTCTTCCTGCTCTTGTTGTAGCGTTATTTTTCTGTTTCCCTTTTTTCATTGTAACCCTCATTTCTTCACACATTTTTGCAAAGAGTAACTTATTTTCGTGAATAATTCCAAATCTTCTGATAACAACAGGTGGCCACATCACTGTAAGCCACCTGTTATGTTGTCCCAATACATTGTTGCGGTAATAGTATTACTGGTTGTTAGCCTCGTAGATTCCCTGTAACTCTTCCAGATTCTCATCAATTGCTTCCTGCATGGTCTGCTGTCCGGCCCATACATTGGAGAATACAGTATCCAAAGTAGCGTTGAATTCATCGGTGCCGTTCACATAGTACCAGGATGTGGATACCATGTTGTCCTTTGCATAGTCAACAACTGCGCTCTTATACATATCCTTATCGGGGAAATTAGGATTATCGATCCACTTATCTGTCTTCTCAGCATCAGTATACCAGGAATCCAGAATAGGCATCCAGGTACCTGCTTCGATCAGAGACCAGGAATTCTCTTCCTGATAATACCACTTTAACCACTCCATTGCTTCCTCAGGATGCTTGGTAGTAGCAAATACTACGTTAGGGCCACCGGTACAGATGGTAACCTTTTCCTTCATATAAGGAAGAACACCTACGCCATATTCGAAGTCAGCGCTCGGCCCAAGGAAGGTGCCGACATTCCATGCACCATCAGTTGCCATAACGACCTTCTTGCTTCCCAAAGAAGACTCCAGAGCGTTTGCTGCACTGGTTACGGGAGGTGCGCAGTGATATACTTCAGACAGATCTGCAATCTTCTGTAATGCGTCTACGGTTGCGGGATCATTGATGGTGCACTCAGAACCATCCTTGCTGTAGTAACCGCCGCCGTTGGACAGTGCCCATACTTCCAGCTGCCAGGGCAGGGTATTGATGGTACATCCGTAAATATCAATATTGTTGGGATCGAAGTCAGGATCCAGAGCATTTTTACCATTGATATCGATGGTAAGCTTCTGTGCTGTCTCTACAAAAGTATTCCAGTCCCAGGCATCTGCTGCACTTGCGGGAGGAGTCATTTCCTTGACATCCAGATTCTGTTTCTCACATACTTCGTTTAATAGATCAATGTTGTACCACAGATTCAGTACCTCGTTTGCTGCGGAATAAGCAACAGGCGTTCCCTGATATTTGAAGGTCAGTGCATCCAGAGGCTTTGCATCGCCTTCGCCGTACATGGAGCTGATGTCAGCCAACAGTCCGTTCTCTGCGAACTTCAGTACACCGGCCTCACTCATAATACCGGTATCGGGAAGCTCTCCTGCAGTTGCCATGGCATTCAGCTTGGTTACATAAGTATCATGGTCGATCTTAACCACTTCTACTTCGATACGATCCTGCTCACTGTTGAACTTGTCAGCCACCTTCTGAGTTGCTGCAGTCTCCGTCTCGTTACCCCACTGTGCATAGGTGATATGTACTCTCTCACCACTGCCACTGTCAGAACTCGTCTGTGTCTGTGCCGGCTGGCTTCCTGCATCTGCGGATGCTGCCGGTGCCTGATTGCTGTTGCCACACCCTGTAAGTACCATTGCTGTTGCCATTGCGGTTGCAAGGACTGTACTTACGATTTTCTTGTTTTTCATACCTTTCTCTCCTTTACCTTTCTTTATTATAACGACAATAGGTTGTCGTTGTAAACACCCGATTGTAAACGCTTACACGTTCACCGTTCTACACCTTTACCTTGACCCACACCAGCATTTCTCCCGGTGTACGGTTACACCAGAGCCCATAGGGAACTGCTGTAAGGTGCATCTGTTCTTTCTCCAGTTTCAGCTCTCCGTACAGGTTTCCCTGTTCGGTGGACCGGTTATGGATCCTTGTAGCTTCATACTGTAATGTCGGAATCTCTCCCGGGAGATCCGTCTGCGGATTCCCCTTCGTGACCTCTGTGTTCTCTTCCACATACAGGTCTGCCAGATATTTTCCGTTGTCGGTCTCCTCCAGACAGTAGACCACGGGGCCGTTCATCAATGCACATCTTCCAGCATCCGCTCTCACTTCGTCATTGGCGGCGATCCATCTGGGCTTTACACCGAAATCAATACAGATTTCATGCTCTCCCGCCGGAGTATTTATCAGCAGATAGCCTTTTTCCAAAACAGCCTTTGCTGTCTGGCCATCCACTGTAATCTCCTGTTTCCCCGCATATCCGGGGCGGCGGATCTTAAAGGTTACTTCACTGTCCTGTCTCGTCCGGATCTTCACCTTACTATCCTGCAACAGTGTGGATTCCATGCCGATCTCCACGGTTCCACTTTCCAGGACTGCCTTTGCAGTGGAGGAAATGAACTGGTGGATACATACCGCATTTTCTTCCTGTGCGTAGATGTATTGTCCAAGAGACGCTAACGTCCTCGCCACATTCGGCGGACAACATGCCACGGAGAACCATTTCTGTCTGACAGCCTTCACATGATCCATGTAAGTATGCTCCGTGCAGAACTCCGGTACGACCTCCAGAGGATTCACATAAAAGTATCTGTCTCCCGCTCTGTTGATGCCCGCCAGCACTGTATTGTACAATGCCAGTTCCACGGTATCGTAGTAGCCCGCCTCTCCGGTGGCTGCGCTCATCCTCTGTCCGAACATCATCAGTCCGATGGAAGCGCAGGTCTCCGAATAGTTCGTGGTATTCGGCAGATCGTAATCCGTGGTAAACCTCTCCCGAAAACCACTGGATCCGATGCCGCCGGTCAGATACATTCTGTGATTCACCGTGCTGTCCCACAGCCGCTTACAGGCTTCCAGCATCTCGGTGTCCTCGCATTCCACAGCCAGGTCTGCCATGGCGGAGCACATATACATGGCTCTTACCGCATGCCCTTCCGCTGTCTTCTGCTTTACCGGTTCTATATGTGATTGTGAATATTCCAGATCGTAATTTTTGAACTCCGGGAAAAATTCCCAGCCGCCTCTGTCTTCCATCTCCTGTAAAAAATAGCTTGGCTTCTTCCCTCTCTCATGAAGGAAATAAGATGCGGTGTCCAAATACTGCTTTTCGCCGGTCACCCGGTAAAGCTTTACCAGCGCAAGTTCAATCTCCTGATGTCCGGGATAACCTTTTTTCTGTCCTTCGCCAGTACCGAATACTCTGCAGATTAGATCCGCATTTTTCCTGGCGATGTTAAGAATCTTCGTCTTCCCGGTGGCCTGATAGTAAGCAACCGCTGCTTCTATCATGTGTCCTGCCGTGTAAAGCTCGTGTCCTTCCACCAGGTTCGACCACTTTTTGTCTGGCTCGTTGACTGTGTAGTAGGTGTTCAGGTATCCGTCGGTCTCCTGCGCCCTTCCTACCAGTTCGATCACTTTATCTGCCAGTGCTTCGTATTCTCTGCCCTGCCCCCCGGCAATACAGAATGCTACGGATTCCAGCCATTTATACAGGTCCGTGTCCTGGAAAACTACCCCCTTTCTCTCTCCCGGCAGCTCCCCCGCTGCCACGCGGAAATTCTGAATACAGTAGGTAGGTTCGGAGTCCTCCAGCTGATCGTTCAAGATCTTCCATTGATGCGGAATGATCTTCTCACTGACCTTTTGCACGTATTCACCGAACAGCTTGTCTGTGATCCTGATATTTCCGTATTCCAGCTGCTTCCTGTGATGTCCCATACCTTTCTCCTATCCTTGTTCGTCCCAAAGGTTAATCGTTTAATCTTTTGTGAGAAAAGAAACAGCCATCTGGCTGTTATACTGCTGTATTCTTCTTTTCTGTAAGTTAATCGTTTTACCTTTTAATGAACTTATCATAGCACCAGATAGGTGTTTTGTAAATAGGTTTTATGCAAATCATCATAATATATAAGTTTTGCCACTGTTTTTTGTACATTTTGCACATTTTAGTACAAGCTGTCAGATTC
Organism: Clostridium sp. AM34-9AC; assembly: GCF_003480225.1. Classification (NCBI taxonomy): domain Bacteria; kingdom Bacillati; phylum Bacillota; class Clostridia; order Eubacteriales; family Clostridiaceae; genus Clostridium; species Clostridium sp. AM34-9AC. The sequence goes on from NZ_QUIU01000007.1 coordinate 84,821, forward strand.
TTAATCGTTTTACTTGTCTAAAACACCCAACCACTTCAGAGCGTTCCAGATGCCGTCTTTATCCACATCCGTGGTGATATAATCTGCTGTTTCCAACACCTGTTTACTGGAATTACCCATAGCAATGCTGGTGTGGGCATACTTTAACATCGGCAGGTCGTTATTGCTGTCTCCGATGGCCACAGTGTCTTCCATGGGGATCTTCAAATAGTCCGTAATGTAACGGATTGCTGTTGCCTTGGAATATCCTTTGGGGACAATCTCATAAAACCCTTGTTCTCTGTCAATAAAATCCAGTATTTCCGACAGGTCATGCTTCATTCCGTCCATTCCCGCCGGTGTCTCTGCATAAGCATATAATTTATCATAGTTGCCCGGTGCATTAGCATAACGATCGTATTTTCGATTCTCAATCTCACGTGCCATATGACGGAAGGTCTCGGTAAATACTTCTTCTCCTCTGGGTGCATAGTCTTCCCTGCTGCCTTCCAGGACAGCATCCACATGATATTTTTTCATGGCTGCCAGAATTGCCTTAGACTCCTCCATGGAAAATGTCTTGTGCATCAGCTGTTTTCCATGATATTCAATCTCCGTTCCGCAGCCCAATAACAATCCGTCGAATTCCACCTGTCCGGTAAGATTTTCCCCAACCAGCCGTTTCGTACGCCCGGTGTTGATCATGCAGATATGACCGTTGGCTCTGGCGATGCGGATGGCTTCCTTCGTGCTCTCTGACATCAGTTCACTTCCTCCGCATATTAAGGTTCCGTCAATATCAAAAAATATTATCTTCATCTCAGATTCTTAAGCTCCTCTACCAGATCCAGATCGGATTTCTGTACCTTCAGATTCGTGGACACGGGCTCTTCGCCGGGTCTTGTGATTGTGATCTCGATAATAGTTCCTTCCGTGATCACTCCGCCCATAAAAAATCTGCTTACAAACGCTGCAAATTTGGGATGATTGCTCTCAAAGGTATTCTTCGCATTCATCAGTTTCATCATCATTCCGGGATTTATCATAATGGTCTCCTTCCAAATAGTTACAAAAAAGAAAGGCTGTCCGCACCATCCGAAGATAATGTGTCCAGCCTTAACAGTTGCTATTATTTATGCGATCTTGGACTTAGCCAGCTCCGCAAGGGTCTTGAAACCTTCTGCATCGTTAACTGCCAGGTCTGCCAGCATCTTTCTGTTCATATCAACGCCTGCAAGCTTCAGACCGTACATGAACTTGCTGTAAGATAAACCGTTCATTCTGGCTGCTGCATTGATACGAGCAATCCACAGCTGTCTGAACTGACGCTTTCTCTCTTTTCTACCTGCATAAGAGCTGGTCAGAGCTCTCATAACAGACTGCTTTGCTACTCTGTACTGCTTGCTTCTTGCGCCTCTGTAGCCCTTTGCAAGCTTTAATACTCTATTGTGCTTCTTCTTGGCATTTAAGCCACCTTTAATTCTTGCCATGTCTTATTTCCTCCTCGCCTGAATTATAAATAAGGTAAAATCTTCTTCATATTCTTAACATTAGTTGCATCCGTAATTGCAGGCTTTCTCAGATTACGTTTTCTCTTGGTAGACTTCTTGGTTAAGATATGGCTCTTGTAAGCTTTAGATCTCTTTAACTTACCGGTTCCTGTTGCTTTAAAGCGCTTAGCTGCTGCTCTGCTTGTCTTCATTTTGGGCATAACGAGTTCCTCCTAAACTTTACTTAATCTATCGTGTCGGAATCCGACACTTTTTAACTGTACGAATTAACGCTTCTCAGTTAAAAACATGGTCATGCTTCTGCCTTCTACCTTGGGAGCTTTTTCCACTACCGCAATATCGGACAGGCTCTGTGCGATATCATCTAAGATATGCTTGCTGTTGTTCATGTGTGCCATCTCTCTGCCGCGGAATCTCAGGGTGATCTTCACTCTGTCTCCCTTGGTCAGGAACTTCCTGGCTGCACCGATCTTGGTGTTCAGATCGTTGGTATCGATATTGGGGGAAAGTCTGATCTCCTTGATATCGATGACCTTCTGCTTCTTCTTTGCTTCCTTCTCTTTTCTCACCTGCTCGTATTTGTACTTACCGTAATCCACGATCTTGCAAACAGGAGGCTTTGCCGTAGGAGCAATCTTCACCAGGTCGAGTCCGGCTTCCTCTGCCATCTTCAGAGCATCTCTGGAAGAAACGATTCCGAGCTGTTCTCCGTCTTCTCCAATCAGTCGTACTTCTTTGTCTCTGATCTGTTCATTAATCATTAAATCGCTAATGGTTGTGTACCTCCATAAGAAAATGTGTTAAACAATAAAAAAAGCAGATAGCATAACTATCCACCTGTTCCCTTCACGGACTGCCCTCATTCAAACAAATTCCAAACGAGTTCTCTGTCTATGAAAAATCTGAACGCTTACCAGCCTGCGCCGTAAGGTGAGAGTGGATACTCTGCTTGTTGTGTCGTGTTCTTCACACGCTTAAATAGAATACCACGAAGTTTTCCTGATGTCAACCCCGTTTTTTTAATATTTTTATATTTTTATGTACCGGCGGTCTCCCGCCGACCTGTTTCCATGCCTTATTATCTGCATTTTCAGGATTTTTGTCAAGCAGAAACCGCTCTCTTATTTTTCAGAAAAGGTAGCGCATGCTGTTTCCTTACAGTCACAGGCGCCGCAGCCCTTGATATCCACATGATCCGCCACACACTTGTAATTGCTGTTATGAACGCATTTTACAGCCTCACAGTCGATGCTGATCGTCTTGCTGGGATGTGCGATCGAACTGGTAAAAGAATCCGCTCCTTCTCTCTTGTGGTCAAAGCTTTCACAGCAGGTGTCATCACAATTGCAGGCATGTTTTCCTGCCACCATGATATCTCCTTTACTGCACAGGCAATCCTTATTATAGGTACAACTTTCTACGACACATTTCAAATCTGCCATATTTCCCTCACCTTCTGCCGCAGCCGGCGGCCCGCATTCTTCGTCACAAATCAGTTTGTAACCGGACAAAAACTACATTTACAAAAAAGACACGCGGCAAAAGAGCAGGCGCAGTCCCACCACGCGTCATCCTTATTTTGTGCGGTGTGCGGAAAAATATACATACTACTGGATTTTTATTTATGAATATGATATATTCTTATTGTTAGTTGTAACTAACTATTTTATTCTTTATTTTTTTTATTAATTACACAAACATATCCATATCTTTGTAACAGCTTATATTTTTTTCTGAAATCAATGGTTCCACTACAGTTCGACCTGATTTTGGAGAAAAATCAAGTGTTGCGATCCGGATTGTTATTCATTTCACTACTTCTAGGAGGAAAATTTACAATGACATCAGAAGAGTATAAAGCATTATCCGTAAAAGAGTTCACCGAGGCAGCCAAAATCTATGACAGCGGTCATTCCGGTGTCTATGAGATGTGTAAGGACGACTATCCGTTTTTATTGGAAGAATTAGAAAAAGAGTCCTTCGATTCCGTACTGGACTGCGGCTGCGGTACCGGTCCGGCGATTGAATTATTGCACGAAAAATATCCCGAAAAGCATTTCACCGGTCTGGATCTGACACCGGAGATGATCCATGTGGCACAGGAGAAAAATCTGTCTAATACCACATTCGTCGTCGGAGACTGTGAGAACATCCCTTTTCCGGAAAATACTTTTGACGCAATCATCTCTTCCAACAGTTTCCATCACTATCCGAATCCACAGGACTTTTTCAACAGTGCTTACCGGGTTCTGAAAAAGGGCGGACGTCTGATTCTGAGAGATTATACCTCCAAATCATCCCTGCTGTTGTGGCTGTGTAATCATATTGAAATGCCGCTTGCACACTTGTGCGGCCACGGTGATGTCCGCATGTATTCCGGTGCGGAATTCAGAAAATTTGCGGAAAACACAAGTTTTGAGGTTGTTTCTTTTGAAGCGCAGAAAAAAATGCGTGCACATCTGGTGGCACGGAAATAACTTCAACTCGTCGTTCACTCCTTGCCATCTCCCCGGCAATCGTAATGGAATTCGCTCTCGCGAAATCATAGCGACATGCAAAAACACCACCCCACTGGGAAAACGCATTTTAATCAATACCGTTTTCCTTGCAGGGTGGTGTTTTTTAATTACTTGCTCAGCTTCTTGGTTGCGATCTCATCCTTTAACATAGCCAGGAATTCGTCTCTGGATACCGTAGTGGTGTTCTGCTGTCCATGCAGACGATAGCTTACGGTGCCGTCCTGTGCTTCCTGCTTTCCTAAGATGATCAGGTAAGGAATCTTCTTCACCTGTGCTTCTCTTACGCGGTAGCCCAGCTTCTCTGCTCGCTCATCGATGTCTGCTCTGATGTTATTGTCCAGCAGATAACCGTACAGATCATGCGCATAGGCATTCAGCTCTTGGTCATCGTTCTTGACCGGCAGGATCATAGCCTGTACGGGAGCCAGCCACAGAGGCAGGTTACCCTTGGTCTCCTCCAGGATATAAGCCATGAATCTGTCCAGAGATCCTAAGATTGCTCTGTGCAGGACCACGGGAGTCTTCTTCTGACCGTCCTTGTCCACATAGGTCAGGTTGAATTTTGCAGGCAGGCAGAAATCCAGCTGGCAGGTAGACAGGGTGTACTCGTTACCTACTGCAGGTTTTACGTTTACATCCAGCTTCGGTCCGTAGAATGCAGCTTCACCGATCTCCTCGGTATACTCAATGCCCAGGTCGTTCAGAACCTTGCGCAGAGCGTCCTCTGCATTGTTCCACATTTCGTCGTCATCGTGATATTTTACCTTGTCCTCCGGATCTCTCAGGGACAGGACACATCTGTAATCGGTAATACCGAAATCCTTGTAGGTATTAAAGATCAGATCTACTACCTTGGAGAACTCGGACTCGATCTGCTCCGGTGTTACGAACAGATGGGCATCATTCTGGCAGAAATGTCTGCCTCTCTCGATACCCTTCAGGGTTCCGCTGGCTTCGAAACGGAAGTCATGGGCGATCTCACCGATACGGATAGGCAGATCTTTGTAAGAATGCTGCGTGTTAGCGTAGATCATCATATGGTGAGGGCAGTTCATGGGACGCAGTACGAAGGACTCTCCTTCTACTTCCATGGGAGGGAACATGTTCTCTTTGTAGTGATCCCAGTGCCCGGAGGTCTTGTACAGATTTACAGTACCGACACAGGGAGTCATAACGTGCAGATATCCCAGTCTTCTCTCTTTGTCCTTAATATAATTCTCCAGCTCCTGCCATACGGTGTAACCCTTAGGAAGGAACATAGGAAGTCCACGGCCTACCAGATCATCGGTCATGAACAGTTCCATCTCTTTGCCGATCTTTCTGTGGTCACGCTCTTTGGCCTCTTCTAACTCCTTCAGATGCGCTTCCAGTTCCTCTGCGGTAGGGAAGCAGACACCGTAGATACGCTGCATCACGTGGTTGCTGGCATCGCCCTTCCAGTAAACGCCGGAGTGTTTTACCAGCTTGAAGTTCTTACACAGCTTGGTGTTGTCTACGTGAGGTCCTCGGCACAGATCGGTGAAATCTCCCTGGTCGTATACTGTGATGTTGCCGTCTTCCAGATTGCTGATCAGGTCCAGCTTGTACATATCGTCCTTGAACATTTCCATAGCTTCTGCCTTGGAGACTTCTCTTCTGTAGATCTTCTTGCCTTCCTTGCAGATCTTCTTCATCTCTTTTTCGATGGCAGCGATCACTTCATCGTTGACCACATCGTTGCCGAGATCGATATCATAATAGAATCCTTCCTTTACCACAGGTCCTACCCAGAATTTTGCATGAGGGTACAGATGCTTTACTGCCTGTGCCATGACATGGGCGCAGGAATGATTGAGAGTTGACAGTCTTTCGTCTTCCTTAAAATTTACCATTTTCGTTCTCCTTTTTGTTGTTTTCTAAACTATTCAGAACCTCCATTTGCGAAATCGCTCTTTCAGAGCTTTGCTGAATAGTCACAAAAAAGTCCCTTGCAACAATCTGCAAGGGACGTATCACACGCGGTTCCACCCTGATTGCAATTATCTAAAGATAACTGCCACTCATTTGCTCATAACGGGAGCTGCCGGGCTGTATTAAAGCCACTCCGAGACGGTCTTCGTCCGCATCCGGCAAAACCGCTCACAGCGCCTGTCTCCGACAGGGCGGTTCTCTCTGGTGCCTTCACTGCTTCCTACTCTTCTCTTCAACGTTTTCTGATCTTAAATAATCATAAATTTCTGTTGCTTTAGGACTTATGTTGATATCATAGACCTTTTCACACGGATTGTAAAGAGGTATTTATATAGCTTTCCACATTTTCTCTGGACATATCCAGTGCCACCGCCAGCTCTCCGTACAACTGGTCCTCTGCGATCCGAAAATATCTGGCATCCACCGCCGTCTCCTTGCGTCCCGCCTTTTCTCTGGCCCGCTTGCGCAGGTAGATGGTCTTGATAATCCGGATCAGATCCTGGCAGTTACAGGCCTTCAGACAATTCTTATATTCCTGCTCCAGCAGTTTGTCATTGGCAATGGTGATCAGCGGGATCTCCGGAATCTGTCGGATCAGACTCTCCGCCTCCTCATGTGCAAGCACTTTCCGCATGGAACCTTCTGCCGTATCCACCGGAATATATACCGTACTGGAAGACAGATACAGAGGTTTTAAAATATAATACTCTCTCTTCTTGTCTACTCCTGCAATATCCAATGTCGTGATCTCTTCCACCACGCAAACGCCCTTACTGCCACATACTACACGTTCGCCCTTCTGAAACACCTTGACCTTCCTTTCCTCTGCCCATTGCAGAAAATTGAAAACACAATTTCCGTTTACTACCAATAGTATACCCATATTTTAACAGAAAAAACGCCGAAATGTCAGTATCTTTCGGCGTTTCTGATTATTTTCGTGAATATTGCTCATAAGAAATCAGTCAGGTGTTGTGCATTATTTCTGATAGGCGATGCGTGGATCTCCGTTTTTCAGGTAAATAATGCCTCTGCGTTCGAAGCTGTTCTTCTCTAATAAGTGCTGCATGGTGTGATTGTCAAAATGGGTATCCGCACGCAGGTAAGGTACTTTCTTCTCACAAAAGGCAACACATTTTGCAAACAGTCCCTTCACTTCCCCATCTCCTGCCAGACGATGGATTGTTCCGTAAGGTGTCTCCTCCCGCCAGCTGCCGCCCTCGATATAAGCATAGGTCGGTTCCTCCTCCAGTAAAAGCATGAATACCCCGTGGATGCGTCCGTCCTTTTTATACACATATAGCCGCTGTTTCTCAATGTCTGTCCGCAGCGTCTCCGGATCCGGATAGGCTCCGTTCCACTGGTTGGGATTGCCGTTTGCACGCATGTAGGCTTTGGCGATGTCATATATCTCCAGGATTCTGGGCAGATCTGCCTCTTTTGCCGTTACGATCTCCTCTGCCTCATCGTTCTCTTTTCCCCCTTCGCCTTCCGCTTCCGGGGCTTCCAGAATCTCCCGCACAGCCGTTTCCATCCGCTCCGCCAACTGTCTGTGCCCCTTGGCTGTCAGATGTACGTGATCTGCCTTCGTCAGTTCACAGCCTCCCGCATCCAGAAAATCCACCTGCTCTGCCACCGCCAGAAAAGCATATTCTCTGGCCAGCGCTTTCGTGGTCTCCACACAGTCCGGGGCAAATTCAGGATAGGTCACTCCTTCTTCAATAGGAACCGGTGCCACGATCAGGATCTTCGGTCCGTCCGCCCCCCAGCAGGGAACAGACTTTGCCTCTTCCACAAGGATCTGCATTCCTTTGGTAATCTTCTTCGCATCCGTGCCAAATTTTTTCTTGGCATCATTGGTTCCCAACATCAGGATCAGCAGATCCAGCGGCTCATGGCTGTTCAGCAGCGCATGCAGTACCGGCAGCAGATTCACCGAATCCATGGCCGGATCCTCATACACACAGGTTCTGCCGCTCTGGCCCTCTTCAATGACCAGATACTCTTCGCCCAGTGCCTTTTGCAGCAGACAGGTCCAGCGCTCTTCTTCATTATACCTGCTGCCGTGGTCAGCGTTCTCCGACGGATCGGTGCAAAGCCCGTGAGTATTCGAGTCTCCAATGCACAGGATGTGTTTTTTCATAGTTGCGCCTCCAGTTCCGGGAAATACACAATAGTATCATCCCCCTGGCATTCCACGTACATACCCTCCAGTTCCATATTCACATCATCCACATTGTGATCGTCGAAATATTTGGTCAGGTTCATGATCGTCTCCATATAGGAATTATCTCCCTTTACCAGGATCCCCAGACCCTTTTCCGGCTCCTGCTCATAGAACTCCAGACCTTCGGTTTCATTGACATATTCACGTATTGCTTCTGCTACGGTCATTTGTTTCTCTCCTTCTGCTGTTCCTTTGTTCATATTTGCTGCTTCTCTTTATTGTATCATAAGCTCACGAATTCGTGCTATCGCACTCTACATCCTGCTTCGCAGGATATTCGTTCGCTAATGAGCCCAGAAAAACAAATGTCTGCTTGCAGCCACTTGTTTTTCCTTGAGGCTCATTATATCATAAAAGGCGAACCCTGGCACCGCCAAAGTCCGCCCTTTATCAGCTTCTTCTCTTATTCCTCATTCATCTTAGCCAGCTTGGCTGCCTGGTCGGCTGCGATGCAGGCATCGATGATCTCTTCGATATCTCCGTTCATGATCTTGTCTAACTTATACAGGGTCAGACCAATACGATGGTCGGTGACACGACCCTGGGGGAAGTTGTAGGTACGGATCTTCTCCGAACGGTCTCCGGTACCGATCTGGCTGCGGCGCATCTCTGCTTCCGCATCGTGTCTCTGCTGCTGCTCAATGTCATACAGCTTGGATTTCAACAGTGCAAATGCCTTCGCCTTGTTCTGGATCTGGGACTTCTCTGTCTGGCTGTATACCACGATTCCAGAAGGATAGTGGGTCAGACGTACTGCGGAGTCGGTGGTGTTGACACACTGACCGCCGTTACCGGATGCTCTCATGACATCGATACGGATATCCTTATCCTCGATGACGATATCTATATCATCATCTACTTCAGGCATCACCGCCACACTGATGGTAGAAGTATGGATACGTCCGCCGCTCTCGGTCTCCGGCACACGCTGTACACGGTGTACACCGCTCTCATACTTCATCTTGGAGTATGCGCCCTGCCCACTGATGGTGAACTGCACTTCCTTCATGCCACCGATACCGATCTCATCCACGTTGATCAGCTCTACCTTCCAACGCTGCTTCTCGGCATAATGCACATACATACGATAGATCTCCGCTGCAAACAGAGCAGCCTCATCGCCGCCGGCACCTGCACGGATTTCCACGATTACGTTCTTGTCATCATTAGGATCCTTGGGCAGTAACAGGATCTTCAGTTCCTGCTCCAGTTCTTCCACACGCTTCTTGCTGTCATTCAGAGTTTCCTTGATCATGTCACGCATTTCTTCGTCTTTTTCCTCTTCCAGCATGGAAAGGGAATCTTCAATATCCTGCTTGCACTTTTTGTACTCTGTATACGCATCCACGATAGGTGTCAGATCACTCTGCTCCTTCATCAGCTTGCGGAAACGTTCCTGGTTATTCGTGACCGTGGGTTCATGCAGTTCGCCCATGATCTCTTCAAAACGAATCAATAAATCTTCTAACTTGTCAAACATAACTAATTCCTCTCAATATAAGTTGTAACAGTTCAGCCATGAACATATTGGAGAGCAAAAATCATGCTTGCATGATTTTGTGAACGAATATGTTCATGAACTAAGCGCCAGGTTTATGAGCAAAGGTAGTCACGAAGTGACGGAAAGCGTGTCAGCGCGACTTTACGAATGGTGCGGGCTGAACTGTTACATACGTTCCAAAAACTACCCGGTCCAGACCGGCATAATCCTGCACCACTTGTACCTCGCGGTACCCTTCGGTGCGCATCAGTTCCGATACAGCCTGTCCCTGGTCATATCCGATCTCAAAAAAGAGCATTCCACTGCTCACCAGATGTTTTCCTGCTTCTTCGATGATACGGCGGTAAAAATGTAAACCATCCTCCGTACCGTCCAGTGCCATCCTGGGTTCATGATCCCGTACCTCCGGCATCAGCTTCTCCACTTCCGCACTGGCGATATAAGGCGGATTCGACACGATGATCTCGAATTTTCCCTCCACCTTGTCAAACAGGTCACTCTGTAAAAAATGAACCCGATCTGCGTTCGCCGCATCCAAAAGCGTCTCCGCATTTTGCTCTGCCACTTCCAGCGCATCTGCAGACAAATCCACACCCAGTCCTTCACAGGCATTGCTGTAATGCAGAAGGCTTAACAGAATACATCCGGATCCCGTACACATGTCAAGCACCCGCATTCCGTCATGGAGTTCCTTCAATACTTCCTCCACCAGAATCTCCGTATCCTGTCTCGGGATCAGTACGTGCTCATTGACGGCAAAGGTCAGTCCCATAAAGTCCTGCTCCCCGGTCAGCTGCTGCAGCGGAATGTGCTCCGCCCGCTGTCCGATCCAGCCAAGATATTTCTCTTCCGCTTCCGGTGTCACCGACTGTTCCCCGTGCACCAGCAGATCATTACGATTCGTACCGCATACCGCTTCCAGCAGAAGTCTCGCATCCAGTGTGGCTTCTTCGATTCCCGCTGTCTGCAAAGCCAGACAGCCTTTTTCATAGCATTCCCGATAGGTCATCTTAATCCTCTGGTTCTGCGGATGCATCGTCCTTCATCCAGCTCTCATCCACTTCGTAACCGAAGGTATCCTGTAAATATTTCTTCCAGTCGAACACAGCTTCTACGGAAGCGATGGCTACCTCTGCCATGCTCTCATCGGGTTCCCTGGTGGTCATACGCTGGATCCACATACCGGGAGCAGACAGGATCTTAATAAACACATTATCCGTGCGTCCGGCCAGACGGATGATCTCGTAGGAAATTCCGGCCACAACCGGCATCAGCAGAATACGAAGGATCACTTTCTCCGCCACATTATCCACCTGGATAAAGAAGAACAGCACAATACTTACCAGCATAACAAAGAAAATGAAGCTGGTACCGCAACGTTTGTGCAGTCTGGAGCTGCGCATCACATTGTGCACCGTAAGGGGTCTGCCCTTCTCGATACAGTTGATGCATTTGTGCTCCGCCCCATGATACTGGTACAGCCTGCGGATATCCTTCATGGCGCTGATGCCCCATACATACAGCAAAAACAGAGCAATACGGATCACACCCTCAATAATCGCCATCAGGGAGCGGTTGCGGATAAAGCTCTCAAACAGAGAGGAAATGAAATACGGCAATACGATAAAGATGCCTACTGCCAACATAATAGAGATCACCGTCACAATACCGGACAGCAGCTTTTCTCCGTTGCCACCGCTCATCTTGTCCATCGCCTTATCGAATTTCGTTTCTTTGCCTTCCTCTTCTTCATAGAAGGAAGCGGAATAATTCAATGCTCTGGTTCCCAGGATCAGGGAATCCAGAAAATTAAAGATACCACGGATAAAGGGAAGCTCCTTGAACTTACCTCCGTGAGCCAGACCCTGATATGTCTCCACTTCCACTTCAATCTCGCCGTCCGGCTTGCGGACCGCTACCGCATACTTCTCTTTATTTTTCATCATAACGCCTTCCAGCACGGCCTGTCCGCCGATACCGGAATAACGACTCTTTCTTCTAGCCATAAAACCTCATCCTTATAAATGCAGTATTAAATAGGAACATAGTTTCCTATACGACAAGAAAAGGTTGAGATAAGAATACCTCAACCTTTCGCTTGCAATCTTATTTAACACCGTATTTCTTATTGAACTTATCAATACGGCCATCGGTTCTTGCAGACTTCTGCTGGCCAGTGTAGAATGAATGACACTTGGAGCAAACTTCTACGTGAAGCTCGGGCTTGGTGGAGCCGGTTACAAATGTGTTACCACAGTTGCAGGTTACAGTTGCCTGGTAGTAAGCGGGATGGATTCCTTCTTTCATTTCTTTCACCTCTCTATAAAAATGTCGTGTATAAGTTCTTGTTCTCATCCTCACTGCTTATGGAACCACAAACAGCGGTATTATTGTACCATAAGAGTTTACACGACGCAAGACCTATTTTTACATATTTCTCCCCTGATATTGCACTGTAATGACATAAACTGTTTTTTCAGTCTCATCAATCTTATAAATTGCCATATAATTATCGACCAGAAGCTGTTTATACCCCTTTCCGGCATACTTACCCTCTAATCTATCCTGATGTGAACCGGGAAAAGTCTCCAGTTTTTTTATCGCTCTCCAAATTCTGTCTGTTTGTGCTTTTGCATTTTCCGGAACCTGTTTTTCTATGGCGATATACCTGTAGATTTCTTCCATATCACGATATGCTCTCGGATACAACTTTATATGGTATTTAACCATAATATTTTTTGTCTAGCCTTTCCATTGCGACATCCATATCCATCGTATCCGCACCCGCAGCAACTTCCTCTTCCGCCTCACAGATGGCCTGGTCGATTTTATGAATTCGTGCAAAACGCTCATAAAGTTCTGCGCTCATCACTACCAGATCGCTGTAGCCATTCTTAGTAATAAAAATCGGTTCCTGCTTTGTATGTGCTAATTCGGATATTTCACTTGTTTTTCTCAAATCTCTGATTGGCATGATCAATGGCATAATAGCACCTCCTTTATGTCATAATTGTAGCACAATTATAGCACATCGTAAAGGTATATATTCTGCCATTATTTCCAATTTTTGTCAATTTTCTATCTCTTGCCTAGATAAACCGGTTCTTCTTCACCATATTCACAAATTCCACATTATTGCGGGTATGGGAGAACATATCAAGGATGCGGTCGGTAGCTTCGTCGGGCTTTAAGCCATTCAGGGCCTTACGCATGATATTGATGGCTTCCAGTTCTTCCGGTGTCAGCAACAGATCCTCTCTTCTGGTGCCGGATTTTGCCAGATCGATAGCCGGGAAAATACGTTTCTCGGACAGCTTTCTGTCCAGAACCATTTCCATATTACCGGTTCCCTTGAATTCCTCGTATACCACATCATCCATCTTGCTTCCGGTCTCTACCAGTGCGGTGGCCAGAATGGTCAGGCTTCCTCCCTCACGCATATTACGGGCTGCACCGAAGAATCTCTTGGGCATGTGGAGTGCGGCGGGATCGAGACCACCGGACAGAGTACGTCCGCTGGGGGGAACCACCAGGTTGTACGCTCTGGTCAGACGGGTGATACTGTCAAGCAGGATCACGACATCCTTCTTATGTTCTACGAGACGCTTTGCACGCTCGATCACCATCTCTGATACTCTCTTGTGGTGCTCGGGAAGCTCATCGAAGGTGGAATAGATCACTTCCACATTGTCTCCGTGGATTGCTTCCTTAATATCGGTAACTTCCTCGGGACGCTCATCGATCAGCAGGATCAGCATGTGCATCTTGGGGTTACCGTTCAAAATAGACTTTGCCACTTCCTTCAACAGTGTGGTCTTACCAGCCTTGGGCGGGGATACGATCATACCACGCTGTCCCTTACCGACAGGGCTTACCAGATCCATGACTCTCATAGCCACGCTGCAGCCGGGAGTCTCCATCTTGATGCGCTCATCCGGGAAGATCGGCGTCATATCCTCGAATGCCATTCTCTTGGCTGACTCTTCCACTGTATAACCGTTGATGCTCTTGACGAACAGCAGTGCACTGAACTTCTCCTGCTGGGTCTTGATTCTCTTGTTGCCCTTCAGGATATCACCGGTCTTCAGTCCGAAACGGCGGATCTGGCTGGGAGCCACATACACATCGTTCTCACCGGGCATATAATTCTCGCAACGGATAAATCCGTAACCATCCGGCATAACCTCTAAGATACCGCTGGCTTCGATACCGCTGTCCAGTTCCTTGGGATACTGGCTCTCATCGTATGCCACGTTATTCGGATTGAAGGTACGCTCTCTGGTGTAAGCTTCACTTCTTACGCCGACCATCTCTGTACCGGTTTCGGAACGGTCAGTGCGTTCTGCACGATCCGTACGCTCGGTACGGTCTGTCCGATAGTTTCTGTCATTTCTATCCTGTCTATCATATCTGTCCTGTCTGTAATTCCTCTCCTGTCTGACAGGGCGTTCTGTTCTCTCCGGCTTCTCTGCCTCTTCGCTCTTGGCAGCCTCCTGTTTCTCTTCCGCTGCCTTAGCTTCTTCCTCTTTTTTCAGGCGCTCATCTTCTGCAAGCATAGCTTCTACCAAATCTGCCTTTTTCATTGTGGAAGTTCCCTTCAGGCCACGTACTTTTGCCAGCTCCTTTAACTGAACTAATGCAAGTGATTCATATTTTTCTCTCATATACCCTCCTATGGAAATAAGATTTACTATAAAACTGTTAACTAAGGGGAATTACATCCGATTTACATTCGACATGTCAGTTGAATAAAAAGATATTAAAACTGCATCTGAAGCCATTATAATACATTTCTTTCCAAATAGGAAGTCCCAAAATAAAAATTTTATTTTTTGTAAAAGTGGTGCTAAATCCTTGCGAAGATATCGATTCTATTATATCATTATGAATAGCGTCCGGATTTCGTATCCGGCAAATCATCCATGATTATATGAAGTAATGACCAAACAAAAAATAAGAGAGGTATTGTCATGACAACCAATGAAAAAGCGTTACTGATGCATGAAAAATGGAACGGTAAACTGGAGACCGTGTCCAAGACTCCCGTCAAGACCCGTGAGGATCTGGCTATTGCTTATACTCCCGGTGTTGCGGAGCCCTGCAAAGTAATCGCCCAGGACAAGGAAGCTGCTTACAAATACACCATGAAGGCCAACACCGTAGCCGTTGTCTCCGACGGAAGCGCGGTTCTTGGTCTTGGCAACATCGGTCCCTACGCAGCCATGCCCGTTATGGAAGGCAAGGCAGTCCTCTTCAAAGAATTCGGTAATGTAAATGCTGTCCCCATCTGTCTGGACACCCAGGATACCGAAGAGATCATCAAGGCTGTGACCTATCTGGCTCCCGGCTTCGGCGGAATCAATCTGGAAGACATCAGTGCTCCCCGTTGTTTCGAAATTGAGGAACGTCTGAAGGAGATTCTGGACATCCCCGTATTCCATGATGACCAGCACGGTACTGCCATCGTCGTTCTGGCCGGTGTCATCAACGCCCTGAAGGTAGTCGGTAAGAAAAAGGAAGACTGCCGCGTAGTGGTAAACGGTGCCGGAAGCGCCGGGGTGGCTATCACCAAACTGCTTCTGACCTACGGTTTCCCCAATATCATCATGTGTGACAAGGTAGGTATTGTCTCCAGAGATACCGAAGGCCTGAACTGGATGCAGAAAAAGATGACCGAAGTGACTAACTTAAACAACGAGACCGGCTCTCTGGCCGATGCTCTGAAAGGTGCCGATATCTTCATCGGTGTTTCCGCTCCGAACATTGTCACTCCCAAGATGGTAGCTTCCATGAACCGCGATTCCATCCTGTTTGCCATGGCGAATCCCATTCCCGAGATCATGCCGGATGTAGCCAAGGCTGCCGGTGCCCGTGTCGTAGGAACCGGACGCAGTGATTTTCCCAATCAGGTGAACAATGTGGTCGCTTTCCCCGGTATCTTCAAGGGTGCTCTGGAAGGTCGTGCTACCCAGATCACCGAAGAGATGAAACTGGCCGCTGCCGAAGCCATTGCCGGTCTGGTACCCGCAGACAAGCTCTCCGATGACAATATCATGCCGGAAGCATTTGATCCCCAGGTAGCCGAAGTTGTAGCAAACGCTGTAAAGAGCCACATCCGCTAATGTGTTCGGACAGCATTGTGAGAGACTGGCACGGCAAGCCCTACTACTCTCTGGATTCCTATTGCAAAAATATGTTTCACCATAAATGCTATAAAATAGCCCTGAATGCCCGGATGTCCTGTCCCAATCGGGACGGAACTCTGGACACTCGGGGCTGTATCTTCTGTAGCTCCGGCGGCAGCGGTGACTTTGCTGTGGACATTGCCGAGAAGACTATGGAGGAACAGATTGCGGAAGGCATGGCAAAATTCGGTGATAAAGTGACCGGTCATGACCTGATCGCCTATTTTCAGGCATACACCAACACTTATGCACCTCTCCCCTATCTGGAAGAGGTGTATCGTTCTGCCCTGAGCCATCCCAAAGTCTGCGGCATCTCCATTGCCACCAGGCCGGATTGTCTGGGGCCGGAAGTACTGGCTCTGCTTGCAAAATTAAAAGGCGAATATCCGGACAAATTCCTCTGGATCGAACTGGGATTACAGACAATCCACGAAGAGACTGCCCACTATATCCGCAGAGGCTATCCCCTGTCCTGCTTTGAGAAAGCCTGTACCAAGCTGAAGACACTCAAAATCCCTTTTATCGTCCATACGATTCTGGGACTCCCCGGAGAGACCGACCGACAGGTACTGGAAACCATGAAATACTTAAACCATATTGCTCCCTTTGGCATCAAGCTCCAGTTACTGCATATTTTAAAAAATACCGATCTGGCAAAGGATTATGAAAAGGGAATATTTGAGGCACTGACTCCGGAACATTATCTGGATCTGTTGGTCTCCTGCCTCGCCCACCTGTCTCCGGACATCGTGATCCACCGGGTCACCGGTGATGGGCCAAAAGATCTGCTGATTGCTCCGAAATGGAGTCTGGACAAACGAAAGGTACTGAACTCACTGCACCACCGTATGAAAGAGCAGGGCATCCGTCAGGGTGACCTTTATGAAGCAATAAATAAAGATAAACATTAGAAAGGCTGTTATCCCATTATGTTACAAGATCCGCTTACTTTATATAAACTTATCGTTCTCTACATGCTGAACCGTGTGACTTTCCCTCTCACGGCCGCACAGGTCAGCGATTTTATCCTTGGAAAGGAATACACGAACTTCCTGACCCTGCAGCAGGTCATCAATGAACTGACGGATGCCGGAATGATCGCCACCCAGTCGATCCGCAACCGGACCCACCTGTCCATCACTGCCGAGGGCAAGGAAACTCTGAATTTCTTCGAGAACCGCATCGGTGATACCATCAAGCAGGAAATTGACAGCTATTTTCAGGAAAACGAGTTCACCCTGCGCAACGAAGTCTCTGTGCTGGGGGATTATTATAAATCCACCTCCGGTGAATACGAGGCTCATCTGGTAGCAAAAGACCGCGGTATCAATCTGGTGGACATCACCTTATCCGTTCCCGTGGAAGAAACTGCGGCTGCTATCTGCGACAACTGGCAGAAAAAAAATCAGGAAATATACAAATACCTGATTACGGAGTTGTTCTAATCCCGCAATCAGGTACCTGATTTTATGATTCTTTGTTTTTAGAAGAAGCCTCTGCGGCTTCTTTTTTGATTCTCGCCATATGCTCTCTGATCTTCACCTCATAACCGTTACCCGAGGGCTGATAGAACTCCCTGCCACTTAATTCATAGGGCAGATACTGCTGTTCCACATAGTCATTCGGGTAATCATGTGCATATTTATATCCTGTTCCGCGTCCCAATTTTGCTGCTCCTTTATAATGTGCATCCTGCAAGTGTGCGGGGATCGGCAGATCTCCTGTGGCCTGTACTTCCTGCATCGCCTGAAATACCGCTTCGCAGCTACGATTGCTCTTGGGTGCTGTAGCAATATAAGTCACTGCCTGCGCCAGAATGATCTGCGCCTCAGGCATGCCTACCCGCTCCACCGCCAGAGAAGCATTCACTGCCATTACCAGTGCCTGGGGATCCGCATTGCCCACATCCTCCGATGCACAGATCATAATACGTCTTGCAATAAAAGTAACGCTTTCGCCAGCATTTAACATCCTTGCCAGATAATATACTGCCGCATCCGGATCTGACCCCCGCATACTCTTGATAAATGCAGAAATCGTATCGTAGTGGTTGTCACCGTTTTTATCGTATCTCGCCGCTCTCCTCTGGATACACTGCTGTGCCACGTCGAGCGTAATATGGATCTTGCCATCCGGTCCCGGTTCTGTGGTCATGATGCCCAGTTCAATAGCATTCAGTGCATGTCTGGCATCGCCGCCGGAGATATCTGCCAGAAAATCCAGTGCATCCTCGTCTATGGTGCCGTTGTAGGCTCCCATTCCCCGGTCTGTATCGTAGACTGCTTTTTTCAAAAGCTCTTTGATGGCTTCCCTCGGAATCGGCTTCAATTCAAAGATCACCGAGCGGGAGATCAGAGCGCCGTTGACTTCAAAATAGGGATTCTCTGTAGTAGCTCCTATGAGAATGATCGTACCGTCCTCCACATACGGGAGCAGATAATCCTGTTGTCCTTTATTAAAACGGTGGATCTCGTCAATGAACAGAATTGTACGCTTCCTGTACATTCCCTGCAGTTCCTTCGCCTTTGCCACCACTTCTTCCATATCCTTTTTGCCCGCCACTGTGGCATTAATCTGTTGAAATTCAGCACTGGTAGTATTGGCAATGACTTTCGCCAGCGTCGTTTTGCCGGTACCGGGCGGTCCATAGAAAATGATGGAGCTGATCTTGTCCGCCTTGATGGCACGATACAGAAGCTTGTCCTTGCCGATAATATGCTCCTGCCCCACGACCTCATCCAAGGTTCTGGGACGCATTCTGGCCGCCAGTGGAGCTTCCTTTTCCATATTGGTGCTTCTCATGTATTCAAACAAATCCATAATATTACATCCTCTGTTTCTATTGCAAAGATACCAAAAGACTGAAGCACATTCTAAGATATGCTCCAGTCAATTATAACAAAGTTTATCGCAGCTTGCAATTTTGCATCCAGATCTTCACACGCCGCTTCAATGCATTTGCTTCCAGCGGAGCCAGCAAAAGATCCTGGATTACTTCGGTCTCCAGGGCATTTTTCATCTGTTTCAGATTGCCTTCCCTACAGATTGCGATGGTCGGAAATGTCTGTTCCGTCTGTACTTTCCGAAGTTCCTGCCAGCGTGCCTGTCCCTGATCCTCTTCTTCCGATACATCCACCACAAGAGCCAGAATTCCCTCTTCCGCCGCTTCCTCCATACACTCTCTGATCATTTCCACGGAATCCACCTGTTTCAGCTGTACGGAATCCGGCAACGCAAATTCTATCATACTGGTGACATTTCGGGACCCGGACCACACTATAGCCAGCTGTTTTCTGCTCTGCTCATGGTTTTCTTCGCCATATACACTGTAGCGTCCTTTTCCCGACTTCTTGGATACATACAATGCCTGATCTGCTTTTGCCGAAAGATCATAGTAGCAATGATCCTCTGGATCGGAAAATGCTATTCCCACACTGATGGATATATTTTCCGGTATGGATAAGTTCTCTTTATATTTTACGAGGTTGACCAGATTCTCTGCCTTGATCAGTGCGATCTCTTTGGACGGAATGTCTCCCATCAATACTGCGAACTCATCTCCACCCATACGTCCCACATAATCTGTGCTGCGGAACTGTGAAGAAATGACTCCTGCAATGACGCTGATCACATGGTCTCCCATAGTATGACCGTATACATCATTTATGGATTTGAAATTATCGATATCTATCACCATAAGAGCATGCAGACCATCCTCATGTTCTGTCAGAGTCTTCGTGATCAGCTTCTCTACTGTCATCTTGTTGAACAGACTGGTCATCTCGTCGATCTGCGACTTTGTCTTCCAGGCCTTCTGCTCATCTCTGCTATTCTGTAACCTGCGTTTTACCCCCAGTGTATTGTTGATGCGGGTAAGCGCTATCCGGGTATCTACCGGTTTGATAATGAATTCATCCGCCCCCAGTGCAAATGCTTCCGACTGGGAAGACACCGATTCCGTATTCGTCAGAACGATAACCGGCGTGTCCTTGAAGCCCTCCATATTCTGTCTGCGGCGCAGTACTTCAAAGCCGTCGATCCCCGGCATGACCAGATCCAGCAGCACCAGATCAATGGCATCGCTTTCCTTCTCCATGATCGTAAGACATTCTTCACCGGAAACAGCCTCTGCGAAGTTAAAATGCTCCCCGAGAGACTGTCTGATCACTACTCTTTGAAATTTTGAATCATCAACGATTAATAATGTTTCTTTCTTTTGTAAACTGCTCATGGCTGTCGGATCCTGCTTTCCGTATCACGTCGTTTAAAACGCGATACAGTTATAGTATATCCAACAGCCATGTGCTCGTCAATTTAAAAATATATCTACTTTTTACACAATCTTTATGTGGTTTTTCCCTTTAAAGTTGAATTTTACTACGTCTGCAGAGAAGTCCGCCGAATGTCACCAGACCTGCAGCTGCAAACAGCAGTACCTCGGGCATCCATCCCATCACACCTTCTCCGGTCTTGGGCACGCTGTCCAGCTCCGGCTGTGCAGCTGCGGTGTTTGCAGCTACTGTAAATGTGGTGCTGGCGGAATCATCGATCCACATGATGTCCACAGTATGTTCACCCTCTGACAGGGATGCCAGGTAGGAAGGCTTCAGGGTCACGATAGTGGAACCTGATTTTGCTTCGTAGTGGGCACTGGGGATCCAGTTGCCGTCTACACGGACACCGGCGAATTTAGCAAAATCACCATCGCCGCGGATGGTCAGGCCTTCCGTGGTGCTGCCGTTCCAGGTACCCTTGGTGCCTTCGATGATCTTATAGGGATCTTCCTGGCTGTCATCGGTACCACTGTCAGAAGCTGATGTATCTGTATTATCTGTAGTATTTGTAATCTCTCCCGTTGTAAAGGTATATTTCAATGTCAGATACCGTCCCTCAGCTAAGTCAATTGACGTATACTCCACTTGTGGATTTGTGACAATCCAGATGCTGTCATGATTGAATTTATAGCCACGTTCTGCAACCAAGGTCAGAATTGCATAATACGTTGTGTTCGGTTCAGCATTGCCGATTGCCGCCTCATTCTCATTTCCCTCTTTCAACCACAAAATACTGTTCTTCGTAACATCAGTAATTCCTTCCGTATTAATCTGCCATTTTTTAGGTAAGAGCTGTCCGGCTACCGGTGGGGTGACTACCATGTCCAGACTGGAGATTGTCCGATCAACTGTGCCAACATTAAACGACATTATATCTGTTTCCCTATGTTCATCCCCTTGTGGATCATCATATACTGCTTTTGCATACACCTTATATCCCGCCACTTTGGCACAGTTTTCTGTTTTATAGCTAATCTTCACTGTTGCAGTTCTGTTATCTTCACTATAATTTATGATTTTTGCATCAAAAATGTCATCTGCACGGTAACCCGCTCCATCATAGAAATTAAATGAAACATTTACTTTAGAAAAATCATAATATGAATTTATTTTTAAATCATACAAAAAATAAGATTTCTCATCATTTGAAACCAACTGTGCCGGTTCCGACAAGCTAGAATGAAATTCCAGATTGACTGCTTCACCTGTCATAACTATTTTACCTGTTCCATGATTTGGAAGCCGATAATAATAACATTGTTGAACGCTGTCATAGGTTGCACTTGCTTCTATTTCATTAACATCATCCGTAGAATATACAACTTTCGGTGCTGTCAAAAACCAATATTCTTTTCCATTATAACTGTCATCTCCCGGGTATATAGAAAAACAATCATACATTTTACTATCTATCATAGTACTTAGCATTATATGACAGTTTTTTAATCCGGTTCTATCAACTGTCCAGTTTCCCGTATAATCGTCCGCCTTAGCATTCATCCCCTGCCAACCCCACAGCAGCAGCACCGCCGCTGCCAGCAGTCCGATTCTCTGTAATATCTTTTTCATCTGTTTCCTCCAATCCGTATTCTTGTAAAATCAGGTTTACAGTCCCAGCAGCTGTTTCTTCTTCGCTTCGAATTCCTCTGCCGTAATGACACCTGCATCCAGCAGTGCCTTATACTTAGGCAGTGCCACGGTGGGATCCTCTGCCTGTACCGGTGCGGCCTGCGGTGCACTCTGCGTACTCCGGGTTGAGGCGTGGGGATCGATTACCTGTTCCTGTGCCTGCGGATCGATGATCTGCATCAGGTTCTGTGCCAGTGCATGCAGTCCTTCTGTCTTCTGGGTATAATCATCCAGATAGTCGATGGTGCTGGGCTGATTGGAATCGAACTTCGGTGCTCCTGTCTCTTTGTAGAAACTCTTCCAGTAAGGATGATCCAGTGTGATCTCCACAGCGA
Source organism: Clostridium sp. AM34-9AC (assembly GCF_003480225.1). NCBI lineage: Bacteria > Bacillati > Bacillota > Clostridia > Eubacteriales > Clostridiaceae > Clostridium > Clostridium sp. AM34-9AC. Next base: position 106,991 of record NZ_QUIU01000007.1, read on the forward strand.
ATTTCTCCACCGGATTCGGAATATTAAAGTCCGGCTCGTTTACACGATCTCTGTAATCTCTGTGATCCAGATCTTCTCTTCTGTCATCTCTCCGGTTGTTCTCATCCATACTGCGACGCATTTCCTCCATCATCTCATACTGATGACGCAGCATTCTGTATTCGTCGATCCTGGGCTTTAACTCATTTAAACGTTCCTTGATATCACTCTTGCAGCTCCGGAAGTTCCCCTTTTCTCCTTCGTACAATACCTCGCCGTCCTCCAGAATACGGAAGGACTTAATGTCGGAGGGCTCCAATGCAAATGCCGTGTCAACGACTCCCAGCCGCAGTAGCTGATGATCCATATCCAGCAGCAGACTGCCCTTGAAAAAGCCGAAGTCATAACGGTAAGTCTCCGTGAAACTGTCACGCAGCGGCTTGTTGGCATCATAACACTTGATATATTCCCGGAAATCATCCAGCGTCATGGAATTCAACACACCATCCGGCAGATCGATCTTGGCTGCACATTCCTTACAGAGATTCTGCCCCTCCACCGCGGATGCCAGCAGTCTCGGTGTCGGACTTCCGCAGATTGAACATAACTTTTTGTTGTTTGTAAATAATCCCATCGTTTTACCCTCCTTAAGAATATATGGATTACATGATCTCAATTAACTTTTTCCGGTGAAATCCGCAGATTCCCGCTGCGATACGATCCGGTATTCTGTGAAGCATACTATTGTAGTTTTCCACGGAATCGTTATAAATCAGTCCACTGGTCTCCACCATATGTTCATAGCTTTTTGCTGCTTTCCAGTACTTCTGATAAGTCTCCTGTGCCTGCAAAAGCGGCATGCTTTCCGAGATCTCTGCAATTTTTTTCTGTACTCTCAATAATTCTCTCTGTTGTTCTGCCACCCATTCCGGCAGTCCGGCCTCTCCGGCAGTCTGTGCACTCTCCAGCGAATGTTTCATTCTGCGGAAAGTCTCCGCATCCATGGTCTGTCCGAGAAACTCCGCCAATCCTTCCAGTGCCTCCCGCTCTGCGGAGAGCTGTACCAGAGTCTGGTACATGGCATTCCGGATATTTTCTTCCTGTGTCTCCAGCTTACGCCGCACCGACAATAGCCAGACACCAAAAAGGGAGGCAAGCAGCAACACGATAATCACAATTTCCATCGTTAACTCTCCCTCCCCTTTTCGTCTTTTTAAGATCTTTTCAAACTATCTTACTGTACAAAATAAAGTCCGTCATAACCATTCATATCAGACATAGCGATCAGTGTTACAGTATCTCCCACCTCAGACAAAAATCCGGCATAGGTAACCTCTGTTCCACCAAAATCAAGTGTCATCTTGATAGCTGTGTTGTCATCGGAATACTCATAAGTACCTTCTGCATTTCCGCCGCCCTGTACCATGGTAACTGCACCGTCTTCACCAAATACAAGCTGTAAGGTACCGCCATAAGTCTCCAGTGTTGCGTTCAGATCCTCTTCCTCCATCTCAACACCATCGATCATACCGCCGGCAAAGTTCCATTCTGTACCACTCAGATCCGGGATTTCCATAACTGCCACCTGTAACAGGGGACCGCCCTCTGCTTCTGTACCTGTCTCTGCTACAGTCTCTGTGGGAGCTTCTGCCACTTCCTGGGTCTGTACTTCCTGGGTCTGTACTTCCTGGGTCACTTCTTCGTTGGTGTTCTCCACAATTACCTCTTCCTCACCGCAGGCTGTCAAAGACAATGCCAGTACCAGTCCCATTGCGCATGCAAAATATTTTTTCTTCATAATGGTTTCCTCCTTCTTACAACAGTTCTCTGTTGTCTGAAGATAGTGTACCTTATTTTTTCCATTTATGACCGTTTTTGACACCAATCGACCCAAATATGACATGAAACGACCGGAGAAAAAATTCTCCGGTCGTTTTATGCTAAAAATGTCTGGTTTTTACGAAAGAAATAGGAAAAAAATTTGTCTTTCAGTTCCGAATATTTTCCATGCGGAATCGGGATCTGGGTACCGTCCGACAGGATCACTGCTTTGTTAGATATGCTCTTTACATAATCCATATTGATCATATATGACCTGTGGCAACGGACAAAGCATTCATAATCCTTCAACTGTTCGCACAAATCGTCCAGTTTACCAACGCTGTCCAGTACTTCTCCGTCCTCTTTGTGAAGCAGCAGATTCCTCCCCGTTACCTCGCAATACTTCAGTTTGTCCAGTTCCAGCCTTGTGATTCCCGTCTTACATCGCAGGATCAGACTGTTCTTTTCATTCTTGAGGCACTCCCTGAGTACCGAATCCATCAATCGGTAGAAGCTCTCCTGCCAGATAGGCTTCAACTGATAAAAATAGGCCCCCACTTCATAGGAATCCACAGCGTATTCCGAAGAGGATGTCAGATAAATGATCTTCACCGAAGTATCATACTTACGGATCTCTCTGGCGGCACTGATTCCATCCTGTCCCGGCATCAGAACATCCAGAAATATAATATCCAGCCGGGTCCCCCGCTCTACTTCCGACAGCAATTCCAGCGGACTGTGAAATGCTGCATAAGTAATATCCTGATTCCGTTCTACCCGATATCTGTCCATCAGAACGCTTAATTCCTTAAGTACTGACAGATCGTCATCACAAAAAGCTACTTTTATCATGATTCTTCCTTTGCCGCACAAACCGATGCAGCTCATTCGTTTTATCGTATGTGTCTTGACATGTTTTTCTACGCTTATTACAATAATTATATCCGTACATCGATGTACGATGCAAGGATAATTTTGAGAAAGGCATATTTTTGATGTCATCAAACGAAGAAAACGGAAAAAGTGAAAAAAGACTGATGTCCATCGGAGAAGTCTCCAAAGCGATCGGCATCACCAGAAGAATCATATTGAACTACGAAGCCAAAGGTCTCCTGCTTCCGGATAAAAAAGAAGGAACTGCCGGGAATCGCTATTATACCCCGGATTCCATCTCCCTGATCCGCTCCATCCGGGTACTGCAGAATTTAGGGCTGTCCCTGGATGAGATCTCCTCCTATTATAATGGATCCACGGATCTGGAACCATTGATCGAACGTCTGGAAGCCTTACGAGACGACCTGACGCAGAGTATTGAGAAGTTAAAGCAACGTACTGCGTCCCCGGCTGCTTCCGTGATACAGTTTCTTACCCTCCCCGCCCAGACGGTGTACTGCCGCAAGGGGGCTTTTAACGGAGTGGAAGAACGCAAAGAATTCCTGCGGGAGGTCTTCATGGAAGCCATTCATCTGTACGGCTCCGACAGCAGTATGCGGATGTTTTTCATTGAGTACAATCTGGAACATCCTGAAGAATTCACCTGTTGTATCTCCGTACCTCCTGCCAGCAAGGGAGAACATGTGGTGCATCTGCCGGAGCAGAAAGCTCTCGGCATCTTCTATCACGGCTGTTACGAATCACTCCCGGATGCCCGTAGAGAACTGTCTGCCTACGCAGCTGCGCAGAATCTGTCTCTGTCAGGCACGGTACGGCATACTTATCTGGAAGGTCCTCCCCAGCATAAGGATCCGGCGAATTTTATCACTCAGGTGGCTCTTGTTTTACAATGATTCAGTCAAACAGGATTTCCTCCACCGTTACGAACTGAAAGCCTCTTTTCTGCAGAATATCCACTACTTCCAGTGCTGCGGTGACAGAAGTCTCATAATAATCATGCATCAGAATAATATCGCCGTCCCCCGCCTTCTCCACCACTTTGGACGCAATACAGTCTGCATTGTGGGAACACCAGTCCAGAGGATCGATATTCCACAGAACCGGGAACATATTCAGTTCTTTCTCAAAGCTTTTGTCCCAACTGCCGTAAGGCGGCCGGACAAAGCTTATTTTCTCCCCTGTGATTTCTTCGAGAATTTCATTGGTCTGCACCAGCTCCTCCCGAAAGGTCTCCCGGTTGCGGGAAGTGAGCTGGATGTGACTATAGGTATGGTTCCCGATCAGATGTCCTTCGTCCTGTTCTCTCCGGATAATGTCCGGGTAATTCTCCGCATTCTCTCCCGTCACGAAAAAAGTAGCTACCACTCCCCGCTCCTTCAATCCATCCAGAAGCTGTTCCGTATACTTCGGATGCGGCCCGTCGTCAAAGGTCAGCGCGATCTTTTTCGGTTCTCCTGATGTCCCGCACACGCCGGTGTCTGTTTCTATATAGGTTCCATATGACTTCTGCTCTGCGTATCGTTCCGTTCCCACTGACAGACACAAGATTCCCAGAAGCATGTCAAAGATCAGAATTCCCGCCAGTACTTTTTTCATTTCAAGCCGTCCGTTTCACGCTTTCACAGAAAATATATGCATTCTCAAAAGTGACCATTCCTGCTGCCGCAATAAAACATGCTTGCAAAAAAGGAGACCCGAGACTCTCATCTCCCGGATCTCCTCTGTATGTTACTTTTTTATTTATACTCAGATCTTGAATACGGAAATCTCATTCTTAAGTCCTTCCATATTCTCATCCAGTACACTTGCAGTAGTGCTCAGCTTCTCCACATGGTTCAGAAGCTTATTGGCCACATCGTTGACGGTCTCGGCACTGCCTGCGGTCTCTTCAATGATATCGGAGATATTCTTCACGGCTGCCACAGCAGCGCTACGCTCACCGTCTGCCTTCTCCGTGCTTACCACGATATCTTTCAGTCCCTCGATCAGCTGGCCCATACGCTCCTGCATCTCGCGGAATACTGCGATCACTTCTTCCACAGCTTTGGTCTGGAGTTCTACCATTGCTTTCGCCTGGCTTGCACTCTCCACGCTGTTCTGGGTCTGGGCTGTAATGTTGGCCACATTGTTGCGGATCTCGCCGGCTGCCTTTGCAGAATCATCTGCCAGCTTGCGGATCTCTTCTGCTACTACAGCGAAGCCTCGTCCAGCCTCTCCCGCTCTGGCTGCCTCGATAGAAGCATTCAATGACAGCAGGTTGGTCTGCTCTGTGATCTCTGTGATCGTAGCTACGAAACTGTTGATGATCTCAGATTCCTTGCGAAGAGATTCGATACTCTCACTCACTTTCACAGTCATCTGTGTTGTCTCGCCAGCACGATCACCCAGTACCTGTACGATCTCCATTCCCTTGTTGATCATGCCTTCCGTCTCGCCTACCAGCTTCTCCACACGTTCTACCACATGGCTGACTTCCTGGATCTCATTGGAGAGGATATCGGTCTTCTCCACGCACTCCTGTGCATGTCTGGACTGTTCTTCCATACCTTCGTTGATCTCACCGATGGCACGGGTAATATCCTGTGAATACTCATGAATCAGTTCAGAAGCCTGTCCCACGTTCTGTGCAGACACTTCCAGCTCTCCGGTAGCATTGCTTACCTGATTGACCAGCTTCTTCGTATTCGTGATCATGTTGGTAGCCGAGCCTGCCAGATCCTGGAACTCATCATGTCCCTTGGCAGATACGGTAACCGTCAGATCACCCTTCGCCACATCACCGAACTTTCTGGAAATGCGTCTCATGTTATTCTCAATACCTGCAGTGATAAAGATACCTACGATCACTACGATCACACATGCCAGGATCACCAGACCGATGGTCATGTTGCGGATCTCGGTAGCCTGACTGGTCACTACTCTCATAGGTACCAGTGCACAGGTGGTAAAGCCGATATCTGCACTGTGGCTGTAAATGAAAAGATACTTCTCACCCTGGAAATCTACCTCCGCAGTACCTGCATCCGCTACTGCCTCACCCATGACAGCTGTATAATACTCCTGTCCGGAGAATACATTTCCCTCTTCCGGAAGGACACTTTCTTTTCCTTCTTCTACATTCTCAACAACCAGTTCTCTGCCTCCGGGAGTTACAAATCCGATGATACTGCCGTCTCCGATATCGATTTCTTCCATGAAATCCGTAATAGCAGAAGGCTTGATATCGATGACAACGCAGGCATTGTTCGACTGGCTCATCATTTCGAAGGCCATAATATAATCTTTTTCGGTCTCCGTTACCTTTTCATCCAGTACAGGATGACTGTCGATCCACTGCGGGATACTTCTTCTGCCTTCTCCGCTTGCCACGTCTTCCTTGTACTCATCCAGGAAACCGTCCACACCGGATGAAAGCTTAGTGGACAGAAGGTTTACTCCCTTCTTGGGAATAATGTGCATGTGGCTGATGAACGGGTTGGAGGTCTGCACCGACAGAAGGTTGGACTTCGTAGATGTCAGGAAATTCAACTTATCCACGGGATTATCTTCGAACATTCCCAGGAAATATTTCCGCAGATCATCATCGTAAGCATATTTCAGACCCTCTGAGCGGATAAAATCACAGCTCATATTCAGATTTTCCGTGGCCATACGCATCGTCTGTAATGTGGAATCGGTGAATTTCTCGCTTAATCCTTCTGCGGATTTCTGGTATGCTGACACACCGATGATCACCATAAACACAATAGGCACCAGGAAACATACAACGATCTTGTTGCGGATGCTGAGCAGTTTCGAGCTCTTTCCACTCTTTTTCTGCTTCGGAGCCTTTTGCTTCTTCTCCGCAGATGCCTTCTTTCCCTTCACTGCTTTTTCAGGCTTCGGCTTCTTTTCGGAAGTCGTCTCTTTTTTCACCGTAAAAAGAGATTTCTTTGGTTTTTCAACATTCGTACTCATTTAATACCCTCCGGTACTTGTTATACATATTTAGAATTATAGCATAATAATTACCAGAATGGAACAACATTTTCTGTCATTTGTTACGCTTTTTGTATATTTTTAGTTAAAATTTATCTTCGTCAGAAAGGTCTCAGGGAACTTCTCTTCCTCCGCCAGATTTAGGATACGTATCTGCAATTCCTGCCGTTTTCGAAGGTCATCCCCACCATCTGGCAATGTTCCTTCCGCCGTTTGCTTTCCACCTGCTGTAAGGATCCGACTGCCCACCATGGCTGCACCGCTCAGTGCCGTATTGCCGCCGGTCACCGTGCAATCTGCCAGTTCTTCCGGAAGCAGCCCGATAGCCACAGCCGCCTTCGGATCCAGATAATAACCGAATCCTCCCGCCAGCACCACTTTCGAAATGTCCGAAAATCTTATGCCATAGCTGTCCGCCAGAATCTCAATGCCTGCGGCAATGGCTCCTTTTGCCAGCTGCACTGCACGCACGGACTCCTTCGTCACCAACACATCGCCGATACGGACTCCTTTCGTAAAATAAGGTTCCTTCAAAAGACCCTGTCCGTCCATCAGCCCCTCTTCCAGAAGTTTTTGTAACAGTCTCACCATATCCGCGCCCCAGATGCCCCGGTTGGCTCCGCCTTCGAAAGCAGGGCCAGCCGCCGTGGCACAGGCATGTAATCTGTGCCGGTTTCCCAGTGCCATCTCCCCGTTGGTTCCAAGATCGATGAGCAGGGTGGAGGCCTCCTGTTCCAGCATTCCACTGGCCAATATTCCGGCAGTGATATCGCCGCCTACAAAGGCTGACAATCCCGGTATGATATGACAGGCCACTCCTGCAATTTCTGTCTCCACTGCGCCGCTATGACTGACTGTAAAAGGTGCTTTGCCCAGTTCCTCCGGATTCCAGCCCATGAGCAGATAGGTCATGGTGGTATTTGCCGCAACGACCATCTGCAGAGTCTCCTGCGGCTGCAGCTTTTTGGAAAAACGCTGCACTCCTTTTTCCATGAGGTCACGGACTTTTTTCTGCATATCTGCCGCTTTTCCCGGATCCTTTGCTGCCTCTATCCGTGAGAGCACATCGGCACCATAGCTGACCTGGGGATTCACACTGGGAAAGCTGTCCACCACTTTACCGGTCATGTCATACAACTGCATGGCAATGGTAGTGGTACCAATATCCACAGTCATCAGCCGTTTACCGTCCGGATTTTGTAATGTTAACGGAGGAAGTTCCAGCTTTTCCGTCACCACCTGCATCCCCCGGATCACTCCTGGACATCTGCCACAACCGGTACAGATCAGGCATCTGGTTCCCTTTTTTCCTGTGGGATTGGTACTGCTCGTATTATACAAACTGATTCCTCTCTTCATCGTAATGATAGTCAATGGCTGCCAGTTTATCTGTGATCTCCTGTTCCTTCACATCCAGATCATCGCAGAGTTGTTTCAGGCTTCCGTAGAAATCACGGAGTTTTAAATTTATAAAGCTTAATAACATTACGGGATCCTGTGGTATCATAACGTTTTCCTCTCTTTTCCTGTTTTTGACAGAGTTATATTGTAAACGAAAGGAGCAAAAATGACAAGTATCATCATCTTTGCTCCTGTTTTATTTTACAGATTATTGATTTTTCGATCCTTTTTCGCACTTGGCGGCCAATTGATCATTCTCCACGGTAATGACAATGGTATCGCCTTCTTCTACCTGATCTGCCAGGATCATCTTGGCTGCCAGGGTCTCCACGTACTTCTGGATATAACGCTTCAAAGGCCGTGCACCGTAGACCGGATCATAAGCATTGTCCACGATATACTGCATAGCTTCCTCCGACAGACGGATGGTCAGCTGCTTATCCTCCAGACGTCTGTTCAGATCGGCAATGATCAGATGAATGATGCCGCCGATATTGTCCTTGGTCAGAGGCTTGAACAGGATTGTCTCATCCAGACGGTTCAAAAACTCCGGACGGAAATGTGCCCGCAGATCATTCATGACTGCTGCCTCTGCTTCCGGCTTGATGGTACCGTCTTCATTGATACCGTCCAACAGATAACTTGCGCCGATGTTGGAGGTCATGATCAGTATGGTATTCTTAAAGTCTACGGTACGACCCTGAGAATCCGTGATACGGCCGTCATCCAGTACCTGTAACAGTACATTGAATACATCGGGATGTGCCTTCTCGATCTCATCGAACAGTACCACGCTGTAAGGTTTTCTCCGGACAGCTTCGGTCAGCTGACCACCTTCCTCATATCCTACATATCCGGGAGGCGCTCCGATCAGACGAGAGACAGAATACTTCTCCATGTACTCACTCATATCGATACGTACCATATTATTCTCATCGTCGAACAGTGCTGCCGCCAGACTCTTGGCCAGCTCCGTCTTACCGACACCGGTAGGTCCCAGGAACAGGAAGGAGCCGATGGGCTTGCTGGGATCCTTGATCCCGGCTTTGGAACGGATGATGGCTTCGGTGACTTTGGTCACACCCTCGTCCTGACCCACCACACGTTTGTGCAGTTCTTCGTCCAGATGGAGGGTCTTGTTACGCTCACTCTCGGTCAGTTTGGCTACCGGAATGCCGGTCCAGCGGGAAATGATCCTTGCGATCTCTTCCTCCGATACTTTTTCATGTACCAGAGACAGATCGGATTCTCCTACCTTATCCTCTTCCTGTGCCAGCTGCTTCTCCAGTGCGGGCAGTTCGCTGTATTTTAATCTGCCGGCCTTTTCATAGTCTCCTTCCCGCTCTGCGATCTGGATCTCATTATTCATGCGGTCTCTCTCTTCCCGCAGTTTGGAAAGTTTATCCACGGATGCCTTCTCGTTATCCCACTGTGCCTTTTTAGTGTTGAACTGATCCTTTAACTCTGCCAGTTCCTTCTGCAGATCTGCCAGACGTTCCTTACTGATCCGGTCATCCTCTTTTTTCAGAGCGGTCTCCTCGATCTCCAGCTGTGTCACCTTACGCTGCAGTTCATCCAGCTCCGTAGGCATACTGTCCATCTCGGTCTTGATCAGGGCGCAGGCCTCATCCACCAGGTCAATGGCCTTATCCGGCAGAAATCTGTCGGTGATATAACGGTTGGAAAGCACGGCTGCACTTACCAGTGCGTTATCCATGATCTTGACACCGTGATATACTTCGTAACGATCCTTCAGTCCACGCAGGATAGAGATCGTATCCTCCACGGTGGGTTCTTCTACCATAACCGGCTGGAAACGACGTTCCAGAGCGGCATCTTTTTCAATATACTGTCTGTATTCATCCAGTGTGGTGGCACCGATACAGTGCAGTTCACCACGGGCCAGCATGGGCTTCAACATATTGCCTGCATCCAATGCGCCGTCGGTCTTGCCGGCACCGACAATGGTATGCAGTTCATCGATGAACAGAATGATCTGTCCGTCACTGTTCTTCACATCATCCAGTACGGCCTTCAGACGTTCCTCGAATTCACCTCTGTATTTGGCACCGGCTACCAGTGCGCCCATATCCAGTGCGAATATCTTCTTATCCTTCAATCCCTGAGGGACATCGCCCTTGACGATACGCTGTGCCAGACCCTCCACCACGGCGGTCTTACCGACACCGGGTTCACCGATCAGCACGGGGTTATTCTTTGTCTTACGGGACAGGATACGTACCACATTACGGATCTCGCTGTCACGTCCGATGACGGGATCCAGCTTCTGGTTCCTTGCTTTCTCCACCAGATCCTGCCCGTATTTTTCCAATGTATCATAGGTTGCTTCCGGGTTGTCACTGGTGACTCTCTGGTTGCCTCTTACGGTAGACAATGCCTGCAGGAAACGTTCTCTGGTGATGCCGTATTCCTTCCAGATCTCGGCGATCTCCTTGTTGGGATTCTTGATCATGGCAAGGAACAGATGCTCTACGGAGACATATTCGTCACCCATCTGTTTTGCTTCGTCCGATGCGCTGACCAGTACCTTGTTCAGATACTGACCGACATAAGGCTGACCGCCCTGCACCTTTACTCTCTTCTCCAAAGCCTGTTTTGCACGGTTTACAAAATGATCCTTCTGGATCTCCATCTTTTCCACAAGCTTTAAGATCAGACTGTCATCCAGCGTCAGCAGACTGTACAGCAGATGTTCCTGTTCGATCTCCTGATTGCCATATTCCATGGCGAGCTTTTCACAGCCATTGACTGCTTCTATGGATTTCTGTGTAAATTTATCAATATTCATAATCGTTCGCCTCCTCACATAAGGTTATGCAATTTGCAACTATTCAGAGCCATTAAATATTGCCTGAGCTTTGTTGATTGCTTGCATTCATATAAAGCTTTGGCAATATTTATTTGGCGAGGTAGCCTCAATGAGCAAAAAGGAAGCTGTGTAACAGCGTTTTGCGAATGAGGCTCTGAATAGTTGCTTTATTTATTTTCTTACTCGCGAACAGATTCACAGACTTTCTGTCTCATCTGTTCTATATTTAATATAACACATAGTAAGAGAAAATCAATTAAGAAATTATAAACTTTATATGGAATCTTTCGAAAATTATTTTCCATTCACGCGGAAGATTAATGCCGTTAGGAGAAAAATCACTCTCCAGATACTCATTTTTCACAATTTAAGTATCTATGCCTGAAATTTTTCTGTATAGACCCATACGCCACATATATTCCTGAAATATTGCATTGAAAAGTACCTGCGGATCACTTTCTTCTCTATAGACCCAAAATAGCGCCGTCCGGTGTCGTGTTTGCAAAAACACGGCATCTTGGCAGCGCCATTTCTCTTTTTCCGTTATTGTAACCTACAGTAACACTTTATTTTTCGGTAACGCCCTTTACTTCATATCCTGCGTCAACTACAGCCTTGGTCAGTACTTCGTCTGCCACATCAGAAGCCAGTTCCACAGTAGCATTCTTCTGCTCCAGGCTCATGGTTACGGCCTTTACGCCCTCTACGGCCTCCAGTGCCTTCTGTACGGTCCCGGTGCAGTGGCTGCACATCATTCCTTCGATACTGATTACTTTTGTCATTGTGTTTGTCCTCTCTTTCTCTTCTTTGCTATTTTGCTCTGCGGGGGCTTCCAGTATGCACTGTTCTCCCTCCACAGCTGCCTGCGTTGTCTCCTGTTCCGTCCGGGCTGCTTCCGGCGTTCCTGTTTTCAGCGGAGTAAATCCGCTCTTAAAGCCTCTCAGCCGCAGGGCATTTCCCACGACAAAGATACTGCTTAAACTCATGGCTGCCGCGCCGAACATGGGATTCAGACGGATTCCAAAAGACGGGTACAGCACACCGGCTGCCAGAGGGATGCCGATGCAGTTGTAGAAGAAAGCCCAGAACAGATTCTCCTTGATGTTGCGGATCACGGAACGGCTCAGTTTCATGGCCGTCACGGCATCCCGCAGATCATTTTTCATCAGAATAATATCTGCGCTCTCCATGGCTACATCCGTGCCTGCACCAATAGCCATGCCTACATCTGCGGCTGCCAGTGCGGGGGCATCGTTGATGCCGTCACCGATCATGGCTACCTTATGGCCCTGACGTTTCAGCTCGCTGACCTTTTTCTCCTTATCCTGCGGCAGTACTTCTGCCACGACCTCAGAGATACCCAGCTTCTGTCGTACAGCTTCTGCAGTACGGTGGTTGTCTCCGGTCAGCATGATGACTTTGACACCCATTTTCTCCCAGACACGAATAGCTTCATAAGAAGTGGCCTTAACGGTATCCGCCACGCCGATGACTCCTAAGAATCTTCCTTCCTGTGCCACAAGGAGCGGTGTCATGCCTTCGTCCGCCATCCGGTTCAGACCTTCTGTGGCTTCCTCCGGCAGAGTGATATGATTCTCCTGCAGAAAGGCAAGGTTACCTACATAGAATTTTGTACCGGCAGGAATTATCACGCTACTGGCACCCGATACTGTATTTCTCGCCATCTGGTTCTGTTCCGTTGTCTTGCCGGAGCCATCTGTGGTGCCGTTCTGTTTTCCGGCATAAAATACCGCCGTAGGGCCGTCATTTTTTACTGATTCTACCGCACGGAATTCTGCTGCCAGTGTACCTTCCACGCCACGGCCGAAGGTTGCCTTGAAATCCACGATCTCGGGAATTGCCAGACCGAACTGCTCTGCCCATTCCACTACAGCTTCCGCCAGCGGATGCTCACTTTTTTTCTCAAGAGCTGCTGCGATCTGCATCATGGCGTCCATCGGGAAGTCGCTCTGATAACCGCCTGCTTCTTCTACCTTTAACTTACCGCTGGTGATGGTTCCGGTCTTGTCCAGTACCACAGTGTCAATCTCTTTGGCCTGCTGCAGGGCCTCACCTGTCTTGATCAGGATACCATTGCTGGCACCTACGCCGGTTCCCACCATGATAGCCACGGGTGTTGCCAGTCCCAACGCACAGGGGCAGGAAATTACCAATACGGCAATGGCTGTGGAAATGGCAAACTCCGCGGTAGCACCGCTTATCAGCCACACGATCAGGGTGATCAGGGAAATGGTCATGACCGTCGGCACGAATACACCAGCCACCTTATCTGCCAGCTGTGCAATGGGAGCCTTGCTGGCACTGGCCTCTTCCACCAGACGGATGATCTGTGCCAGTGTTGTGTCATCGCCAACACGATCCGCACGACATTTTAAGAAGCCCGCCTTGTTCACGGTAGCGGAGACCACATGGTCACCTGCCTGTTTCTCCACCGGAACACTTTCACCAGTGATGGCCGCTTCATCCACACTGGAGTTGCCTTCTAACACGATACCGTCCACCGGTACCAGACTTCCGGGCTTTACCAGAAAAATATCGCCTTTCTGCAGGCTCTCCGTGGGCACTTCCTTTTCCTGTCCGTCCTCGGTAACAAGAATTGCCACCTTGGGAGCCAGATTCATCAGCTTGGTGATGGCTTCACTGGTCTTTCCCTTGGAACGGCTCTCCAGATATTTTCCAACGGTGATCAGAGTCAGGATCGTACCGGAGGATTCAAAATACAGATCGTGGGCATAATGCTCTACCACTGCCATGTCACCATAACCCAGGCCGCAGCTGATCCGGTACATGGCGAAAATGCCGTACACCAGTGCCGCGCCAGATCCCAGAGCGATCAGGCTGTCCATGTTCGGACTGCGGTGCGCCAATGTTTTGAAACCTACAGAGAAAAACTTCCGGTTCACATACAGAATCGGCAATAACAGTAAAAACTGCGTCAATGCAAAATTCATGGCATTGGCATTGCCGTGCATCGTGTTTACGATAAATGCCGGAACCGGAATTCCGAACCATTCTTTCAGCATATGGTGCATAGACACATACATTAACGGGATCAGGAATCCAATGGAGATTCCCAGACGCCATTTCATGGCTCTTGCGTCTGCATCCAGCTTCTGCTGTAGCTCCTGTTTGCCATCGACTGTGGACTTTCCTGTACTTCCCGCATTCCCGGAAGTGCTCTGTCCGCCTGCACCTGCCACACTGCCTTCGGTCATTACCGAAGCACCGTAGCCTGCTTTCACCACAGCATCGATAATTTCCGCCGAAGTGATCTTCGTCTCGTCATAGGTCACATCCATAGTCTCCGTCAGCAGATTTACGGATGCTTTTTCCACATTTTCCAGCTTGTTTACTGCCTTTTCCACATGGGAAGAACATGCGGAACAGGACATTCCTGTAACATGATATCTTTCCTTCATAATACCCTTGCCTTTCCATGACCTGCAAAGTCTCCGGTGCTTTCAATGCACCGCAGCAGCACAAATTTACAGGTTTATCTGCGACCATTCCGCCGCTTATTTCAATTTCTTCACAAGTTCCACTGCCTCATCTACTATAGCAGTATTCCCCTTCCGGATCTCTTCCACCACACAGGTCTCCATATGTTCCTTCAGGATTGCATAGCCAAAGGCCTGTAAAGCACTCTCCACGGCAGCTACCTGTGTGAGAATATCACCGCAGTAACGGTTCTCTTCCAGCATCCGGCTGATACCGTTTAACTGTCCGCTCATACGGCTTAAACGGTTCTGTAATTGTTTTCTTTCTTTTTCGGAGCGGGGCGTTGCCTTCTGGTGACAATGACAACATTCCATGCCTTTTTCTCCCATTTTTTCTTCCTTTTGTTCTGCCATAATTTTCCCCTTCCTGAGCCTCCGGCACCGGAATCCGAATTTTCCAGAATCTTCCCGGTTCTACACATATGCTGTTTCCGGCCTGCATATCAGTGCACGCAACATGCTGCCGGATCTTTCGTTGCAGCCATACGCAAAATACCCTACAGGGGTATCTTGTTTTCTTCTACAAGATATACCCCCATAGGGTATTTGTCAAGAGGTACTTTCTAATTCCTGCCAGTTCACCTCTGACCAAAACAGATCCTTACGATCTGCATCTTCATGATTCTGTCGCCGGTTCTGGCGAGGAAGCGGAATAATCCGCTGACGGAAGGGTCTCGAAGATCATTATATCCCAGCATATAGCCACGGCTTGTGACCTGCAATCTGCTGTTCCACGGGGAAATCTCACTTTTCGCATCCGAAACCGCAAAATATGCACCCACATCCTGAATTTTAGCGCTCCTGAGCCATGTCTTTGCTATCATCTTAACCGCTGTCCGGTTCGCCGCGTCAAATACCAGCACACCACCGGGAAAACTGTCAGCCATTGCCTGTACCAGCGTCCTGACTTGCTCCGTCAGAAAATAATAGAATACTCCGGAGGCAAAAAATATTGCCCCTTCGGACGCGTCGATTTTGGTAAACCATTCCGTATCATTCAAATTGCAGGGAATATTTTCCTCACGGTCTCCGGCGGGCAGTAATTGATTGCGTACGGCGATAACATCCGGAAAATCCAGATTGTAAATTTTACAGCTGCCATTGTCACAGGCTCTGCCGGTACCGTCAAGTCCACAGCCCAAATTGACCACCGCCGCATCAGGATGATCTGCCAGGTAATTTTGTACCTCCCATGCAAGGTCATTCTGCCGCATGGCAACCTCCAGCGAACCGAAACGCTGCATCAGGCCGTGGGATTTTTTCTCCACCTGTGAAAAATCATAGTCGATCTGGTCGATCAGGTGTACCGCCATCTCGTCCCGATATAGGTTCGGATACAACTCCGAGCATAGCTTCCGGGAATAAAGCGGGATGATCAGTGTCTCCTGTACGGTGTTCTTCTCAATCTTGTATTTCATGGACATCTCTCACTTTCTTGCATTTTTGCCATTTCTTTTTTGTTAGTTTTGTCTAACCGCTGTATAGAGTTATGTAGTTAGCTTGTGCTAACTTAAATGCCTTAGAAAAGCCGCATTACTGCGGCCTTTCAGCTGACTGTTTTTGGTTTTCGTTTCTATTATACTGAACTTATTTCTGTTTTGCAAGGTAGATTTCCACCAATAGATATTTCTTGTCTTCTTCCCAGTTATAGTAGAACTGAATCAGTCCGATGCGGCTCCTGGTGCCGGTCTTCTCATTCAACGCAGAAAACATGCCGCTAGAGCAGCGCACGGGAGACAAATAAGGCTGTCGGCGATCACCGGCACTGGCAAGAAGAATCCCGCTGCCTTGAACGCAGTGGGATTCCCGGTTTTGCTTTTCCATAATAGAAAACAGCTAATGAAAGCATGGTCTCTCCTTATACAGACTGGAAACCGCCTTCCAGGTCTTCAATAATATCATCGATATTCTCTGTACCGATGGACAGACGAATGGTATTGCTGTAAATACCCTGTTCGTTCAGTTCTTCCTCAGACAACTGTGCATGCGTGGTGGAAGCCGGATGGATGACCAGAGACTTCACATCTGCCACGTTTGCCAGCAGTGAGAACAGCTCCAGATTGTCGCAGAACTTCTTGGCTGTCTCCTTGCCACCTTTGATTTCGAAAGTGAAAATGGAGCCGCCGCCGTTGGGAAAATATTTCTTATACAATGCCTGCTGCTCCGGATCCGTGGATACGGAAGGATGATGCACGCGCTCTACCTGCGGATGGTTGTTCAGATACTGTACCACCTTCAGTGCATTCTCTACATGACGTTCTACACGCAGAGACAACGTCTCCAGTCCCTGTAAAAAAATAAATGCATGCACGGGAGAAATGCATCCGCCCATATCACGCAGAAGCATTGCACGGATTGCTGTCACGAAAGCTGCACCCGGTACTGCCTTGGTGAAGGTAACGCCATGATAGCTGGGGTTCGGAGTGCACAGGTGAGGGAACTTGCCGCTGCCCTCCCAGTCAAACCTGCCGTTCTCTACGATCACGCCGCCTAAGCTGGTGCCGTGTCCGCCGATGAACTTCGTAGCAGAATGTACCACGATATCTGCACCGTACTCAAAAGGACGTACCAGATAAGGGGTTGCAAAAGTATTGTCTACTACCAGAGGCACCCTGTGTGCATGGGCGATCTGTGCCAGACGCTCGATGTCTACCACATCAGAGTTGGGGTTGCCCAGAGTCTCGATGTAGAGAGCCTTGGTGTTCTCCTGAAAGCTTGCTTCGATCTTATCATAATCGGAAGGAGCCACGAAAGTGGTGGTCACACCGTAGTCTACCAGAGTATGTGCCAGCAGATTGTAGGTGCCGCCGTAAATATTATTTGCAGAAATGATATGATCTCCCTGTTTTGCCAGGTTCTGGATCGTGTAGCAGATAGCTGCTGCGCCACTGGCTACCGCCAGAGCTGCGGTACCACCTTCCAGTGCTGCAATACGCTGCTCGAAGACGCCCTGTGTCGGGTTGCCCAGACGACCGTAGATTTCACCGGGATCTTCCAGTCCGAAACGGGCTGCTGCGTGATCGCAGTTGCGGAATACATAAGAAGATGTCTGATAAATGGGAACGGCTCTGGCACCGGTCACGGGATCGGGCTGCTCCTGTCCCACATGTAACTGTAACGTCTCGAATTTCAGATTACGCTCTGCATAGGGCTTTTTGCTCATGTTCTGCCTCATTTCCGCACTTTGATGTGCTATGTATTATTGCGTAACGATCCTGGCGGAACCGTTACAATTTCTATAAAAACATGCTAAAACACATTGCAAAATCTGTCAATGTAAAACTTTAGCGCAGCAGATATTTTTGTCCACTGCGCCTCTATTCCTCTCCAGATTGCATTATATTACTTTACTTCACCAGCCGGTCCTTATACTTCAGCCATTTTCCCGTACGTACCCTGTTAGTGAACAAAAATGCCCGTACGACCCAGTCCATGGTCATAGCGATCCAGACGCCAATGACGCCAAGTCCCAGACCCTGTCCCAGGATATATGCCATGCCCACACGGCAGAGCCACATGGAAGCGATCGCCACGATCATGGTAAATCTCACATCTCCCGCAGCGCGAAGTGCATTGGACTGTGCAAAGGACAACGGATGCACCAGCATACAACATACACAGCTGTAACATAACAGAAAAACAGTTATTTTCATTGTCTCCGAACTCAGATGATAGATTCCGCAGATCGGCCTTGCAAAAATAATCATGGGAATTCCCAACAGGACCATGCAGGCATACGCCGCCTTCATCATTTTTTTCAGATAATATAATGCCTGCTCTGTCTCTCCTGCACCGATGCACTGTCCGATCACAGTGATCATTGCTACACCGATGGCGTTGGCAGGGATCTGCTGAAAGCTGGCAATGCTGCCTGTTACGGCATTTGCCGTCGTAGCAGCCATTCCAAAACCGGCGATCAGACTGGTGGTCAGAAGCTTACCGATCTGGAAGATACTGTTTTCCAGTCCGTTGGGAACACCGATATACAGAATCTTTCCCAAGATTTTCGTGTCGATCCTCCAGTGATTGCTCACTATGATCTTGTCACTTTTTCCAAGCAGCACTATGATCATCACAGCCGACAATATTCTGGAAAAAAGTGTGGACAAGGCAGCACCGGCAGCACCGATCCCTGCACCATAGATCAGGATCGCATTTCCGGCAATATTTACCAGATTTGCCACCAATGACACTTTCATGGACACCTTGGAATCTCCCACCGCACGGAACAGAGCCGCACCACCGTTATAAATTCCCAGAAAAGGAAAGGACACCGCCACAATATAAAAATAAATTCTTGCGGCATTCATGACATCCGCTTCCACATTGCCGTAAAGCAGTGCCAGCAATCCCTTGTTCCAGATCAGTGCTATCGTCATAAACAGAAGGGCCACACCCCCTACCGCTATAAACAGCTGATTGGAGGCCCGGCCTACCATTTCCTTATCTCCGTGTCCCATATATTGCGCCGCCACGACCGCACCGCCGCTGGCCATGGCCGTGAACAGACCGATCAGCAATACGCAGATACTATCCACCAGAGAGATTCCGGATACCACAGCTTCTCCACAACTGGCCGCCATCACCGTGTCCGCCATTCCCATTGCGATTGCCAAAAACTGCTCTATGATCAGCGGCCACAATAATTTTTTCAGTGCATCCTGTGAAAATAACATTTTTTTCTCTTCCGTCATACCTTACATCGTTCCTTTATCATCACATTAACAACTGCCAAAATATCACATTGTCATTGCATTGTAAATAGAAATGTAATTTTATGATTCAGCAACTATTCAGCACCCCATTCGCAAAACCGCCTCTACGAGGCTTTCCTGAATAACATGCTTGCATGTTATTTGCTCATAGTGGTTACTTCGCCCTATAAATAGTATCAAATGCTCTTACGAATGCAAGCATTCGACGCGCATTCAATACTATTTACATGGCTCTGAATAGTTACAGCTCCTGATATACGAAATAGTCCGCAGCGACCAGGCCGCCTTCCATACCTTGCTCATTGATGGCAAACAGTCCGTCCTTGACACCGACCCAGCGGCCCGGAGTTGCTTCCACCATCTGTCCCACAGGCTGTAAATTTTCTTCTGCGGTTCCTACATAAAATGTACGGTAAATCTCCTTCTCCACCTTCATCTGGATATAAATGACATCACTGTTCCATTCGCCCAGACCGGTGCGCACTTCATCGTCCTTCGTCCAGTTGCCGGTGCGCTGCTGCAGGCTCATTTTACCGTGTATTTTCTGAACTGCAAGTGCTGTATAACATCCGCCCAGCGATACCAGTCCTGCCACATCCCCGTCTTTCATCTCTTCCAGATGCAGACAGGTGGTAATAGAAAATTCCGGTGCCGGCCACTTCTGTAATAACAGATTGCTGATATCGCACAGCTGTGTCTTCGGGTCTGCGGCCTGGGCATGAAGAATGAGCTGGCCGTTTTCCAGATCATACCATTCCTTTTTATAATTGGCATTCCACTGCCACTGTAATCCCAAGTTTTCTCCTTCGAAGAAATCGCTGTCCTCCGGGGTATCGATAGGATATGCAGCTCCCACTTTCGGCTTCTTGTAATGCAGTACCGGCTCACCGCATCCGTCCACTTCGTTCACGCCGATCACCGGCCAGTCGTTTTCCCAGTGCATGGGCTGTAAATGTACGATACGTCCCGCATTGCCCACATCCTGGAAATGCAGGAACCAGTCCTGTCCGTCCGGCGTATCCACCCAGGCACCCTGGTGAGGTCCGTTGACAGGAGAATTTCCCTGATGCAGGACGATTTTCTCCTCCCAGGGACCGTAAATATTTTTCGACCGCAGTACGGTCTGCCAGCCGGGCTTCACGCCCCCTGCCGGAGCGAAGATATAGTAATAGCCGTTTCTCTTGTACAGCTTCGGTCCCTCGATGGTGGGCTGGGTCGCATGGCCATCATAGATGAACTGACCGTCATCCAGCACTCCGGAGCAGTCCGGTTCGATGGGAGACATATACAGCATGCTCTTGAAACCGATACGGCTTCTGGCGAAAGCTGTCACCATGTATGCTTTGCCGTCCTCATCCCAGAAAGGACAGGGATCGATCCAGCCCACGACCTTACGCACATAAGCCGGCTCGCTCCACTTGCCGAAAGGATCCGTGGTCTTGCACATCATGATGCCCTCGTCCGGCATTGGGATAAATACGTAATAAGTTCCCTCATGATAACGGATGGCCGGTGCCCAGGTACCACAGCCGTGTACCGGCTTGTCATAATAGTCAAAGGGAAGCTTGTCAATGATGTAATTGATGACCTTCCAGTTCACCAGATCCTTCGAATGCAGCAGAGGCACTGCAGGGGTGTTACAGAAGCTGGAAGCGATCATAAAATAATCCTCTCCCACACGAATGGCATCCGGGTCCGAATAATCGGTATACAGGATCGGGTTGGTATAGGTGCCGTCGCCCTGATCAGCGATCCACATTTTATGTATCTTGGTCTTGTCCATAATTTCTCCATTCCGCAGCCTTTGCCGCCTTTTATTTACAAATGCAGGTGTTCAACACTCATTTGATAATAGTTACCTGTTTCTGAACAATTTCAGTATAACAGATGTTCCCTTGTATCGCGTGCCATTTTCCCATTAGTTTGTGTCAAATCTTGCATTTAGCAACTATAAATGTCATAATAGTGACAAAAGTTGCAGGAGGGAATCCCATTGAGTTTCTTTTACCAGAACCGTCAGGAACAGCTTTATTTATATTTATCCAAAAACAACCCCTATGCCGTCCATCTTCACAGACAGTTGGAGTTGATCTATGTATTGAGCGGTTCCACCACCGTCACCGTGGAACAGCAAGATTTTTTACTTACCCCCGGTCAGGGTGTTCTGGTTTTTCCGAACCAGATGCATGGCCTGAAGCATGTGGAACCCGGTCAGAATCTGCTCTGTATCTTCGAGCCGGATTTCTGCCACTCTTTCCGCCAGTTTTTCCAGAACAAAAAGCCTGCCCACAATGACTTTACCGTCTCCTCCCTGTCAGAGCACAGCCGTATTGCCCTGCAGGGACTTAAAACACTGGCCGCTGCCATGGAAAAGGATCGTCCCACACCTTCCGATGTACAAGTCTATGCGGAAGGGTATCTCACACTCCTGCTGGCAGACCTGCTGCCATCGTTGCCTCTGCAAGTGCGTAAAAACACAGATGACCTGGAATTGGAGCAAAGACTGCTTCTCTATCTGGATGCCCACTATACCGAAGAATTGTCCCTGGAAAGTCTCTCGAAAGAATTCGGTGTCAGCCGCTTTGTCCTGTCCCGGATCTTCACTGAGAAACTCCACACCACTTTTCCTGATTACGTGAACTCCCGAAGGCTGGACTATGCCAGAGATCTTCTATTGTCCACGGAGCTCTCCGTGACGCAGATTGCGCTGGATGTGGGATTCGGAAGCTCCCGCACCTTTTTCCGGGCCTTTCATTCCGCTTATCACACCACTCCCGGAGCTTACCGCAGGCAGAAAGAGTCTTCCTGATTCCTTCCCTTACGCTGTATCCACAGAAGTTCCTCTCCCGCCCGGATATAATCTTTCCAGGTACCGACGATCTGTCCCCGCTCCGGGATCTGGCACATTTCCACCGTCACCGCCGTATCCACGCCTTCCCTTGCCAGGCCCTCCTGATCAAATTCCATCAGCAGTTTTCCTTTGCGCACGATCTCGTTTTGCAGGACATTGCAATGATAATAGGCGCTGTGCAGTTCTTCCCTGTCTCTGCAGATATTCAACAGCAGTTCCAGTCCGCTGTCCGTGCGGAATCGGATCCGGTTTCCCATGGGATAAAGTTTCAATACCTTTCCTGCCGTGGGCGCATAGACCTTTCCATCCTCTGGCACGATGCTGATACAGCCAGTTCCGGCATCAGCGGTCTCTTCAGAGGTCTCTTCCATGCGCTTACGGATCTCTCCGTTCACCGGGCTGCCTATAGTGACACCTTCCCTCACCAGTTGCCTGGCTGCTGTATTTTTTCTCTCTTCCCTGTCTTCCCCTGTCTCTTCTGTTTCTTCCATTTTCCACCGGATACTCCTGCCAGACCAGAAGCCGACCAACAGTCCCAGCACTCCCGTTGCCACGATGTCATACATCTGCATGTTTCTACCTTCCTTTTTCCATGATAAGGTTCCCGCTCCTTATTCTGTCTCATTTTCGGGAAAACATGCCATTTTTTCATTCATAACTTCCAAAAGAAGTGCCGCCACGATTCCTGCCGCCATGCAGAACAGATTCCGGGATGCGGTCTCCGGAGATGTGGCAAAACTGTTCCATGGAACCGTCATCACTGTAGCTGCACTGATGATCCCGAAGATCCCGTGGAACATCCCCGCATACTGTTTTTCAAGCAGGCGGTTTACCAGCCTGGCCAGACACACAAAAGTCACCACGCAGCCGGTCATTCCGGGAATCAACACCTCCGGCCGAAGATGAGCGATCCCCTCTACGAACGGTGTATACAGTCCTAAGGGCATCAGTAGTGTAGAAAAACTCATCCCCGGAGCGATCACCGACAGAGCAAGGGCAAATCCACAGAACAGATACGCTCCGAGTCCCGGCTCCACTGCAGTCTTGGAAGTCTGCAACGAAAACAGCAAAAAAATCATTGCCGCAAACGTCACTCCGGTGACGATCCTGTTTCCTCCGGTCCTGCTCTGCTCTCCCGCTTCCCGCCACAGGGACGGCAGCATTCCGCCGATCAGCCCCACAAATACACAGACCGATTGCTCCGGATAGGTCTCCAACACATAAGAAAGCAGATTCGCCACACCTAAAAAT
Organism: Clostridium sp. AM34-9AC; assembly: GCF_003480225.1. Classification (NCBI taxonomy): domain Bacteria; kingdom Bacillati; phylum Bacillota; class Clostridia; order Eubacteriales; family Clostridiaceae; genus Clostridium; species Clostridium sp. AM34-9AC. The sequence goes on from NZ_QUIU01000007.1 coordinate 130,229, forward strand.
CCCGCCGCAGAACCGATCATATACGGGAGCAATTGCGGCAGATGGGTCCGCCACTTATGTACCGGATCCGACAGCAGCTCCATGATCGGTCGATAGACTCCGAACACTACACTTAAAACGCCGCCGGATATCCCCGGGAGTACCGCTCCCAGACCGATCAGCGCCCCTTGTAATACTTTTCCCAAAAATCTAAGATCCATCGTCATTCTCCGCATCCTGTTGCTCTTAAAATCATATGCTTTTTCCATAAGAAAATAGGTCTAAAAATCAAAGATAATTATTGACATTTCGATCAGGGCAATGGTATACTCTAACCGTATTCTAAATGAAAGTCATTGATCTCACATATTTTTGTAAGACATTGCTACTTTTTCACGGATGCTTTACAAAAATATGTGATTTTTTTGTCCTACGTTTTAGAATCATCAAAAGGATCAGGCAAAGCCTGAATTATTAAAGGAGGTACCAATAATGAATAACGGTACAGTTAAGTGGTTCAATGCTCAGAAGGGTTATGGTTTCATCACCAACGATGCTAACGGCGAGGAAGTATTTGTACACTTTTCCGCAATCAACGCTGATGGTTTCAAGTCTCTGGAAGAGGGCCAGAAGGTAACTTTCGATACCGAGTGCGATCCTCAGAACAGCAGCAAGATCCGTGCTACCAACGTTACTGTTGTAGCTTAATAGCAAGACAGACCAAAAGGATCAGTCCCACGGGACTGATCCTTTTTCATGCCCGGAATCCTCTCCACCGCTCTGCAGAAATCTCCGGTTTCGTCACAAGACATTCCGGATCCGGTGCCAGCACATGCCGTACCACCCGGAACACTTTCTGCGCATCACACAGCAGACACTTCGCATCTCCGAACATCACCACTTCCACTGCTCCACAATCCAGAAACGCCTGGTTCAATTTCACAAAATCTTCCGAGATATGGGGCTGGTCGGGATTATAGTGTTTTCTCATATATACTTTCTTTTCTCTTCCGTCCGGCAGGATCGTTGTCAATAACATGGGCTCCGCCGCCAGACGATTCGGAACATTCAGCACCTCTTCCACACTGTGGATGTAAGTATTGCGTTCATGTCCAACGCCAACCAGCAGAATCTTACCACCGCAGTCTTTCAGCCGGTCGTAGGCTCCTCCCGGGGTACATGGAGTGTTACGTTCTTCCTCTCCTGCCAGATATTCGGCAGCATTTTTTCCGTACCCCGCTAAAGAATGGGTGGGATGCAGGGAGCGCACCACACCCTCTCTCTGCCGGAACAGATTGGTCAGCAGTCCCACGCAGGATGGGGTATTACGATAGTCATACACCGGGTGCTGTGCATTCACATTGGCCCAGGTATGGGTCGGCAATAGCAGAAGGCCTTCCGTAAAATATTCCATCCAGGCATCCAGCACGATATCCGCACCGCCCTCCACTTCTCCGATGGCCTTCATGGAAGAATGGATCAGGATCGTCTCTTTTCCCGTAAGTCCCACATTCCGTAACTGCTGTTTCAATTCTTCTTTGGTATACATATTTTTCCTCGCATATCGCATATAGTAAAAGGCCGGTTTCCTGGGGAGCATGGAACCGACCTTTTTATGCTGTTTTCTCTACTTTCCCGCTTCCGGTACAAAACTGTCGAAGATGAAAATATCGAAATGTTTTCTCGCTTCGACCAGTTCCTTCTGGCTCTTGATGGTCCATGCGGCTGCAGTATTATGGTACAAACCTCTGCAAAGCTTCCGGGACAGGATTTCAGGATAATGATGATTGTATGCCACAAAATCCGGCTTGGTCACGAAGTTCAGCAGCAGATTCTGCAATACAAAATATAATATCCCGACATACTCTCCTTCTTTCAGAAAAGCATCGGACAACTGGCCTCGCACCAGATCCGGATGTTTCTTCCGATACCACCACACACCCAGAGGGTTGAAGGACTCCATGCAATACATTCCCTTGTAGGCCCGCAGCATTTTATCTGCAAGGGGACACAAAGACAGGTCGGTGCGCTCGATCTTGAACTCCACGATCAAAGGCACTTTTCCGTCTACCATCTTCAATACATCCTCAAACTTCGGAATCTTCTCCACAGAATCGCACAGGTGAAACTGCTGCAATTCCTCGTAGGTATAATCACTGATCTTGCCTTCGCCGCCGCAGACTCTTTTTAATGTAAAATCATGGAACACCACGGGGATCTTGTCCTTCGTCAGCTGAATGTCCAGTTCAATACCGAAGCCCGCATCCGCAGCCTTACGGAATGCCGCCATGGAGTTCTCCGGTGCTTCCGTTGCATTATCGTGCAGGCCTCTGTGGGCGTAGAGCCATTCTTTAAAAGGGGCCGTATCGGGCTTATGGATCATCCGGGGCATGATCATAAGGAAGTAAAGAATCGCCAGCACTACAATGACGATCAGTATGATTGCTAAAACTTTCATTCTCAATTCAACCTTCTATCTTATGTTTTGATTCACATACATCTTTTCTGCGCCCTCTTAGTCTCCGCGAAAAGCTGCTGCATCTTACTTTAATCCACTGCCCCGCAATTTTCAAGTAGCTATTTCTAAAGATTTTCTAACGATTTATTGTCTATTTTATTAATCGTCCACGTCAAAGTTCTCCAGAATGCTCTCCTTCTTCTGGGGCTTCACATCGCCGTGGCGTACCTGGGTCATGGTCAGGAATGCCATCAGGGAGAAGAACAGCGCATAGGGGAACAGAGTGTTATAGGACACCTTCTCCAGCAAAAATCCGGACAATACCGGAGTCAGGATCTGCGCCGCCATGGAAAAGGTGTAATAGGTTCCGGTGAATTTACCCACATCGCTGCCACTGCTCATGGCCACGATCATGGGATAGGAATTCACGTTGATCGCTGCCCATGCCACACCGATCAGGGCAAAGGCCACATTGACGATGGGGTGATATTCTCTGGCGAAAATAGCCGCTCCGTAGCAGGCTGCCATCAGCAGGACACCGCCCATGATGGTCTTTTTACGGCCGATCTTCGCTGAAATACCTCCGATAGGGATATAACTGAAAATGGCTGCCACGGTAGCCACCATCAGACAGTTGGCGAAGCTTCCGCCCTCCATCTTCCATACTACTTTCGTATAACGGGAAAATGCTGTGGTCACGGCATTATAAGCGGTGAACCATAAGAAGATGGATGCCAGCATGAAGTACATACTGCGCTTCACATCCTTCGGCATGTCCTTGGTGCTTTCGGTCTTTGCCGTCTGCTGTTTTTCCTCGAAAGCTTTTGCCTCTCCGGTGTCTCCCACTGCCTCGATCTCTCCGGCAGCTTCCACGCCTTCTGCCATCGCTTTTTCTTCTATGGTGTCTGCGTTTGCGGCTTCTGCCTTTTCCACTTCTTCCCGCAGCTTATTTTCCTGGATGGTGATCACGAGGATTCCCACTGCAATAGCCATGACTGCAGCAATGCTGGAAAACAGCGGCAGGTAATCCGGTGTTTCCCCTTTGCCCACCAGTACCTTGATCATGATCAGGGCATAGACACCGCCTACGGCTCCCATAAGGTTGATCACCGCATTGGCGCGGCTGCGCAGATGGTTCGGCGTCACATCCGGCATCAGTGCTACCGCCGGAGAACGGTACAGTCCCATGGACACCAGCGTGAGGAACAGCACCCCTAAAAAGAACACCTGGTTACTGAAGGACCCTCCGGTGGCCCATCTTGCCTTCTCCGCATTATCGATCATCGGCAACATCATCATGAAGATCACTGCCAGGATCGTCCCCACCACGATAAATGGCATTCTTCTGCCAAGCTTCGTATGTACCTTGTCTGACAGCATACCGCACACCGGCAGCAGGAAGATGGCCAGCACATTGTCCAGTGCCATGACCGCTCCCGTCATAGTCTCTCCCAGGTGATAGGTGTTCTGCAGGATCAGCGGGATAATGTTGTCATACATCTGCCAGAAAGAACAGATGCTAAGAAAAGCCAGTGCGATCAGAAACGTTCTTTTGTAATTTAATTTTGTCTCCATAAGAAAACCTCCCAAGTTGATAGTTCTATTCTATCAAAGGGGAATGCTTCTCGCAATCTTCGGGGGTAAAATTGAGGTAAATTTTCTTTCCGGAACTGCTTTTGCATTGGGTGCCTGTTTCGAAGCATCAGCCACCACGAAGTGACGGAAGTCGTTCCAGCGTGGCACACTGGTTGGTCCACCGCCCGAGAAAACGCTGAAATATCACACTTTCTCCTTGAAATATGTGGGCTTTTATGTATAATGGAAGAAGTGACTTTGTAACGCATATAAATAAGAAGAGGTTTTTAGAATGATCAGTGCAAACAACGTAACTTACCGTGTGGGTAAGAAAGCATTATTCGAAGATGTCAACATCAAGTTTACCGAGGGCAACTGCTACGGACTCATCGGAGCCAACGGTGCCGGTAAATCCACCTTTTTAAAGATTCTGTCCGGTCAGCTGGACACTACCAAAGGTGATATCGTCATCACCCCCGGTCAGCGTCTCTCCGTGTTGGAACAGGATCATTTCAAATACGATGACAACGTGGTTATGGATACTGTTATCATGGGTAACGAACGTCTCTTCCAGATCATGAAGGAAAAGGATGCCATCTATGCCAAGGAAGATTTCAGTGACGAGGACGGTATCCGTGCCAGCGAACTGGAAGCGGAATTCGCCGAGATGGACGGTTGGGAAGCAGAGTCCAATGCTGCCATGCTGTTAAACGGTCTTGGCATCGGCACCGAGTTCCACTACTCTCTCATGAAGGATCTGGACGGCAGCCTGAAGGTGAAGGTCCTGTTGGCCAAGGCACTGTTCGGTAATCCCGACATTCTGCTGCTGGATGAGCCGACCAACCATCTGGATCTGGATGCGATCGCATGGTTGGAAGATTTCCTGATTGATTTCGAGAATACCGTTATCGTAGTATCCCATGACCGTTACTTCCTGAACAAGGTATGTACCCAGATCGCCGACATCGACTACGGCAAGATTCAGCTGTATGCCGGTAACTACGACTTCTGGTACGAGTCCAGCCAGCTGCTGATCAAGCAGATGAAGGAAGCCAACAAGAAAAAGGAAGAAAAGATCAAGGAACTGCAGGAGTTTATCTCGCGTTTCTCCGCAAATGCTTCCAAGTCCAAGCAGGCTACTTCCAGAAAACGTGCACTGGAAAAAATTGAGCTGGATGATATTAAGCCTTCCAGCAGAAAATATCCTTATATTGACTTCCGCCCCGAGCGTGAGATCGGTAACGAGGTACTGGCTGTGGAGCATCTGTCCAAGACCATCAACGGTGAAAAGGTGCTGGATGACATTTCCTTCACTCTGGGCCGTGAAGACAAGGTGGCTTTCGTAGGTAGCTGCGAGCTGGCGAAGACTACTCTGTTCCAGATCCTGGCCGGGGAAATGGAGCCGGACGAGGGAACCTACAAGTGGGGTGTTACCACTTCCCAGTCCTACTTCCCGAAGGACAATACCGCAGAGTTCGACAATGATATGACCATCGCCGACTGGCTGACCGGCTACTCTCCCGTAAAGGATGCCACTTATGTCCGTGGTTTCCTGGGACGTATGCTGTTCGCCGGCGAAGACGGTGTGAAAAAGGTCCGCATCCTCTCCGGTGGTGAGAAGGTTCGCTGTCTGCTGTCCAAGATGATGATCAGCGGTGCCAACTGCCTGATCCTGGATGAGCCCACGAACCATCTGGACATGGAGTCCATCACCGCACTGAACAACGGTCTGATCAAGTTCCCCGGTGTGGCACTGTTCTCCTGCCATGACCACCAGTTCGTACAGACCACCGCCAACCGTATCATCGAGATCCTGCCAAACGGCAGCCTGGTAGACAAGATCACTACCTACGATGAGTATCTGGCAAGCGATGAAATGGCAAGAAAGCGTACTGTATTCACTGCACAGACCGAGGACGACGAGAACTAAGACAAATAAAATGGATGCCGGTAATGCCGACATCCATTTTTTGAAAGGAGCTTTACTATTATGGTAGATTTACACGTACACTCCACCTGCTCCGATGGCACTTTCACCCCGGAGGAATTAGTCGATTACGCGATGGAAAAGGGACTGCGTGCCTTCGCCCTCACAGATCATGATACCGTAAACGGATTGGACCGGGCGATCCGGTATGCGGAAGGATCCCCGGCTGACGCTCCCGCGCCTCAGGTGCCGGAAGTCATCCCCGGTATAGAACTTTCCACAGAATACCATGGAAAAGATATCCACATGGTGGGACTTTTCATTGATTACCACCAGCCGGATTTTGCTCATTACCTGGAGGATTTCATCCATTCCCGGGAGAACCGCAACGAGAAAATGTGCGCACTCCTTCGAGAACATGACATTGATATCACCTATGAAGCGCTTCTGGCAGAATTCCCCGGTGCTGTGATCACCAGGGCGCATTTTGCAAGGTATCTGCTCTCCCACGGCTATATCCAGAGCATGAAGGAAGCATTTGACCGCTATGTGGGCGACCACTGTCCCTGTTTCGTTCCGAGAGAAAAGGTGACCCCCGCTCAGGCGGTGGAGCTGATCCTCGGTGCCGGCGGCGTTCCCGTGCTGGCGCACCCGATCCTCTACCATATGAGCGACGAGCGATTGGATAACCTCGTGGCAGAATTAAAGAGCATCGGCCTCGTAGGTATCGAAGCCATCTACAGCACCTACAACACTGCTGAAGAACGCCAGATCCGGGGGCTTGCCTCCAAATACGACCTGAAGATCAGCGGCGGCTCCGACTTCCACGGTGCCAATAAGCCCAAGATCGACCTCGGCACCGGCTGGGGCAAGCTGTATGTGCCGGATGAAGTGCTGGAAAATCTGCGCCCGGGCCGGAAATAACTAGAAAGTTATGCGAGCAATGAGCCGCGCATAGGCATAGTGAAGACAGCGATGGGCGCTCGCGCATGATTCGCTGTCTTTACTTATGCCGAGATGCGGCGAACGCCGCGATATGAAATAAGATTGGCAGCGTTTTATGCTGACAGTCTTATGAATAGCGTGGCTCATTGCGGATGGTTTTATCTTCGGGACATAGTAGAAGAAAAATGTAGATTACGCCCTGCTTGTCGAAAACTTCCGGGGCTCAGCAGAGAAAAAACATGGATTACGCCCCGCTTGTCGGAAACTTCCGGGGCTCAACAGAGAAAAAACATGGATTACGCCCTGCTTGTCGAAAACTTCCGGGGCTCAGCAGAGAAAAAACATGGATTACGCC